>NZ_JBIVAB010000003.1:15100-507592 GCF_044745345.1 Pseudomonas sp. NPDC087029 | reverse complement strand
AGCCTTGCTAGCAATGCCCGGCACAGCCGGGCCTGGGGCGCTACGCGCCCCATCGTCGGCAAGGCCAGCTTCCATAAGAAGACAGTTGCTCCCACAGGTTCTGCGCTGTAGCGGGATACCCGTGGGAGCCGGCTCGTCCCGCGAAGAGGCCGGTACAGAAATAGACTGTTTTAAAGAACCCGGCCCTCGCGCCGGGTTTTTTACTTTCGTCGCACCCCTCTTGAAGTGATTCTATTTATCACTTAATAATGAATATCATTATCCAGTAACTTGGCGATGATGTTCATGAAACCCGTCCTGCGCGAACTGCCCTACCTGGAAAACTGGCGCTGGCTCAGCCGGCGCATCCGCTGCGCCCTCGAACCCGACGAGCCGCGCCTGATCGAGCACTACCTGGCCGAAGGCCGCTACCTGGTGTGCTGCACCGAAACCTCGTCATGGACGGTGGCGCTGACCTCGTTCCGCCTGCTCCTGGATACCGCCTGCGACCGCATGCTGCCCTGGCATTGGCGCTGCCTGTGCCTGGACCAGGCCTGGCGCCCGCTGCTCGACCTGCGCAACCTCGATCGCCGCGAACAGAACCAGCGCTGGCAACCCTATGCCCTGCAACTGGCCAATTGCCGGTTGCTGCCGTCGATTTCTCCCGATGAACTGATGCAAGGATTTGATGATGAGTGATACCCGTATCGAGCGTGACAGCATGGGCGAACTGCAGGTGCCGGCCCAGGCCCTGTACGGTGCCCAGACCCAGCGCGCGGTCGACAACTTCCCGATCAGCGGCAAGCCAATGCCGGCCCAGTTCATTCGTGCGCTGTTGCTGGCCAAGGCGGCCGCGGCCAAGGCCAACGTCGAGCTGGAGCAGCTTTCGCCAGGGCAGGGCCAGGCCATCGTCAAGGCGGTCGAGCAGTTGCTGGGCGAAGACTTCATCCAGCACTTCCCGGTGGATGTGTTCCAGACAGGCTCCGGCACCAGCTCCAACATGAACGCCAACGAGGTGATCGCCACCTTGGCCAGCCGCGTGCTCGGCGAGCCGGTCAACGCCAACGACCACGTCAACTGCGGCCAGAGCAGCAACGACATCATCCCCACCACCATCCACGTCAGCGCCGCGCTGGCCCTGCATGAGCAACTGCTGCCGGCGCTGCGCCACCTGGTGCAGGTGATCGAAAGCAAATCGGCGCAGGTGCATCAGTACGTGAAGACCGGCCGCACCCACCTGATGGATGCGATGCCGGTGCGCATGAGCCAGGTGCTCGATGGCTGGGCAGCACAGGTCAACGGCGCCAAGGCGCACCTCGAAGCCACGCTGCCGAGCCTGCAGGCCCTGGCCCAGGGCGGCACCGCCGTGGGCACCGGCATCAATGCCCACCCGCAGTTCGCTGCCGGCTTTGCCAAGCAGCTGAGCGCCCTGGCCCAGGTCGAGTTCACGCCCGGGCAGAACCTGTTCGCCCTGATCGGCTCCCAGGACACCGCCGTGGCCTTGTCCGGCCAGCTCAAGACCACTGCCGTGGCATTGATGAAAATCGCCAACGACTTGCGCTGGATGAACTCCGGCCCGCTGGCGGGCCTGGGTGAAATCGAGCTGCAAGGCCTGCAGCCGGGCTCTTCGATCATGCCGGGCAAGGTCAACCCGGTGATCCCGGAGGCCACCGCCATGGTGGCCGCACAGGTGATCGGCAACGACGCGACCATCGCCATTGCCGGCCAGTCAGGCAACTTCGAGCTCAACGTGATGCTGCCGGTCATTGCCCGCAACCTGCTGGAAAGCATCGAGCTGATGGCCAACGCCAGCCGCCTGCTCGCCGACAAGGCCATCGCCAGCTTCAAGGTCAACGAAGGCAAGCTCAAGGAAGCCCTGGCGCGCAACCCGATCCTGGTCACGGCACTGAACCCGATCATCGGCTACCTCAAGGCCGCCGAAATCGCCAAGACCGCCTACCAGCAGGGCCGGCCGATCATCGACGTGGCCCTTGAGCACACCGACCTGTCGCGTGACCAGCTCGAGGCGCTGCTCGACCCGGAAAAACTCACCGCTGGCGGCATCTGACCGGCCAGCGCCCAGGAGACACGCCATGCAGCACTGGAAACGCACCACACAAGCCGCCAATCGCCTGTTCGAACAGGGCGAGCTGGTGGATGCGCGGGAACTCTACCTGCAAGCCCTGGCCCTGGCCCAGGTGCTGTTCGAGCGCTGGCATGACGTCGACGAAGCGGTGGCGGCATTCGTCATCGCCCACCACAACCTGGCCGACCTGCACCTGCGCCTGAACCAGCCCCACGAAAGCGCGGACTACCTGTGCGCTGCCCATCAGCGCCTGCTGCAGGCCAGCCAGGACGCGCGCCTGGCGCAGGCGCTGCGGGATGCCGCGCTGCGCCACAGCGGACGCACCTACACCGAGTTGCTGAGTTTCATCGCCGAATACGGCCAGTACCCGCGTACCGAGCGCTTGCTCAATCGCCACGCGCCGGGGGCCAGTGAATTGGCCGCCCAGGCGCATGTGGCACCCCGACCCCCTGTCTACGGAATCCATTGACATGCCCCATACCTTGCCTGCGTTGCCCTATGCCTACAACGTGCTGGAACCGCACATCGATACCCAGACCATGGAGATCCACCACACCAAGCATCACCAGACCTACGTCAATGGCCTGAACGCGGCCGTGGAAGGCACCGAATGGGCCGAGTGGCCGGTTGAAAAGCTGGTCGGGGCGGTCAAGCAGCTGCCGGAAAACCTGCGCGGCGCGGTCACCAACCATGGTGGCGGCCATGCCAACCACTCGCTGTTCTGGACCATCATGTCGCCCCACGGCGGCGGCCAGCCGCAAGGGCAGGTGGCCAAGGCCATCGACGCCGAACTGGGTGGCTTCGAGGCCTTCAAGGAGGCGTTCACCAAGGCCGCGCTGACGCGCTTCGGCAGTGGCTGGGCGTGGCTGAGCGTTACCCCGCAAAAGGCGCTGGTGGTGGAAAGCAGCGGCAACCAGGACAGCCCGTTGATGCACGGCAACACACCGATTCTCGGCCTGGATGTCTGGGAACATGCCTACTACCTGAAGTACCAGAACCGTCGTCCGGAATACATCGGTGCCTTCTACAACGTCATCGATTGGGCGCAGGTGGAACGTCGTTACCTTGAAGCATTGAAGTGAGCCGAACCGGTATGCGCGCGGAGGTGATGTCTGTCGGGAGTGTGCGCCTGTTTCGCCTGGCCATAGGCACGCTGCTGCTGTTGGTCGGCACGGCCTTGCTGGTGGCGCGGGGCATTGCCTGGCTGGACCTGGACCCACGCATGCTGCGCGCCCTCGAGGGGGGCGCGGTGTGTGCGCTGGGCACGGCGCTGGGTGCGGTACCGGTGTTGGTGATTCGCAACATGCCGGTGGCCCTGGCTGACACCTTGCTGGGCTTCGGCGCCGGGGTGATGCTGGCGGCCACTGCGTTTTCCCTGATCATCCCAGGGCTCGAGGCTGCCCAGTCCATCGGTTTCAGCCCGTGGGGCGCGGGTGGGCTGATCAGCTTCGGCTTGCTGTTCGGGGCGTTGTGCCTGTTCGTGGTCGACCTGAAGGTGTCCGGTGCATCGCCCGAGGCGTTGGTCGGCACCGCGCAGCAACCGGTGATCGCGGCGCGGATCTGGATGTTCGTGATTGCCATCATTGCCCATAACATTCCCGAAGGCATGGCCATCGGCGTTTCCGCAGGGGGCGGCATGGCCGATGCCGACAGCCTGGCGATGGGCATTGCCCTGCAGGATGTGCCCGAGGGCCTGGTGATTGCGCTGGTGCTGGCGGGGGCGGGGATGCCGCGGTTCAAGGCGTTTCTGATCGGCGCTGCTTCAGGGCTGGTGGAGCCGCTGGCGGCGGTGCTTTGCGCCTGGCTGGTGAATGTCGCCGAATTGCTGCTGCCACTGGGCCTGGCCTGTGCGGCGGGGGCGATGCTGCTGGTGGTCACCCAGGAGATCATTCCCGAGTCGCGCAGCAATGGGCATCACCGGTTGGCCAGCCTGGGGCTGTGCGTCGGCTTTTGCCTGATGATGGTGATGGATACCGCGATGTCTTGAGTGGGCTGCGCCGGCCTTGATGCCGGCGCGGTTCGAGGCGGCTTACTCGCCTTCGTCGAAGTAGTTGTTGATCAACGCCACCAGTGCATCCAGCGCTTCACTGTCCTGCTCACCCTCGGTGTGCAGGTGCACCTGGGTGCCTTTGCCTGCCGCGAGCATCATCACGGCCATGATGCTCTTGCCGTCCACCAGCTTGTCGGGTGCGCGCCCCACCCGCACCTGGCAAGGGAAGCGCCCGGCCACGCCAACGAACTTGGCGGCCGCTCGGGCGTGCAGCCCCAGCTTGTTGATGATGGTGATTTCGCGGGCGGGCATCGTGGGGCGGATCCTGTGGGCTAGAGGTCGCGGTGGCGGACCTGGACGTTTTTCAGGGACTGTTGCAACAGCTGGCCTAGGCGTTCGGTGATGTAGACCGAGCGGTGATGACCGCCGGTGCAGCCGATGGCGATGGTGACATAGGCGCGGTTGCTGGCGGCAAAGCGGGGCAGCCATTTGAGCAGGTAGCTGGAAATGTCGTTGAACATTTCTTCCACGTCCGGCTGGGCGGCAAGGTAATCCATGACCGGCTGTTCGAGCCCGGAATGCTCGCGCAGCTCGGGCTTCCAGTACGGGTTGGGCAGGCAGCGCACGTCGAATACCAGGTCGGCATCGACCGGCATGCCGCGCTTGAAGCCGAACGACTCGACCAGAAATGCAGTGCCAGGCTCGGGTTGATTGAGCAGGCGCAGCTTGATCGTGTCGCGCAGCTGATAGAGGTTGAGGCTGGTGGTGTCGATCTTGAGGTCGGCAAGGTCGGCGATCGGCCCCAGCAACTCGCTTTCCACACGGATAGCCTCGGCCAGCGAACGGTCGGCGTTGGTCAGCGGGTGGCGACGGCGGGTTTCTGAGAAACGCTTGAGCAGCGTCTCTTCGTCGGCATCGAGGAACAGCACATCACACTTGATGTGGCGGCCGCGGGCTTCGGCAAGCAGTTCGGGGAAGCGTGACAGGTGGCTTGGCAGGTTGCGTGCATCGATCGAGACGGCGACTTTGGGCTGCAACAGCTCGGTGTTGATCAGCGCGTTCTCCGCCAGTTGCGGCAGCAGGCCGGCTGGCAGGTTGTCGATGACGTAATAGCCGTTGTCTTCCAGCACATCGAGGGCGGTACTCTTGCCGGAGCCGGACCGGCCGCTGACGATGATCAGGCGCATGTTCAGTGCTCGTTCTGTGCGTCCAGGACAACCTGGTACAGGGCCTCGCTGCTGTGTGCAGCACGCAGGCGCTCGCGAACTTCCTTGCGATCGAGCATGCTGGCAATCTGGCGCAGCAGTTCCAGATGGGCATCGGTGGCGGCCTCGGGCACCAGCAGGACGAACAGCAAGTCCACGGGCGCACCGTCGATGGCGTCGAAATCGATGGGAGCAGCTAGGTGGAGCAGGGCGCTGACCGGGGTTTCGCAGCCCTTGAGCCGGCAGTGCGGAATGGCTATGCCATTGCCGAAACCGGTGGAGCCCAGTTTTTCGCGAGCAATCAGCTTCTCGAAGAGATCTTGCTCATCAAGCTCGGGGACTTCGCGGTGGACCGCAGTGGCGATGGTTTCCAGCGCGCGTTTTTTGCTGCTGACGCCCGGCACGTTCACCAGGGAACGGCCGGGGGTCAGGATGGTTTCAAGTCGGATCATGGATGAGGGGGATCAGCGGGCGGCTTGACCTTGCAGCAAGCTCTGCTGTTTTTCCTTGTGTTTTTTCAGTTGGCGGTCGAGCTTGTCGGCCAAGGCGTCGATCGCTGCATACATGTCTTCGTGTTCCGCATTGGCAACCGCTTCGCCGCCGGGATACTGCAGGGTCGCTTCGATCTTCTGCTGCAGTTTGTCGACCTTCATGATGACCTGCACGTTGGTGATCTTGTCGAAGTGACTCTCCAGCCGCGCCAGCTTTGCAAGCACGTAGTCGCGCAGCGGTGGGGTGACTTCTACATGCTGTCCACTGATATTGACTTGCATACAGCTTCTCCTTTGTTGCCCGTGCATAAAGAGGCAGGTATTGCACCTGCCCCACAAACGCTGTGGCACACCCAGGGGCTACATCAGTCGCTTGCGCTCGCTCGACGGTGCGATGCCGAGGGACTCGCGGTACTTGGCGACGGTGCGACGGGCTACCTGGATGCCTTGTGCCTCCAGTAAACCAGCGATCTTGCTGTCACTCAATGGCTTTTTCTGATTTTCCGCCGCAACCAGTTTCTTGATGATCGCGCGGATCGCCGTGGACGAGCATTCTCCACCTTCGGCGGTGCTGACGTGGCTGGAGAAAAAGTACTTCAGCTCGTAGATGCCACGGGGGGTGTGCATGTATTTCTGCGTGGTCACCCGCGAAATGGTGGACTCGTGCATACCGACCGCTTCGGCGATATCGTGCAGCACCAACGGTTTCATCGCCTCGTCGCCGTGGTCGAGGAAGCCGCGCTGATGCTCGACGATCTGCGTGGCCACCTTCATCAGCGTTTCATTGCGGCTCTGCAGGCTCTTGATGAACCAGCGCGCCTCTTGCAGCTGGTTGCGCATGAAGGTGTTGTCGGCGCTGGTGTCGGCGCGGCGCACGAAGCCTGCGTACTGGGGGTTGACCCGCAGGCGCGGGATCGCTTCCTGGTTCAGCTCGACCAGCCAGCGTTCGCTGTCCTTGCGCACGATCACGTCCGGCACCACGTATTCTGGCTCGCTCGATTCGATCTGCGAACCCGGGCGCGGGTTGAGGCTCTGTACCAGTTCGATGACCTGGCGCAGCTCGTCTTCCTTGAGCTTCATGCGGCGCATCAGCTGGCTGTAGTCGCGGCTGCCGAGAAGGTCGATGAAGTCGCTGACCAGGCGCTGGGCCTCGCTCATCCACGGCGTGCTGGCAGGCAGCTGGCGCAGCTGCAGCAGCAGGCATTCACCCAGGTTGCGCGCGCCGACACCGGCGGGCTCGAACTGCTGGATGCGGTGCAGCACCGCCTCGACTTCGTCGAGCTCGATATCCAGCTCCGGGTCGAAGCCTGCGCAAATCTCTTCGAGGGTGTCTTCGAGGTAGCCCTGGCCGTTGATGCTGTCGATCAGGGTCACGGCGATCAGCCGGTCGGTGTCGGACATCGGCGCCAGGTTCAGTTGCCACAGCAGGTGGCTTTGCAGGCTCTCGCCGGCCGATGTGCGGGTGGTGAAGTCCCACTCGTCGTCATCGTTGCTCGGCAGGCTGCTGGCGCTGGTCTGGTAGATGTCTTCCCAGGCCGTGTCGACCGGGAGCTCGTTGGGGATTCGCTCGTTCCACTCACCGTCTTCCAGGGTTTCGGCACTGCTGGTGCTTTCCTGGAAGCTGTTGTCCTGGGCTTCGGCAACCGGCTTGTTCTCGGCGTTGTCGGCCATCGGGTCGCTGTTGTCGAAGTCGTCGCCGTCTTCCTGACGTTCGAGCATCGGATTGGACTCCAGCGCTTCCTGGATTTCCTGCTGCAGGTCCAGGGTGGAAAGCTGAAGTAGGCGAATGGCCTGTTGCAACTGCGGGGTCATCGTCAGTTGCTGGCCCATTTTTAGGACGAGCGATGGTTTCATGGCAGGGGCTAAATACCTTGTTCGCCGGCGCGCATGCGCCATCCACTACACGAGGGCGCCGGAGCGCCAAATTCAAGCAAGTTTTATGCCTTAAATTGTAGCGTTTGCCTAGAGCACTGTAACAACTTAAGCCCCGTCAAGGACCAATTGCAGTGCTCCAGGCATACCTTGGCTCAGAGGCGGAACTCGTGGCCCAGGTACACTTCCTTGACCAGGTCGTTGGCCAGGATGGTTTCGGCATCGCCCTCGGCGATCAGCTGGCCATCGTTGACGATGTACGCGGTTTCGCAGATATCCAGGGTTTCACGGACGTTGTGGTCGGTGATCAGCACACCGATGCCCTTGGCCTTGAGGTGGTGGATGATCTGCTTGATGTCGCCCACGGAGATCGGGTCGACGCCGGCAAAGGGTTCGTCCAGCAGGATGAACTTGGGCGCTGTCGCCAGTGCGCGGGCAATCTCGACTCGGCGGCGTTCACCACCGGAGAGGCTCATGCCGAGGTTGTCGCGGATGTGGCTGATGTGGAATTCCTGCAGCAGGCTTTCCAGTTCCTTGCGCCGGCCCTCGCGGTCGAGTTCCTTGCGCGTCTCGAGAATCGCCATGATGTTGTCGGCCACCGACAGCTTGCGGAAGATCGAGGCTTCCTGCGGCAGGTAGCCGATGCCGGCGCGGGCGCGGCCGTGCATGGGCTGGTGGCTGACATCGAGGCTGTCGATCAGCACCCGGCCCTGGTCGGCCTGGACCAGGCCGACGATCATGTAGAAGCAGGTGGTCTTGCCGGCGCCGTTGGGGCCGAGCAGGCCGACGATCTGCCCGCTGTCGATCGACAGGCTGACGTCGCGCACGACTTGCCGCCCTTTGTAGCTCTTGGCCAGGTGCTGGGCTTTGAGGGTTGCCATTTACTCGGCCTTCTTCTTCGGCTGGATCACCATGTCGATGCGCTGACGTGGTGCAGTGACGTTGCCGCCACGACCGGCGGTCGCCACCTGGGACTTGGTGTTGTAGACGATCTTCTCGCCTTCGGTGGTGTTGCCTTCGTTCTCGACCTTGGCGCGGTCGGTGAGAATCACCGTGTCCTTCTGCGCCTGGTACTGGATGGTGATCGCCCAGCCTTTCATCTTGTCGGGCTTGGCGGTGCTCTGCTGCTGCTCGAAATAGGCCAGGTTGCCCACCGAGGTGACCACGTCGATGTCGCCGTTGGCGGCGCGGGTCATGGTCACGGTGTTGCCTTTGATCATCATGGAGCCTTGGGTGATGATCACGTCACCGGTGTAGGTGGCCACGCCTTGCTTGTCGTCCAGGTGAGCGTTGTCGGCCTGGATGCGGATCGGCTGGTCACGGTCGGTCGGCAGGGCGAAGGCGCTCGCGCTTCCCAGTGCTGCGCTCAGGCTGAGCAAAAGGGGGAGGGTTTTAACGAGCCTCATACTGTCCTCTTACGTTAGAAAGCAGGTCCATCCTGCCTTCTTTCAAATACGCTTTCATTCCCTTGCCCGTGGTCGTGCCACCGGCGCCGTCGATTCTAACGGCTTGCTCGGTCTGCGCATATTGCTTCTGTGGGAATACGGTCATGCGCGAGCTGGTAATGATGGTTTCGCGCTGTTTTTCGTCAGTGCGGGCCACGCGCACCTGGTCGATCAGTTCGACTTCGCTGCCGTCGGGGCTGACTTCGGCGCGAACGCTCTGCACGTGCCAGGGGTATTCGGTGCCCCGGTACATGTGCAGGTCCGGTGTGGTCACCAGTGTGACCTCGCTGGCCTTGAGGTGTTCGACCTTGTCGGCGGTCATTTCGTACTGCAGCTTGCCATCGGGTAGAAATTGCAGGCTGTGGGCGTTGGTCGCGTAGTAGTCGATGGCGCTTTCGTCGACCTCTGCCACCGGCTTGTCGAGGAAGCTCTCCGGGCTGACATTCCAGTAGCCGATCGCCACCAGCAGGGCGGCGATCAGCGCGAGCAGCACAATGTTGCGGGCTTTCTTGCTGAACATGGTCGGCCTTAAAGGTAATGGGCGTTGGCAGCGTCCAGGGTACCCTGGGCCTGCATGATCAGTTCGCAGAACTCGCGGGCGGCGCCTTCGCCACCGCGCGCCTGGGTCACGCCGTGGGCGTGCTGGCGAACGAACGGCGCGGCGTTGGCCACCGCCATGCCCAGGCCCACCCGGCGAATCACCGGCAGGTCGGGCAGGTCGTCGCCCAGATAGGCGACCTGTTCATAGCTTAGGCCCAGTTCGGCGAGCAGGCCGTCGAGCACCACCATTTTGTCCTCGCGGCCCTGGAACAGGTGCGGGATGCCGAGGTTCTTCGCCCGGCGCTCGACCACCGGGGTCTTGCGCCCGCTGATGATCGCGGTGGTCACGCCCGAGGCCATGAGCATCTTGATGCCGTGGCCGTCGAGGGTGTTGAAGGTCTTGAACTCGCTGCCGTCCTCGAGAAAGTACAGGCGCCCGTCGGTGAGCACGCCGTCGACATCGAAAACCGCGAGTTTGATGGCTTTGCCGCGTTGCAGCAGATCCTGGGTCATTTGCAGGGTTCTCCTTACATCACGCCGGCGCGCAGCAGGTCGTGCATGTTCAAGGCGCCGGTCGGGTGGTCGTGCTTGTCCACCACCACCAGGGCGCTGATCTTGTGGTCTTCCATGATCTTCAGCGCTTCGGCCGCGAGCATGTCGGCGCGGGCAGTCTTGCCGTGCACGGTCATTACCTGGTCAATCAGGGTGGTGTGCACATCAATGCTGCGGTCCAGGCTGCGGCGCAGGTCGCCGTCGGTGAAGATCCCGGCCAGCTTGCCGTCCTTCTCCAGCACCACGGTCATGCCCAGGCCCTTGCGGGACATTTCCAGCAGCGCGTCCTTGAGCAGCGTGCCGCGTTGCACCTTTGGCAGTTCGTCGCCAGCGTGCATCACGTTCTCGACCTTGAGCAGCAGGCGCCGGCCCAGGGCGC
Source organism: Pseudomonas sp. NPDC087029 (assembly GCF_044745345.1). NCBI lineage: Bacteria > Pseudomonadati > Pseudomonadota > Gammaproteobacteria > Pseudomonadales > Pseudomonadaceae > Pseudomonas > Pseudomonas sp. NPDC087029. Next base: position 497,053 of record NZ_JBIVAB010000003.1, on the reverse strand, counting down.
CGCCGGGGTGCGAGAAGGCGAAATCCTCGGCGGTGAAGCCGCGTGCCTCGAGCAGGGCGATGGCCAGCGCGTCGCCCAGCACCAGCGAGGCGGTGGTCGAAGACGTCGGTGCCAGGTTCAGCGGGCAGGCTTCCTGGGCGACCCGGGCGTCGAGGTTGACCTCGGCGGCCAGGGCCAGGGGCGAATCGGGGTTGCCGGTGAGGCTGATGAGCTGGATGCCGAGACGCTTGATCAGCGGCAGCAGGGTGACGATCTCCGCGGTGCTGCCCGAGTTGGACAGGGCGAGAATGACGTCGTCGCGGGTGATCATGCCCATGTCGCCGTGGCTGGCTTCGGCCGGGTGCACGAAGAACGCCGGCGTGCCGGTGCTGGCCAGGGTCGCGGCGATCTTGTTGCCGATGTGCCCGGACTTGCCCATGCCCACGACCACGACGCGGCCTTTGCTTGCCAGGATCAGCTCGCACGCCTTGACGAAATTGGCGTCGATGCGGGCCATCAGGCCCTCGACGGCCTCGAGTTCAAGGCGCAGGGTGCGCTGGGCGGATTGGATCAGCTCGCTGGATTGGCTCATGTGTGGAAAACGATGTCTGATGAAAAGGCGGCGATTATAGCCGCAATGGAAGAAAGCCTCATCCTTTCGATTGCTGTAACAAATGTCACCAAAGTCTGTCATTGGCCTGAACGACACGTTCCATGGCCTTGGGGACGCACTGTGAGCGGTGCTATAGTTCGCCGCTATTCGGCCCGTCAGGGGCGCGTGTGCCTTCATGAAGGGGGCCGGCGTCCATTAGGACGAGGCTGCACTAGCAAGGAGTCTAGATGAGTGTGGATAGCGCCTACGCGGTCGAGTTGAAGGGAGTCACCTTCAAGCGCGGTTCGCGCAGCATTTTCAGCAATGTCGACATACGCATCCCGCGTGGCAAGGTCACCGGCATCATGGGGCCGTCGGGTTGCGGCAAGACGACACTGCTGCGTTTGATGGGGGCACAGCTGCGCCCGTCCAGCGGCGAAGTATGGGTGGCCGGGCAGAACCTGCCGAGCCTGTCGCGCAGCGATCTGTTCGACGCGCGCAAGCAGATGGGCGTGCTGTTTCAGAGCGGCGCGCTGTTCACCGACCTCGATGTGTTCGAGAACGTCGCCTTCCCGCTGCGGGTGCATACCCAGCTTTCGGACGAGATGATCCGCGACATCGTGCTGATGAAGCTGCAGGCCGTGGGCCTGCGCGGCGCCATCGACCTGATGCCCGATGAGCTGTCCGGTGGCATGAAGCGCCGCGTGGCGCTGGCCAGGGCGATCGCGCTGGATCCGCAGATCCTCATGTACGACGAACCGTTCGTCGGCCAGGACCCGATCGCCATGGGCGTGCTGGTGCGTCTGATCCGTCTGCTCAACGATGCCCTGGGCATCACCAGCATCGTGGTCTCCCACGACCTGGCGGAAACCGCCAGCATCGCCGACTACATCTACGTGGTCGGTGATGGCCAGGTGCTGGGCCAAGGCACCCCCGACGAGCTGATGGGCTCGGACAATCCGCGCATTCGCCAGTTCATGAAAGGCGACCCGGACGGCCCGGTGCCATTCCACTTCCCTGCGCCTGACTACCGCGCCGATCTGCTGGGGGCGCGTTGATGCGTAGAAAATCCCTACTCGAACGTATCCGCCTGCTCGGTCGCTCGGCCATCGACGTACTGGCAGTGCTCGGGCGTTCCTGCCTGTTCCTGTTCCATGCGCTGGTCGGCCGCGGCGGCATCGGTGGCGGCTTCCAGCTGCTGACCAAGCAGCTGTACTCGGTGGGCGTGCTGTCGCTGGCGATCGTCGCCGTGTCCGGTGTGTTCATCGGCATGGTGCTGGCCCTGCAGGGCTACAGCATCCTGACCAAGTACGGTTCCGAGCAGGCGGTCGGCCAGATGGTCGCCCTGACCCTGCTGCGCGAGCTGGGGCCGGTGGTGACCGCGCTGCTGTTCGCCGGGCGTGCCGGTTCCGCCTTGACCGCCGAGATCGGCAACATGAAGTCGACCGAGCAGCTGTCGAGCCTCGAGATGATCGGCGTCGACCCGCTCAAGTACATCATCGCGCCACGCCTGTGGGCCGGTTTCATTTCCCTGCCGTTGCTGGCGCTGATCTTCAGCGTGGTCGGCATCTGGGGCGGCTCGTGGGTCGCGGTGGACTGGCTGGGTGTGTACGAAGGCTCGTTCTGGGCCAACATGCAGAACAGCGTTTCCTTCACCGACGATGTGCTCAACGGCTTGATCAAGAGCCTGGTATTCGCCTTCGTCACGACCTGGATCGCCGTATTCCAGGGGTATGACTGTGAGCCCACCTCAGAGGGGATCAGCCGTGCCACCACCAAGACCGTGGTCTATGCCTCATTGGCAGTACTGGGTCTGGACTTTATTCTGACCGCCTTGATGTTTGGAGATTTCTGATGCAAAACCGCACCCTGGAAATCGGTGTCGGCCTGTTCCTCCTGGCCGGGATCCTGGCGCTGCTGCTGCTGGCCCTGCGTGTCAGCGGGCTGTCGGCCAGCCCGAGCAGCGATACCTACAAAGTTTATGCTTACTTCGACAATATCGCCGGTTTGACGGTCAGAGCTAAAGTGACCATGGCCGGCGTGACGATCGGCAAGGTCACCGCCATCGATCTGGACCGTGATTCCTACACCGGTCGGGTGACGCTGCAGCTGGACAAGTCGGTGGACAACTTGCCGACCGACTCCACTGCCTCGATCCTGACCGCCGGCTTGCTTGGCGAGAAGTACATCGGCATCAGCGTGGGCGGCGAAGAAGAGGTGCTCAAGGACGGTGCAACCATCCATGACACCCAGTCTGCCCTGGTGCTGGAAGATCTGATTGGCAAGTTCCTGCTCAACACCGTTGGCAAGGAACCGAAAGAAGCGCAACCGGCTAATTAAGGAGTTTCCATGATTTCGATCTTGCGACGTGGCCTGCTGGTCCTGCTGGCGGCCTTCCCCCTGCTGACCCTGGCAGCGCAATCGCCCCATGACGTGGTGCAGAGCACTACCAACGAGCTGCTCGGGGATCTGAAGGCCAACAAGGAACAGTACAAGAGCAACCCGCAGGCATTCTACGATGCGCTCAACCGCATCCTCGGCCCGGTGGTCGATGCCGACGGCATTTCCAAGAGCATCATGACCGTCAAGTATTCGCGCAAGGCCACGCCTGCGCAGATGCAGCGCTTCCAGGAAAACTTCAAGCGCAGCCTGATGCAGTTCTATGGCAACGCCCTGCTCGAGTACAACAACCAGGGCATCGTCGTCGATCCGGCCAAGGCCGATGATGGCAAGCGCGCCAGCGTCGGCATGAAGGTCACCGGCAACAACGGTGCCGTCTACCCGGTGCAGTACACCCTGGAGAACCTCGGTGGCGAGTGGAAGGTGCGTAACGTGATCGTCAACGGCATCAACATCGGCAAGCTGTTCCGCGACCAGTTCGCCGACGCCATGCAGCGCAATGGCAACGACCTGGACAAGACCATCGACGGCTGGGCCGGCGAAGTGGCCAAGGCCAAGCAGGCTGCCGACAACTCTCCCGAGAAGGAAGTGAAATGAGCGAGGCCGGTGTAAGCATGGCCGAGCCGGGCGTGCTGCGCCTGGCCGGCGTGCTGGACTACCGCAGCGGCCCGGCCTTGCGCAAGCAGGGCAGGGCGTTGATCGCCGCGGCCCGCGAAACGCAGCTGGTGCTCGATTGCTCGTCGGTCGAGAAGTCGTCCAGCGTTGGCCTTTCGCTGCTGCTGGCGTTCATCCGTGACGCCCAGGCGGCAGGCAAGGTCTGCGAAGTGCGCGGCATGCCGGACGATATGCGGGAAATTGCCGGGGTCTATGACCTCGATGAAGTACTGGCGAGCTGATGGCTCGTCACTGATGGAGGCCCCTCGGTCAGCGCGCCCACTCGGTGGGCTTCGCAGGCGAGGGGCTTTTTTGTATGATGGCCGACCCGTGCGCATCGGGCGCCGATTGAGGTTGAGCATGCAGGCCGTAGAAGTTAAGAGCTTCCTTGAAGAAAAATTGCCGGGATCCCGGGTCGAAGTTGAAGGCGAAGGCTGCAACTTCCAGTTGAACGTGATCAGCGATGAACTGGCTGGCCTGAGCCCGGTCAAGCGCCAGCAGGCAATCTATGCTCACCTGAATCCCTGGATCGCCAATGGCAGCATCCATGCGGTAACCATGAAATTTTTCAGCAGCGCAGCCTGGGCTGAGCGCACCTGAGCCAACTTGGCGGCGAGACTCCAATGGACAAACTGATTATTACTGGCGGCGCTCGCCTCGACGGCGAGATCCGCATTTCGGGCGCGAAGAACGCGGCCCTGCCGATTCTGGCGGCGACCCTGCTGGCCGATGGCCCGGTCACCGTGGGCAACCTGCCACACCTGCACGACATCACCACCATGATCGAGCTGTTCGGGCGCATGGGCATCGAGCCTGTGATCGACGAGAAGCTGGCGGTGGAGATCGACCCGCGCACCATCAAGACCCTGGTCGCCCCCTACGAGCTGGTCAAGACCATGCGCGCCTCGATCCTGGTGCTCGGCCCCATGGTCGCGCGCTTCGGCAAGGCCGAAGTGGCCCTGCCAGGCGGCTGTGCCATCGGTTCGCGTCCGGTCGACCTGCACATCCGCGGCCTCGAGGCCATGGGTGCGCAAATCGAAGTGGAAGGCGGCTACATCAAGGCCCAGGCGCCTGAAGGCGGCCTGCGTGGCGCGCAGTTCTTCTTCGATACCGTCAGCGTCACCGGTACCGAGAACATCATGATGGCCGCTGCCCTGGCCAAGGGCCGCAGCGTGCTGCAGAACGCCGCGCGCGAGCCGGAAGTGGTCGACCTGGCCAACTTCCTGATCGCCATGGGCGCCAAGGTCCAGGGCGCTGGCACCGACACCATCACCATCGATGGCGTCGAGCGCCTGCACTCGGCCAACTACCGCGTCATGCCGGACCGTATCGAGACCGGTACCTACCTGGTTGCCGCTGCCGTGACCGGTGGCCGCGTCAAGGTCAAGGACACCGACCCGACCATCCTTGAAGCGGTGCTGGAAAAGCTCAAGGAAGCCGGTGCCGACGTCACCACCGGTGAAGACTGGATCGAGCTGGACATGCACGGCAAGCGGCCCAAGGCCGTCAACCTGCGCACCGCCCCGTACCCGGCCTTCCCGACCGACATGCAGGCGCAGTTCATCTCGCTCAACGCCATTGCCGAAGGCACTGGCGCTGTCATCGAGACAATCTTCGAAAACCGCTTCATGCACGTGTACGAAATGCACCGCATGGGCGCGCAGATCCAGGTCGAAGGCAATACCGCCATCGTTACCGGCGTGCCGTCCCTCAAGGGCGCCCCGGTCATGGCCACCGACCTGCGGGCTTCGGCCAGCCTGGTGCTGTCGGCCCTGGTCGCCGATGGCGATACCCTGATCGACCGCATCTACCACATCGACCGTGGTTACGAGTGCATCGAAGAAAAACTGCAGATGCTGGGCGCGAAGATCCGTCGCGTACCGGGCTAGTCATCTGCCTGGGAGCGGGCTGCGGTACCGGTTTCGCCGGTGCCGCGGCCCGCTCCCACACACGAATTGTATGCGGTCGGGCCCAGGCCCGGCCGGCAGTAGCCGCTTAAGGACCGACGTTCCAATGTTGACCATCGCGCTTTCCAAAGGCCGCATCCTCGACGATACCCTGCCGTTGCTGGCCGAGGCCGGTATCGTGCCGACCGAGAATCCGGACAAGAGCCGCAAGCTGATCATCCCCACCACGCAGGACGACGTGCGCCTGCTGATCGTGCGTGCCACCGACGTGCCGACCTATGTCGAGCATGGTGCCGCCGACCTGGGCGTGGCAGGCAAGGACGTGCTGATGGAGTACGGCGGCCAGGGCCTGTACGAGCCGCTGGACCTGCAGATCGCCCGCTGCAAGTTGATGACCGCCGGCGTGGTCGGTGCACCGGAGCCCAAGGGGCGCCTGCGCGTGGCCACCAAGTTCGTCAACGTTGCCAAGCGTTACTACGCCGAGCAGGGCCGCCAGGTCGACATCATCAAGCTGTACGGCTCGATGGAACTGGCCCCGCTGATCAACCTCGCCGACAAGATCATCGACGTGGTCGACACCGGCAATACCCTGCGTGCCAACGGCCTTGAGCCCCAGGACCTGATCGCCACGATCAGCTCGCGCCTGGTGGTCAACAAGGCATCGATGAAGATGCAGCACGCCCGCATCCAGAGCCTGATCGACACCCTTCGCCAGGCGGTCGAGTCGCGACACCGCGGCTAACTCACTACCTTCTGTGCGCGGCTTTCGCAGCCGCGCCCGTCTGTCCGCGTCACAGCCACTTTTCTCGGGTGCCCGCGCGGATCGACTGGTAGCCTAGGGCGCCTGAGCATTCGCTAATAATCGAGGCCCTCGCCATGACCGTGTCCACTGCAATTGCCCGTCTCAACGCTGCTGACCCGGATTTCGCCCGACATCTGGATCATCTGCTGAGCTGGGAAAGTGTGTCCGATGACGCGGTCAATCAGCGCGTGCTCGACATCATCAAGGCCGTGCGCGAGCGTGGCGATGCGGCGCTGGTGGAATTCACCCAGCGTTTCGATGGCGTCGATGCCAAGACCATCGACGACCTGATCCTGGGCCGCGAGCGCCTGGAACTGGCCCTGACCCGCATCACCCCGACCCAGCGTGAAGCCCTGGAAAAAGCCGCCAACCGCGTGCGCATCTACCACGAGCGGCAGAAGCAGGATTCCTGGCAGTACACCGAGGCCGACGGCACCGTGCTGGGGCAGAAGGTCACCCCGCTGGATCGCGCGGGCCTGTACGTGCCGGGCGGCAAGGCGTCGTACCCTTCGTCGGTGCTGATGAACGCCATTCCGGCCAAGGTCGCGGGTGTCACCGAGGTGGTGATGGTGGTGCCGACCCCGCGTGGCGAGGTCAACGAGCTGGTGCTGGCTGCCGCCTGCATCGCCGGCGTCGACCGGGTGTTCACCGTGGGCGGTGCCCAGGCGGTCGCGGCGCTGGCCTACGGCACCGAGAGCGTGCCGCAGGTGGACAAGATCGTCGGCCCCGGCAACATCTACGTGGCCACCGCCAAGCGCCACGTGTTCGGCCAGGTCGGCATCGACATGATCGCCGGCCCTTCGGAAATCCTCGTGGTGTGCGACGGCCAGACCGACCCGGACTGGATCGCCATGGACCTGTTCTCCCAGGCCGAGCACGATGAAGACGCCCAGGCCATCCTGGTCAGCCCCGATGCCGCGTTCCTCGACCGCGTTGCCGCCAGCATCGACAAGCTGCTGCCAACCATGGAGCGCGCCGAGATCATCGAGAAATCCATCAACGGCCGTGGTGCGCTGATCCAGGTGCGCGACATGCAGCAGGCCATGGAAGTGGCCAACCGCATCGCCCCCGAGCACCTGGAGCTGTCGGTCGCCGACCCACAGGCCTGGCTGCCGCAGATCCGCCACGCCGGCGCGATCTTCATGGGCCGCCACACCAGCGAGGCGCTGGGCGACTACTGTGCAGGCCCCAACCACGTGCTGCCGACCTCCGGCACCGCGCGGTTCTCGTCGCCGCTGGGCGTGTATGACTTCCAGAAGCGGTCGTCGATCATCTTCTGCTCCGAAGCAGGTGCCTCCGAGCTCGGCCACACCGCCTCGGTACTGGCCCGTGGCGAATCGCTGACGGCCCACGCCCGCAGCGCCGAATTCCGTATCCTGACCCAAGGCAAGGGGAACTGAACATGAGTCGATTCTGGAGCCCCTTCGTCAAGGACCTGGTGCCTTACGTGCCGGGCGAGCAGCCCAAGCTGGCGCGGCTGGTCAAGCTGAACACCAACGAGAACCCCTATGGCCCGTCGCCCAAGGCGCTGGAAGCCATGCGCGGTGAGCTCAACGACAACCTGCGCCTGTACCCGGACCCGAACAGCGACCGGCTCAAGCAGGCGGTGGCCGAGTACTACGCTGTAACCCCGGCCCAGGTATTCGTCGGCAACGGCTCGGACGAGGTGCTGGCGCACATCTTCCACGGCCTGTTCCAGCACGGCGGCCCGCTGCTGTTCCCGGATGTCAGCTACAGCTTCTACCCGGTGTACTGCGGCCTGTACGGCATCCCGTTCGAACAGGTGCCGCTGGACGAGCAGTTCCAGATCCGCGTGCAGGACTACAGCAAGCCCAACGCCGGCATCATCTTCCCCAACCCCAACGCGCCGACCGGCTGCCTGTTGCCGCTGCAGGCGATCGAGCAGATGCTGCAGGCCAACCCGGGCTCGGTGGTGGTGGTGGACGAGGCCTACATCGACTTTGGCGGCGAAACGGCGATCAGCCTGGTAGGGCGTTATGACAACCTGCTGGTGACCCAGACCCTGTCCAAATCGCGCTCGCTGGCCGGTTTGCGCGTCGGCCTGGCAGTCGGCCACCCGGACCTGATCGAGGCGCTGGAGCGGATCAAGAACAGCTTCAACTCCTACCCGCTGGACCGCATGGCGATCGTCGGCGCAGCTGCAGCCTTCGAAGACCAGGCGTACTTCGCGGACACCTGCCGCAAGGTGATCGAGAGCCGCGAGGCCCTGGTCGAACAGCTCGTCGCCAAGGGGTTCGAGGTGTTGCCATCGGCCGCCAACTTCATCTTCGCCCGCCACCCGCAGCAAGATGCCGCTCAACTGGCGGCGCGCCTGCGTGAGCAAGGGGTGATCGTGCGTCACTTCAAGCAGCAGCGCATCGCCCAGTTCCTGCGTATCACCATTGGTACGCCAGAGATGAACCAGGCACTGATCGACGCCTTGGGTTGATCGAGGTCGGGGCCGCTTTGCGGCCCCGATGCTTTCCAGTTCTGTTGCCTGGTATTCGGGGTTGCAGTAAGCTCCGAAAATTCATCGGATGATTGGTTGAGTATCATGAGCAGCGAATTGCCAAGGCGTTCCTTGGTCGAGCTCGCCGTGGAACGTATGCGCGAGCGCATTCTTCAGGGCGACTGGCAAGTGGGTGAACGCCTGCCCACCGAGCCGGTGCTGGCCGTGGAAATGGGCATCAGCCGCAATACCGTGCGCGAAGCCATGCGGGTATTGGCATTCAGCGGCCTGGTGGAAATCCGCCAGGGCGACGGCAGTTACCTGCGCACCTGCCAGGACCCGCTGCAGGCGGTGCTGGCAATGTCGCGCTGCACGCCGGAGCAGGCACGGGAGACCCGGCACATCCTCGAAAGCGAGGCCATCGGCCTGGCGGCGCTGCGGCGCACCGAAGCAGACCTGCAGGGCCTGCGCGAAGCGCTGCAGGCCAGCGCGGGGCACTTTCATGGCGATATCAATGCCTACGTCAGCTGCGACCTGGTGTTTCACCAGCGCCTGATCGATGCCGCGCACAACCCGGCCTTGAGCGAGCTGTACCGGTATTTCTCCGGTGTAGTGGGGGCGGCGCTGCAGCACAACATGACCACCGTGCCACGCTGCCAGGCGACCTTCGACCTGCACGGGCAGATCCTCGCCGCCATCGAACAACGCGATGCGCAGCAGGCCAAGCGCCTGAGCCGCACCCTCATCGAATCCTGACCACGAGAAGCCCATGGCTGAACCAATGACCCGCGAGCGCGAGCTCGATGAACTGCTGATCGATGCCGAAGCCTACGACGCGCAGGTACAGCAACAGCCTGTGGTGCTGCAGCGGCCGTGGTTGCTGCTGCTGGGGCTGGTGCTGGTGGCGCTGAACCTGCGCCCCGCGCTGTCGAGCATGGCCCCGGTGCTTGGCCAGGTGTCCGAAGGCCTGGGCCTGAATGCATCGCAAGCCGGCCTGCTGACCACGCTGCCTGTACTGTGCCTGGGGCTTTTCGCGCCACTGGCGCCGATCCTGGCGCGGCGCTTTGGCAGCGAGCGGGTGATCCTCGGCATCCTGCTGACTCTGGCGCTGGGCATCCTGGTGCGCAGTGCGCTGGGGGCGGTCGGGGTGTTCGTGGGCAGCCTGCTGGCGGGCGCCAGCATCGGCATCATCGGGGTGTTGCTGCCGGGTATCGTCAAGCGTGATTTCCCGCAGCATGCCGGGACCTTGACCGGCGTCTACACCATGGCCCTGTGCTTGGGCGCCGCCATGGCGGCAGGGGCCACGGTGCCGCTGAGCCAGCACTTCGACGGCAGCTGGGCCTTGGGCCTGGGTTTCTGGATGATTCCGGCGCTGCTGGCGATGCTGGTCTGGTTGCCCCAGGCGCGCCAGGGCCACGGCCTGCACAAGGTGGCCTACCGGGTGCGCGGGCTGTGGCGTGACCCGCTGGCCTGGCAGGTCACCCTGTACATGGGCTTGCAGTCCTCGCTGGCGTACATCGTGTTCGGCTGGTTGCCGTCCATTCTGATCGGCCGTGGCTTGAGCCCGACCGAGGCTGGGCTGGTGCTGTCCGGCTCGGTGATCGTGCAGTTGATCAGCTCGCTCGGTGCACCCTGGCTGGCGACCCGGGGCAAGGACCAGCGCCTGGCCATCGTGATCGTGATGCTGGTGACCCTGGCGGGCCTGTTCGGTTGCCTATACGCCCCCATCGACGGACTCTGGGGCTGGGCCGTGCTGCTCGGGCTGGGGCAGGGCGGCACCTTCGCCCTGGCGCTGACGCTGATCGTGCTGCGCTCGAAGGACGCCCACGTGGCGGCCAACCTGTCGAGCATGGCCCAAGGGGTGGGCTATACGCTGGCGTCCATGGGGCCGTTCGCGGTGGGCCTGGTGCACGATATCACCGGCGGCTGGGCGGCCGTGGGCTGGATCTTCGCCGTGCTGGGTATCGGCGCCATCGTGTTCGGGCTTGGGGCCGGGCGGGCGCTGCACGTGCAGGTGACCAGCGAGAAGCTCTGAGCATTCACCGGCCCTATCGCCGGCAAGCCGGCTCCCACAGGTACAGCGCAGGCCTTGAGGGCTGCTGGCTTGCCAGCGATGGCGGCGGTACTGGCATACACGGGCGCGGCAGATTATCGTGCTGCTTTCGACTGCCAGGAGGGCCCCGCCCCATGAGCGACGCCAACCGTGACCTGATCACCCGCTTCTACCAGGCGTTCCAGCGCCTGGACGCCGAAGCCATGGTGGCCTGCTACAGCGACGATATCGTTTTCAGCGACCCGGTCTTCGGCACCTTGCGCGGGCGTGATGCCGGCGACATGTGGCGCATGCTCACCACCCGGGCCAAGGATTTCTCCCTGACCTTCGACCAGGTGCGCGCCGACGCCGGCAGCGGCTGTGCCCATTGGGTGGCCACCTACCTGTTCAGCCAGACCGGCCGCGTGGTCATCAACGATATCCAGGCGCGCTTCGTCATTCGCGACGGCCTGATCTGCCAGCATGACGACAGCTTCGACCTGTGGCGCTGGTCGCGGCAGGCGCTGGGCATGCCGGGTGTGCTGCTGGGTTGGACGCCGATGCTGCAGAACAAGGTGCGCCAGCAGGCGTACAAAGGGCTGCGTGCCTTCCAGCAGGCGAATTGAGCGGTTGCGAAGAAAAGATGGCGAGCGATGTATCCACGACCCCGGTCAGCAAGCCCTGGTATGTCTACCTGGTAAGGGCTGCCAATGGTTCGCTGTACTGCGGCATCAGCGATGACCCGCAGCGGCGCTTCGCCGCGCATCAGAAGGGGCAGGGCGCCCGTTACTTCAAGACCAGCCCGGCGCAGGCGCTGGTGTATGTCGAGCAATGGCCGGACAAGGGCGAGGCGCTGCGCCAGGAGCGCCTGGTAAAACGCCTGCGCAAGTCGGCCAAGGAGGCGCTGGTGGCCTCCTATGGCGGGCAGTTGCTCAGTCCTTGCGGCGCTTGAGCTGATCCACCAGCTGCGTCGGCAGCCCCTTGATGATCAGGGTGCCGGCCACCTCGTCGTATTCCACCTTGTCACCCAGCAGGTGCGCCTCGAAGCTGATCGACAGGCCTTCGGCGCGCCCGGTGAAGCGGCGGAACTGGTTCAGGGTGCGTTTGTCTGCCGGGATCTCGGGCGACAGGCCATAGTCCTTGTTGCGGATGTGGTCGTAGAACGCCTTGGGGCGGTCTTCGTCGATCAGGCTCGACAGCTCTTCCAGGGTCACCGGTTCGCCCAGCTTGGTCTGGGTGGTGGCGTAGTCGACCAGGGTCTGGGTCTTTTCGCGGGCGGATTCTTCTGGCAGGTCTTCGCTTTCGACGAAGTCGCTGAAGGCCTTGAGCAGGGTGCGGGTCTCGCCCGGGCCGTCGACGCCTTCCTGGCAGCCAATGAAGTCGCGGAAATAGTCCGACACCTTCTTGCCGTTCTTGCCCTTGATGAACGAGATGTACTGCTTGGAGTTGTGGTTGTTCTTCCACTCCGACAGGTTGATGCGCGCCGCCAGGTGCAACTGGCCCAGGTCCAGGTGGCGTGACGGCGTCACATCCAGCTCGGCGTTCACTGCCACGCCTTCGCTGTGGTGCAGCAGGGCGATCGCCAGGTAGTCGGTCATGCCTTGCTGGTAATGGGCGAAGAGGATGTGGCCGCCGGTGGACAGGTTGGATTCTTCCATCAGCTTTTGCAGGTGCTCGACAGCCACCCGGCTGAAGGCGGCAAAGTCCTTTTCGTCTTCCAGGTACTGCTTGAGCCAGCCGCTGAGCGGGTAGGCGCCAGACTCGCCGTGGAAGAAGCCCCAGGCCTTGCCCTGTTTGGCGTTGTAGCTGTCGTTGAGGTCGGCCAGCAGGTTCTCGATGGCGTCCGACGCTGCAAGCTCCGTGTCCCGTGCATGGAGCACGGCGGGGCTGCCATCGGGCTTCTTGTCGATCAGGTGGACGATGCAGTGACGGATTGGCATGGAGGTCTCGGCGAGTCTGGGGCGGTCAGGGGCCGCGCTGCAAAAGTCGTCCAGTTTACCCCAGGTCACAGGCGCTGCAGTGGCCGGATGTTGGCAGAAATGCCGGTTGTTCGTTTTTTGTTCAATTTTGTGCGATTTCGGCTAAAACCCCCGAAAAACCTGCATAAAAACCACCTGGGCAGCGGATATTTCTGCATTCCTGTGGTAGCTTTGCGCGGTCTTGCGCACCTCGGGTGGCGCATTGCTGGCAGCGAGCTTACGCCGTGTCGAACCAAACGCCGATTTGCGTATCTACATTCGCGATTGGCGCGGCCCTCCAGTATTCCGGGGCTGGCCCGATAACGTCGTAGAACGCTGCATAACCACTGAATTAGATAGGGAAGGAACACCACCATGGCATTGACCAAAGACCAACTGATTGCCGACATCGCCGAAGCCATCGACGCGCCGAAAACCACCGCTCGCAACGCGCTGGAGCAACTGGGCCAGATCGTTGCCGACCAACTGGAAAACGGCGCTGAAATCACCCTGCCAGGCATTGGCAAGCTGAAAGTCTCCGAGCGTCCTGCCCGTACCGGCCGCAACCCTTCGACTGGCGCTGCCATCGAAATCGCTGCCAAGAAAGTCGTCAAGTTCGTTCCGGCCAAAGGCCTGACCGACGCCGTCAACAAGTAATTGTTGATGCGTTGACAAAACCGCGCCCGGCTTGCCCGGGCGCGGTTTTTTCATGCCTGTGATTTGCGCCGGGCGTTCCAGGCCTGGCGTGCGTCGTCGTCATGGAAGCTCCAGGCGACCATGCGGCTCTGCTTCTGCCCCTGGCCCATCTCGACGATGCGCCGCGCCTTGACGCCGGCCTTGCTCAGCGCCGCTTCGATACCCGGCAGGTTGCTGGCCTTGGACACCAGGCTGGTGAACCACAGCACCTGTTGCGCGTACTGCACGCTTTCGCCGACCAGTTGGCTGACGAAGCGAATCTCGCCGCCCTCGCACCACAGCTCGTTGTTCTGCCCGCCGAAGTTGAGCACCGGCAGCTTGCGCTTGGGGTCCTGCTTGCCCAGGTTCTTCCACTTGCGCTGGCTGCCACGGGTGGCTTCTTCGCGTGAGGCGTGGAAGGGCGGGTTGCACAGGGTCAGGTCGAAGCGCTCGTCGGCCTGCAGCAGGCCGTCGAGTATGTACTTGCGCTGGCCTTGCAGGCGCAGGGCGATGCCCTTGTTCAGGCCGTTGGCCTGCACGATGGCCTTGGCCGAGGCCAGGGCCACGGGGTCGATGTCGCTGCCCAGGAAGCGCCAGCGGTAGTCGCTGTGGCCCAGCAGCGGGTAGATGCAGTTGGCGCCCACGCCAATGTCCAGGGCGCGCACCTGGGCGCCCCTGGGCACTTCGCCGGCATTGTCCTCGGCCAACAGGTCGGCGGCCACATGGATGTAGTCGGCGCGGCCGGGTATTGGCGGGCACAGGTAGTCGGCAGGGATGTCCCAGTGCTGGATGCCGTACTGGGCCTTGAGCAAGGCGCGGTTGAACACCCGCACGGCTTCGGGGTTGGCGAAGTCGATGCTGGGTTTGCCGTGGGGGTTGGTGAGGGTGAAGCGGGCCAGGTCCGGGTGGGCCTTGATCAGGCTGGGGAAGTCGTAGCGGCCCTGGTGGCGGTTGCGCGGGTGCAGGGTGGGTTTCTCGGTCATGCTGAGGTCCTGAAATAGCATCGCCGGCAAGCCGGCTCCCACCTGTACAGCGCTGTACGTGTGGGAGCCGGCTTGCCGGCGATGGGCTGCTATGGCTTCACGCTAAGTTACAGCGCAGCAATCCGCGCATGCTGCTCGGTGAAGTTGGCCAGGGCCTGCTCGGACTCGGCCAGCTTGGCGCGTTCCTTCTCGATCACCGCAGGCGGCGCCTTGTCGACGAAGGCGGCGTTGGACAGCTTGCCGCCCACACGCTGCACTTCACCTTGCAAACGCTGGATTTCCTTGTTCAGGCGCGCAAGCTCGGCATCCTTGTCGATCAGGCCAGCCATCGGCACCAGCACCTGCAGGTCGCCCACCAGTGCGGTAGCCGACAGCGGGGCTTCGTCGGCATCGCCGAGCACGGTGAACGATTCGACCTTGGCCAGCTTCTTGAGCAGCGCCTCGTTCTCCTGCAGGCGACGCTGGTCGTCGGCATTGGCGTTCTTGAGGAACAGCGGCAGCGGCTTGCCTGGGCCGATGTTCATCTCGGCGCGGATGTTGCGCAGGCCGACCATCAGCTGTTGCAGCCATTCGATATCGCCTTCGGCCGCCACGTCGATACGGGCTTCGTTGGCCACCGGCCACGGCTGCAGCATGATGGTCTTGCCATCGATGCCCGCCAGCGGCGCGATGCGCTGCCAGATCTCTTCGGTGATGAACGGCATGAACGGGTGCGCCAGGCGCAGCGCCACTTCCAGCACGCGCACCAGGGTGCGACGGGTGCCACGGGCGCGTTCGACCGGGGCGTTTTCGTCCCACAGTACCGGCTTGGACAGCTCCAGGTACCAGTCGCAGTACTGGTTCCAGATGAACTCGTACAGGGCCTGGCTGGCCAGGTCGAAGCGGAACTGCTCGAGCTGGCGGGTCACTTCGGCTTCGGTGCGCTGCAGCTGCGAGATGATCCAGCGGTCGGCCAGCGACAGCTCGTAGGCCTCGCCGTTCTGGCCGCAGTCCTCGCCCTTGTCCAGCACGTAGCGGGCGGCGTTCCAGATCTTGTTGCAGAAGTTGCGGTAGCCTTCGACGCGGCCCATGTCGAACTTGATGTCGCGGCCGGTGGAGGCCAGCGAGCAGAAGGTGAAGCGCAGGGCGTCGGTGCCGTAGCTGGCGATGCCTTCGGGGAACTCGGCCTTGGTCTGCTTGGCGATCTTCTCGGCAAGCTTGGGCTGCATCATGCCGCTGGTGCGTTTTTCCAGCAGGGCGTCGAGGGTGATGCCGTCGACGATGTCCAGCGGGTCAAGGACGTTGCCCTTGGACTTGGACATCTTCTGGCCCTGGCCATCGCGCACCAGGCCGTGCACGTACACGGTCTTGAACGGCACCTGCGGGGTGCCATCCTCGTTCTTGATCAGGTGCATGGTCAGCATGATCATGCGCGCAACCCAGAAGAAGATGATGTCGAAACCGGTGACCAGCACGTCGGTGGAGTGGAAGGTCTTGAGGAACTCGGTCTGCTGTGGCCAGCCCAGGGTGGAGAAGGTCCACAGGCCCGAACTGAACCAGGTGTCGAGCACGTCGTCGTCCTGGCGCAGGGCCACGTCGGCGCCCAGGTTGTGCTTGGCGCGGACTTCTTGCTCGTCACGGCCGACATAGACCTGGCCGGCCTCGTCGTACCAGGCCGGAATGCGGTGGCCCCACCACAGCTGGCGGCTGATGCACCAGTCCTGGATGTCACGCATCCAGGAGAAGTACATGTTCTCGTACTGCTTGGGCACGAACTGGATGCGGCCGTCTTCCACGGCAGCGATCGCAGGCTCGGCCAGCGGCTTGGTGGAGACGTACCACTGGTCGGTCAGCCACGGCTCGATGACGGTGCCGGAGCGGTCGCCCTTGGGTACCTTCAGCGCGTGGTCATCGATGCTGACCAACAGGCCCTGGGCATCCAGGTCGGCCACGATCTGCTTGCGCGCGACGAAGCGGTCGAGGCCGGCGTACTGGGCAGGCAGGCTGGTGTCGACCTGCTCGTTGACGCTGCCGTCGAGGTTGAAGGCCTGGGCGGCGGGCAGCACCAGGGCGTTCTTGTCGAAGATGTTGAGCAGCGGCAGGTTGTGGCGTTTGCCGACTTCATAGTCGTTGAAGTCGTGGGCCGGGGTGATCTTCACGCAGCCGGTGCCAAATTCCGGGTCGCAGTAGTCGTCGGCGACGATCGGGATGCGACGGCCGACCAGCGGCAGTACCACGAACTTGCCGATCAGCGCCTGGTAGCGCTCGTCGGTCGGGTTGACCGCGACCGCGGCGTCACCCAGCAGGGTTTCCGGGCGGGTGGTGGCGACGACCAGGTAGTCCTTGCCTTCGGCGGTCTTGGCGCCGTCGGCCAGCGGGTAGCGCAGGTTCCACAGGTGGCCTTTCTCGTCGTGGTTTTCCACTTCGAGGTCGGAGATTGCCGTGTGCAGCTTGGTGTCCCAGTTGACCAGGCGCTTGCCGCGGTAGATCAGGCCATCTTCGTGCAGGCGCACGAAGGCTTCCTTGACCGCTTCGGACAGGCCATCGTCCATGGTGAAGCGCTCGCGGCTCCAGTCGACCGACGAGCCCAGGCGGCGGATCTGCCGGCTGATGTTGCCACCGGACTGCTCTTTCCATTCCCAGACCTTGTCGAGGAAGGCTTCGCGGCCCAGGTCGTGGCGGTTCTGGCCCTTGGCTTCGAGCTGGCGCTCGACCAGCATCTGGGTGGCGATACCGGCGTGGTCGGTACCCGGCTGCCACAGGGTGTTGCGGCCCTGCATGCGGCGGAAACGGATCAGGGCGTCCATGATCGCGTTGTTGAAACCGTGGCCCATGTGCAGGCTGCCCGTCACGTTCGGTGGCGGGATCATGATGGTGTAGGACTCACCTGCACCTTGCGGGGCGAAATAGTTCTCGGACTCCCAGGTGTTGTACCAGGAAGTTTCGATGGCGTGCGGCTGGTAGGTCTTATCCATGCGCGGCGGGACCCTATGGCATTAATTCGGGAAAGCCGGGAAGTATAACCAAGGTGGGGGCCGCAGGCGACAGCTGTACTCGAGTTGCCTGCCAGGGCCCCATCGCCGGCAAGCCGGCTCCCACAGGTTCACCATTGCGCTGGAGGCTGGTGCTTTACCTGTGGGAGCCGGCTTGCCGGCGATGAGGCCCTCAGGGCTTATTCGGAGCGCTGGATCAACCGCTCGATGCGCGCATCCAGGCGGCGCTTGATCTCGGTCTCGATATGCGGGGTGAAGTCGTTGATCACGTCCTGCATGATCAGCTGCGCCGCCGCGCGCAGTTCGGCCTCCAGGTGCAGCAAAGTGTCCTGGCGGCGGGTCTGCGGGTCGTCTTCGGGCTCGGGCTCGGCCTTGAGCGGCTCAGGCGCCGGCGCGGCATTGCCGGCGGGGGTGTCCAGCAGCAGTGGAATCTGCTCGACCGTCTCGGTCAACAACGGCGGCTGCAGGTCGGCATCACCCAGCAGTTGGCGAATCGACTCCAGGTCGTCGAGCAGATGGGCGGAATCGGGTAGGGCGGAGGGCTTGTCCATCGTCATTAAAGTCGCTGTAAGCGGTGGTCTTGCAGAGCATAGCCCTGTTCGCGGTAGAAACGGAATCGTTCACGGGCCGACTGGCGGATGCCTGGCTCCTCGACCACGATCTCGGCAACCCGCTGGAACTGGCCGACGAACGCGGGCACATCGGCACCCAGGTTGATCAGCAGGTCGCGGTGTTCACCGGCATCGGCGCCCAGGCCCAGGGCCACGGCGGCATCGGCATGGGCCTCGGCCAGGTCGTGGGGGACGAAGGCCTCGCCCTTGAAGTGCCACAGGCGCAGGTCCAGCGCCTGGCGCTGTTCGGCGTCCTGGCAGTGCAGGTAGACCCGGTGGCCGAGGCGCCAGGCCTTCTCGCACAGCTTGCAGGCGAAATCCAGCCGCGCCGACAGCGAGTCGGTGGGCAGGATGTAGAAATCGACTTGGCTCATGGTGGTGTCTGCCGACCGGTGGCGCGTTCAGGCGCCACCGGTCTTGCGCCATCAGGCGCCGGCGCGGTCCAGCAGGTACTGGGTCAGCATCGGCACGGGGCGGCCGGTGGCGCCCTTGTCCTTGCCGCCGCTGATCCAGGCGGTGCCGGCGATGTCCAGGTGCGCCCAGTCATAGGCCTTGGCGAAGCGCGACAGGAAGCAGCCCGCGGTGATGGTGCCGGCCTTTGGCCCACCGATGTTGCCCATGTCGGCGAACGGGCTGTCCAGCTGCTCCTGGTACTCATCGAACAGCGGCAGCTGCCAGGCGCGGTCGTCGGCGCGCTTGCCGGCGTCCAGCAGCTGGTTGACCAGTGCATCGTTGTTGCCCATCAGGCCCGAGGTGTGGCTGCCCAGGGCGACGATGCAGGCACCGGTCAGGGTGGCGATGTCGATCACCGCTTGCGGCTTGAAGCGCTCGGCGTAGGTCAGGGTGTCGCACAGCACCAGGCGGCCTTCGGCGTCGGTGTTGAGGATTTCCACGGTCTGCCCGCTCATGGTGGTGACGATGTCGCCTGGGCGAGTGGCGCCGCCGCTGGGCATGTTCTCGGCGCAGGCCAGCAGGCACACCAGGTTGATCGGCAGTTGCAGCTCGAGCACGGCGCGCAGGGTGCCGAACACGCTGGCGGCGCCGCACATGTCGTATTTCATCTCGTCCATGCCGGCGCCTGGCTTCAGGCTGATGCCGCCAGTGTCGAAGGTGATGCCCTTGCCCACCAGCACGAACGGCTTGTCAGCCTTCTTGGCGCCCTGGTAATTCAGCACGATCAGGCGTGGCGGCTGGTCGCTGCCCTGGCCCACGGCGTAGAACGCGCCCATGCCCAGGTCCTTGATCTTCTTCTCGTCCAGCACGTCGACTTTCAGGCCCTTGTGCGCCTTGCCCAGGTCCTTGGCCTGCTCGGCCAGGAAGCTCGGGTGGCACAGGTTTGGCGGCAGGTTGCCCAGGTCGCGGGTGAAGGCCATGCCGGTGGCGATGGCGCTGGCGTGCTTGACGGCGCGCTCGACCTCGGCCTGGCCGGCCTTGTCGGCCAGCAGGGTGACTTTCTTCAGTGCGCGAGGCTCGGCCTTCTGGCTCTTGAAGCGGTCGAACACATATTCGCCGTCCAGCAGGGTCTCGGCCAGCAGGCGGTACTTGCCGTAGTGGCCATCACGGTTGCTGACCGCGATATCGTCCAGCGCCAGCACCGCGTCACTGCCGTTCAGGCCCTTGAGCACACCGGCCACGCTGGCGACCAGCTTGCGGAAGGTGCGATCGCCGAGGGCGTCGTCCTTGCCGGCGCCGACCAGCAGCACGCGCTCGGCCTTCAGGCCCGGCAGGCTTTGCAGCAGCAGGGTCTGGCCAGGCTTGCCGGCCAGGTCGCCGCGCTTGAGCACGGCGCTGATGGCGCCTTCGCAAGCCTGGTCGACGGCCTTGGCAACGGCGCCGAGCTTGCGGCCTTCACCCACCGGGACAACCAATGTGGCGGTTTTTACGGATGCAGCGGCTACGCTTTTTACAACCAGTTCCATGTCAGGGTCCCCGAATGATCGATGCAGTTGGCGCTTGGATGTCTCGCGCTCTGGACGGGCCTGGCCGCGTGCTCGCGGACCAGTGGAAAAGCTGCCAGTTTGAGCCTCTGGCAAGCGTGCTGACAACCCCGTTGTCCACCTTCATGCGCGGCCAAGTGACAGGCGCGGCCAATCACAGGATAATGCGCGCACTTTACATGGAGGTTCGCCCCCGGCGAACCGGCATTGGTCTTGGCTGTCGTAAGCCTTTGTTTGGCAATCCGCCCCTGACAACCCAGGAGTGTCTGGCTTGATCGTCTTTCGTTATCTGTCCCGCGAGGTCCTGTTGACCTTGAGCGCCGTCAGCGCCGTGCTGCTGGTGATCATCATGAGCGGGCGCTTCATCAAGTACCTGGCCCAGGCGGCCCAGGGCGTGCTCGACCCGAGCGTGCTGTTTCTGATCATGGGTTTCCGCCTGCCGGGCTTCTTGCAACTGATCCTGCCGCTGGGGCTGTTCCTCGGCATCCTGCTGGCCTACGGCCGCTTGTACCTGGAAAGCGAAATGACCGTGCTGTCGGCCACCGGCATGAGCCAGCAGCGCCTGCTCGGCCTGACCATGGCACCGGCTGCGCTGGTCGCCCTGCTGGTCGCCTGGCTGAGCCTGAGCCTGGCACCGCTGGGCGTGGCCCAGGTGCAGCAGATCATCAGCCAGCAGGACGCCCTGACCGAGTTCGACACCCTGGTGCCCGGGCGCTTCCAGACCCTGCGCGATGGCTCGCGGGTGACCTACACCGAAGAGCTGTCCGATGACCGCAGCAACCTTGCCGGGGTGTTCATCTCCGAGAAGCGCTTCAACCAGGACAAGACCAAGGACCGCGCACCTTCGGTGCTGGTCGCCGAAAAAGGCCACCAGGAAGTGCAGGCCGACGGCAACCGCTACCTGGTCCTGCAAAACGGCTACCGCTACGACGGCAACCCCGGCCAGGCCGACTACCGCGCCATCAAGTACGACACCTACGGCGTGCTGCTGCCCAAGCCTGAAGTCAGCGAGGAAGTGACCGAACGCGAAGCGATCCCGACCTCCGAGCTGTTCGGCAGTGGCGGCCTGCGCGAGCGTGCCGAGCTGCAATGGCGTATCTCGCTGCCGATCCTGGTATTCGTCGTGACCCTGCTGGCGGTGCCGCTGGCCAGGGTCAACCCGCGCCAAGGCCGCTTCCTCAAGCTGTTGCCGGCGATTCTTTTGTACATGGCCTACCTGACAATGCTGATTTCCGCTCGCGGCGCCCTGGAAAAGGGCAAGTTGCCGATCGCCCTGGGGCTGTGGTGGGTGCACGCCCTGTTCCTGTTGATAGGCCTTGGCCTGATGTACTGGGAACCGCTGCGCCTGAAGATGGCTGCGCGTCGTGCGGAGGTGGCCCGTGGCTAAGCTCGATCGCTACATCGGCCAGAGCGTGCTGCTGGCCATCCTCGCCGTGCTGGGGATCATCCTCGGCCTGGCTTCGCTGTTCGCCTTCATCGATGAGATGAGCGACCTGAGCGATACCTACACCGTGATGGACGCCGGCAGCTTCGTGCTGCTGACCGCACCGCGGCGCCTGTACGACATGCTGCCGATGGCCGCGCTGATCGGCTGCCTGATCGGCCTGGGCAGCCTGGCCAGCAACAGCGAGCTGACCATCATGCGCGCCGCCGGTGTGTCCATCGGGCGTATCGTCTGGGCGGTGATGAAGCCGATGCTGGTGCTGATGCTGGTCGGCGTGCTGATCGGCGAATACGTCGCCCCGGTCACCGAGAACAAGGCCCAGGCCGACCGTTCCCTGGCCCAGGGCGGTGGTGAGGCGCAGAGCTCCAAGCGCGGCATGTGGCACCGCCAGGGCGAGGAGTTCGTGCACATCAACGCCGTGCAGCCCAATGGCCTGCTGCTGGGGGTGACCCGCTACCGCTTCGACAGCGATCGCAAGATCGTCACCTCCAGCTTCGCCCGCCGTGCCCAGTACAACCAGGACCACTGGCTGCTCAGCGACGTCAGCACCACCTACTTCCGTGGCGACCATACCGAAGTGGTCAAGGCCCCCGAGGAGCGCTGGGACGTGTCGGTCACGCCAGAGCTGCTGAACACGGTGATCCTGGCGCCGGAGTCGCTGTCCATCAGCGGGCTGTGGGACTACATCCACTACCTGTCCGACCAGGGCTTGAACAACTCCCGCTATTGGCTGGCGTTCTGGACCAAGGTGCTGCAGCCGATGGTGACGGCGGCGCTGGTGCTGATGGCGATTTCCTTCATCTTCGGGCCGCTGCGTTCGGTAACCCTCGGCCAGCGGGTGTTCACCGGGGTGCTGGTGGGCTTCGTGTTCCGCATCGCCGGCGACCTGCTGGGCCCTTCGAGCCAGGTGTTCGGCTTCCCGCCGCTGTTGGCGGTGGTGATTCCTGCGGGGGTCTGTGCCCTGGCCGGGGTGTGGTTGCTGCGCCGGGCGGGATGATGGCCTGGCTGCAATGAAAAAGCCGACCTCAGGGTCGGCTTTTTCATGGGCAGCTGCTTACGGCTATTTATTGCGCTTGGGCACCCGCACCAGCTGGGTTTGCGAATAGATGTCATGCCAGCCGCGCTGGCGCTTGTCGATCAACGACCAGAAGAAGCCCAGCCCCAGGCACAGCCACGAGGCGATCGAGACCACGAAACGCAGCAGCGCCTGCCACAGGCTGATGGCGCTGCCATCGGCGTTCTGCACCCGCACGCCCCACACCTGCATGCCCAGCGTCTGCCCGCCATGGGTCCAGAACTTGGCAAAGAAGCCGAACAGCACGAACAACAAGACCGTGGAAAGCAGCGGGTCGCCGTCCAGCGCGCCGGCTTCGGTCAGCTCGCGCATGCGGGCTTCGCCGATGATCGCCATCTGGATCATCTTGTAGGCACCGGCAGTGACGATCAGCAGCGCCGTGCACAGCAAGAAGTCATAGAACATCGCCGCCAGACGCCGGCCAAGGCCGACCGGTGGGAAATCACCCTGGGGTGAGAGCAGAGGCTTGGACATGCAAAACGGCTCCGAATGGCGAAGCCGGTATTCTACGGGCAAAAAAAAGCCCCTGCACTGGGCAGGGGCTTTCTTTCGAAGTCTCGAGCGGCTTAGCCGAGGACCTGAACCTTGTCAGCCTGCATGCCTTTCTGGCCCTGGACTGCTTCGAAGGTGACTTTCTGGCCTTCTTTCAGGCTCTTGAAACCGTTGCCTTCGATGGCGCGGAAGTGCACGAACAGATCAGCACCGCTTTCTGGGGTGATGAAACCGTAACCTTTTTCGTCATTGAACCACTTGACGGTACCGTTCTGACGCTCAGCCATTGTCTTATTTCCTATGAAGCTTGAATTTTAATGACAGTTTCTTTCACGTTATATAAGAGTGAAAGAGTACTGGGCTGGGTTGCAGGAAAGTAAGAGACGTCGAACGGGTTGTAGCAGATTGCGGCTACTGGCCCAGGTCACGAACTGTTGCGACCCATGCAAACACAGTGAAGTGACTCTACGCCAACTCCCGCGAAAAAAACAAGCCCTTGGTCGTCTGGAAAATCAGGCTTTTTCCAGTGACCGAACAGTTTGTTGGAAACGGCATGCAGCCTGGCCTGGCGCCGTGTTCAAAAGTTATTGGGCAGGTTCGAAATCGAATATCGCGAACCTGCCAGATAACCTCACACGGTGCCTTCAACCGCGATAGTAACGTTGCGGAACAAAAGGCATTTTGCTGACTTTCAGGGCCACCTTCTTACCGCGCACCCTGGCAAACAGCGGTGTATCGATTGCGCCATGTTCGATATCGACATAGCCCATCGCAAGCGGTGCACCGAGTGTCGGGCCGAAGCCGCCACTGCACACTTTGCCGACCACTTTGTCAGTTGCATCGACAATCTCGGCGCCTTCGCGCACTGGGGTGCGTTCCTGGGGCAGCAAGCCGACGCGCTTGCGTGCCACACCCTGTTGCTGTTGGGCGAAGATCGCCTCGGCACCGGGGAAGCCACCGGCACGGGCGCCGTCGGCGCGGCGTACCTTGGAGATCGCCCAGAGCAGGCTGGCCTCGATCGGCGTGGTGTTGGTGTCCATGTCGTGGCCGTACAGGCACAGGCCGGCTTCCAGGCGCAGCGAGTCGCGGGCACCCAGGCCGATCGGTTGCACCTCGGGTTCGGCCAGCAGGCGGCGGGCGAGGGCTTCGGCGGCTTCGACCGGCACCGAGATTTCGTACCCGTCTTCGCCGGTGTAACCCGAGCGGCTGATGAAGCAGTCCTGGCCGAGCAGGCTGACCGGACGGAACTGCATGAAGGTCATGCCGGCCACTTCCGGCGCCAGGCGCTCGAGCACCTTGGCCGCAGCCGGGCCTTGCAGGGCGAGCAGGGCGCGCTGTTCGAACAGCGGCTGGACTTCGCAGCGGCTGGCGATGTGCCGTTGCAGGTGGGCCAGGTCCTGGTCCTTGCAGGCGGCGTTGACCACCAGGAACAGGGTGTCGTCGCCCAGGTTGGCGACCATCAGGTCGTCAAGGATGCCGCCTTGCTCGTTGGTGAACATGGCGTAGCGCTGCATGCCCACCGGCAGGTCGACGATGTCCACCGGCACCAGGGTTTCCAGGGCCTGGGCAGCGTCCTTGCCGCGCAGGATGATCTGGCCCATGTGCGACACGTCGAACAGGCCGGCTTGTTCGCGGGTGTGCAGGTGCTCCTTGAGCACGCCCAGCGGGTACTGCACCGGCATGTCGAAGCCGGCGAACGGCACCATGCGTGCGCCCAGTTCCAGGTGCAGGGCGTGCAGCGGGGTCTTTTGCAGTGTTTCGGACATCAAGGACTCCTTGGTTTTATTGTCGGGTCAACATTCGATGATGTTGACGGCCAGACCGCCGCGGGCGGTCTCCTTGTATTTGCTTTTCATGTCGGCGCCGGTCTGGCGCATGGTGCGGATCACCTTGTCGAGCGACACGAAGTGTTGCCCGTCGCCGCGCAGGGCCATGCGCACCGCGTTGATGGCCTTCACCGAGCCCATGGCGTTGCGCTCGATGCACGGCACCTGCACCAGCCCGCCGATCGGGTCGCAGGTCAGGCCGAGGTTGTGTTCCATGCCGATCTCGGCGGCGTTCTCGACCTGCTGCACGGTGCCGCCCATCACTTCGCACAAGGCGCCGGCGGCCATCGAACAGGCCACTCCGACCTCGCCCTGGCAGCCAACCTCGGCCCCGGAGATCGAGGCGTTTTCCTTGTACAGGATGCCGATCGCGGCAGCGGTGAGCAGAAAGCGCACCACCCCATCCTCGCTGGCACCCGGCACGAAGCGCATGTAGTAGTGCAGCACTGCCGGGACGATGCCGGCCGCGCCATTGGTGGGCGCCGTGACCACACGCCCGCCGTAGGCGTTTTCTTCATTGACCGCCAGCGCGTAGAGGTTGACCCAGTCGAGCACCGTCAGTGCATCGCGCAGGTTGGCTTCCGGGTGCTGGCTGAGCTGGCGATACAGCGCCGGGGCGCGGCGCTTGACCTTCAGCCCGCCCGGCAGGATGCCTTCATGGCGGTAACCGGCCTGGACGCAGTCCTGCATCACCTGCCAGATGCGCAGCAGGCCGGCGCGGGTCTCGGCCTCCGGGCGCCAGGCGGCCTCGTTGGCCAGCATCACCTGGCTCACCGACAACTGTTGCGCGGTGCAATGCCCGAGCAGCTCCTTGGCGGTCTTGAACGGGTAGGTGAGCGGCGTGCTGTCCTCGACGATGCGGTCGTGGCCGGCGGCATCTTCATCGACCACGAAACCGCCACCCACCGAGTAGTACTCGCGGCTGCGGATCTGCAGGCCGGCGCTGTCGAAGGCGCGGAAGATCATGCCATTGGGGTGGTAGGCCAGCGGCTTGCGGATCATCGCCAGGTGCTGTTTTTCAACGAAGGCGATGGCGTGCTCGCCGAGCAGGTGCAGCTGGCCGCTGGCGCGGATCGCCTGCAGGCGGGCGGGGATGGCTTCGGTGTCGACGGTATCCGGGTGCTCGCCTTCCAGGCCGAGCAATACCGCCTTGTCGCTGCCATGGCCCTTGCCGGTGGCACCCAGCGAGCCATACAGCTCGGCCTTGACGCTGGCGGTGCTGGCCAACAGGCCGTCGCGCCGCAGGCCTTCGGCAAAGCGCGCAGCGGCGCGCATCGGGCCGACCGTGTGGGAGCTGGAGGGGCCGATGCCGATCTTGAACAGGTCGAAGACACTCAGGGACATGGTGGTTCCTCCTGAAGACGCTGGGGGCCGCTTTGCGGCCCTTTCGCGACACAAGGCCGCTCCTGCAGGGACAAGCACCGCCCTGTAGGAGCGGCCTTGTGTCGCGAAAGGGCTGCGCAGCAGCCCCAGCCTTTCACAGGCCGCCTCAAGCGTCCTGATAGCTCTCGATCGACGGGCAGGCGCAGACCAGGTTGCGGTCACCAAACACGTTGTCGACCCGCCCGACCGGCGGCCAGTACTTGCTTTCCACCAGGCTCGGCAGTGGGTACACCGCCTGCTCGCGGCTGTAGCCATGGGCCCATTCGCCAACCAGCTCGGCCGCAGTGTGCGGGGCGTTCTTCAGCGGGTTGTCGTCCTTGTCCAGGCTGCCGTTCTCCACGGCGCGAATCTCTTCGCGGATCTGGATCATGGCCGCGCAGAAGCGGTCGAGTTCTTCCTTGGACTCGCTTTCGGTCGGTTCGATCATCAGCGTGCCCGCCACCGGGAAGGACATGGTCGGGGCGTGGAAGCCGAAGTCGATCAGGCGCTTGGCCACGTCGTCGACGCTGATGCCACTGGTGTCCTTGAGCGGGCGCAGGTCGAGGATGCATTCGTGGGCGACCAGGCCATTGCCGCCGGTGTACAGCACAGGATAGTGCTCTTCCAGGCGGCGGGCGATGTAGTTGGCGTTGAGGATCGCCATCTGCGAAGCGCGCTTGAGCCCGGCACCGCCCATCATGCGAATGTACATCCAGGTGATCGGCAGGATGCTGGCGCTGCCGAACGGTGCGGCGCACACGGCGCCTTCGCGGTTTTCCAGCTGGGCGTGGCCCGGCAGGAACGGCGCCAGGTGCGACTTGACGCCGATCGGGCCGACGCCCGGGCCGCCACCGCCGTGGGGGATGCAGAAGGTCTTGTGCAGGTTCAGGTGCGACACGTCGCCGCCGAACTTGCCCGGGGCGCACAGGCCGACCATGGCGTTCATGTTGGCGCCGTCGATGTAAACCTGGCCGCCGTTGTCGTGGATGATCGCGCAGATCTCGCCGATCGCTTCCTCGAACACGCCGTGGGTCGACGGGTAGGTGATCATGATCGCGGCCAGGCGCTCGCGGTGTTCGATGGCCTTGGCCCGCAGGTCCTCGACATCGACGTTGCCGCGGGCGTCACAGGCGGTGACCACCACGCGCATGCCGGCCATGTGCGCGGTCGCAGGGTTGGTGCCGTGGGCCGAGGACGGGATCAGGCAGATGTCGCGGTGGCTTTCGCCGCGGCTGCGGTGGTAGGCGCGGATCGCCAGCAGGCCGGCGTACTCGCCCTGGGAGCCTGCGTTGGGCTGCAGCGACACGGCGTCGTAGCCGGTGGCGGCGCACAGCATCGCTTCCAGCTCCTGGGTCATCTGCAGGTAGCCCTGGCTCTGCTCGGCCGGGGCGAACGGGTGCAGATTGCCGAATTCGGCCCAGGTCACCGGGATCATTTCGCTGGCGGCGTTGAGCTTCATGGTGCACGAACCCAGCGGGATCATGCTGCGGTCCAGCGCCAGGTCCTTGTCGGCCAGGCGGCGCAGGTAGCGCATCAGCTCGGTTTCGCTGTGGTAGCGGTTGAACACCGGGTGCTCGAGGATCGCCGACTGGCGCAGCAGGGCGGCTGGCAGGCGCGAGGCGGTGCTGGCGGCCAGGCTGGCGAAGTCAGGTTGTGCCTGGCCGTTGGCGAAGACTTGCCACAGGGCCTCGACATCGGCCTGGGTGGTGGTTTCGTCAAGCGACAGGCCCAGCGAGCCGGCGTCGATCTGGCGCAGGTTGATGCGCTGCTCACGGGCCTTGGCGTGCAGGCTGGCGGTGGCGTTGCCGGTGGCCAGGGTCAGGGTGTCGAAGGCGGTGTCGCCCAGCACCTCGATGCCCAGGGTTTTCAGGCCGGCGGCAAGGATCGCGGTCAGCGCGTGGGTGCGCTGGGCAATGCGCTTGAGGCCTTGCGGGCCGTGGTACACGGCGTACATGCTGGCGATGTTGGCCAGCAGCACCTGGGCGGTGCAGATGTTGCTGGTGGCCTTTTCGCGGCGGATGTGTTGCTCGCGGGTCTGCATGGCCAGGCGCAGGGCGGTCTTGCCGAAGCGGTCGATCGACACTCCGACCAGGCGGCCCGGCATGTCGCGCTTGAAGGCGTCGCGGGTGGCGAAGTAGGCGGCGTGCGGGCCACCGAAGCCCAGCGGTACACCAAAGCGCTGGGCGCTGCCGATGGCCACGTCGGCATCGAATTCGCCCGGCGGTGTCAGCAGGGTCAGGGCCAGCAGGTCGGCAGCCACGGCCACCAGGGCGTTGGCGGCGTGCAGGCGCTGCACCAGTTCGCGGTAGTCGAACACTTCACCGTTGCTGGCAGGGTATTGCAGCAGGGCGCCGAAGAAGGCGCTCACATCGCCGAGCTCGCGCTCGTCGCCCACCACGATTTCGATGCCCAGGGGTTCGGCGCGGGTGCGCAGCACGTCGAGGGTCTGTGGGTGGCAGTGCACGGAGGCGAAGAAGGCATGGCTGGCCTTGTTCTTCGACAGGCGCTTGCAGAAGGTCATGGCTTCGGCGGCGGCGGTCGCTTCGTCGAGCAGCGAGGCGTTGGCGATCGGCAGGCCGGTCAGGTCGCTGATCAGCGTCTGGAAGTTCAGCAGCGCTTCGAGGCGGCCCTGGGAAATTTCTGGCTGGTACGGGGTGTAGGCGGTGTACCAGGCCGGGTTTTCCAGCAGGTTGCGCAGGATCGGTGCTGGGGTGTGGGTGTTGTAGTAGCCCTGGCCGATGTAGTTCTTGAACAGCTGGTTGTTGCCGGCGATGGCCTTCAGTGCGGCCAGTGCATCGGCTTCGCTCTGGCCGTCTTCGCTGCCGAGCACGCTGGTGCCCTTGATGCTGTCGGGGATGACGGCGGCGCTCATGGCGTCCAGCGAGTCGAAGCCCAGGGTGGCCAGCATGGCCTGTTCGTCAGCGGCGCGCGGGCCGATGTGGCGCGCGATGAATTCGTTGGCGGTGCCGAGGTTAGTGGTCATGGCGAATTCCTCAGGCGTCGTCGTTGGCTTTGATCAGGCGGTCGTAGGCGTCCTGGTCGAGCAGGGCGGCCACTGCCTGGCTGTTGGCGGGCTTGAAGCGGAAGAACCAGCCTTCGCCCAGCGGGTCTTCGTTGACCAGCTCGGGGCTGTCGTTGAGGGCTTCGTTGACGGCCAGCACTTCACCTTCCAGCGGCATGTACACGCCGCTGGCGGCCTTCACCGATTCGACGGTGGAGACTTCAGCGCCTTTGTCGTACTGCTGCAGCTCCGGCAGTTGCACGAAGACCACATCGCCCAGGGCGTTCTGGGCGTAGGCGGTGATGCCCACGGTGACACTGCCGTCGGCCTCGGTGCGCAGCCATTCGTGATCTTCAGTGAAACGCAACTCGCTCATGGGGAATCCTCAAGGGGCAGGGCGTTGGGCGCGGTGGGTTCGCGCTCTTGGGTTGGGATTCCTTCAAGCAATATCTCGGCCACCTACAAAAAAGTCATATAAATCATATATTTATAGATTCGTGGTAAGTGTTGTTGCTTTTGAGTGGAATGAAATCGATACGGAATGCGTGGGTCAGAAAAGGGTTTGAGGATCAAACCCTTGGCTGTGGGTGCCGGAGAGGGGTTGTATCGATTTCAATACGATGTAGTGAAATCGATACAATAGTGTGGCGAGGGCTTTACAGGACGGTGAAGAAGGGCAGGGCGAGGTAGAGCTTGATCACGATCACGTTGATGATGTCGATGAAGAAGGCGCCCACCATCGGCACGACCAGGAAGGCGATATGCGAAGGGCCGTAGCGTTGAGTCACGGCCTGCATGTTGGCGATGGCCGTCGGTGTCGCCCCCAGGCCGAAGCCGCAATGCCCTGCCGCGAGCACGGCGGCGTCGTAGTTGCTGCCCATGAGCCTGAACGTGACGAAGATGGCGAACAGCGCCATCACCAGCGTCTGCACGGCCAGGATGATGAAGAATGGCAACGCCAGTGCAGCCAGGTCCCACAGTTTCAGCGACATCAGGGCGATGGCCAGGAACAGCGACAGGCTGACATTGCCCAGTACCGACACTTCCCGCTCGAACACCTGGTACAGGCCGAACATCGCCAGCCCGTTTCGCAGCAGCACGCCCACGAACAGCACGCAGACGAATGTCGGCAACTCAAAGGCGGTGCCCAGCAGCAGGCCGTTGAGCACGGAGCCACCCATCAGGCTGACCGAAATCAGGGCCAGCGATTCGACCATCGAGAACGGGGTGATCAAGCGCTCCTTGTTCGGCTGTTCGAACCCCTTGGGCAAGTGCGGGGTTGGCTGGTCCAGCCCCGGCGCCTGCACCCGGCTCATGAGCAGGCGGGCGACGGGGCCACCAATCAGGCCGCCCAGCACCAGGCCGAAGGTTGCGGCCGCCAGCGCCAGCTCCGACGCCGAGGCCAGGCCATATTTCTCGCTGAAGGTCGCCCCCCACGCAGCGCCTGTGCCATGGCCGCCCGACAGGGAAACCGAGCCGGACAGCAGGCCCATCAGGGGGTCTAGGCCCAGCGCCTTGGCCAGCCCGATGCCCATGGCGTTCTGCACCAGCAGAAGGCCGGTGACGGCAAAGAGGAAAATGGCCACCACGCGGCCGCCTTTCTTCAGGCTGGCAAGGTCGGCGTTAAGGCCGATGGTGGCGAAGAAGGCCAGCATCAGCGGCGATTGCAGCGAGGTGTCGAACTGCACCTGCACATCGAGGCCGCGCAGGCCCAGCAGCACCAGGGCAACCACCAGGCCGCCCGCTACAGGTTCGGGGATGTTGTAGATGCGCAGGAAATGGATGCGTGCGACAAGGCCGCGTCCGAGGAGAAGTACCAGCGATGCGGCGACCAGCGTTCCATAGAAATCAAGCTCAAGCATTCTGTAACTCTTTGTTGTATTCGGGCGTGAACGGTGCCTCCATTTTCGCGGGGGTGATGGCCAAATATGTGTAGGAAAAAGCTGTAGAAAATCAGGAATTAGCTTTGGGGATGCCGTATTTGCGCAAACGTTGCGCAATCGCGGTATGCGAGGTCTGCAAGCGCCCGGCCAACTGCCGGGTCGAGGGGTAGCTGGCATACAGGCGCTGCAGCAACTCGCGCTCGAAATCGCCCACTGCCTGCTCCAGGCTCGCCACCTCACCATCCTGGCCGCGTGCCACCGAGGTGCCGGCAATGTCCAGGTCGCCGATGTCCACCAGGTTGCCTTCGCAAATCGCAGCGGCGCGGAAGATCACGTTCTGCAGCTGGCGCACGTTGCCTGGCCAGGGGTTGGCCAGCAGCGCCGAGTGGGTGGCGGGTGTCAGCCGGCAGGGCGGGCGCTGGATCTGCGTGCAGGCCTGCTGCATGAAAAAATGCGCCAGCATGAGGATGTCCTGGCCACGGTCGCGCAGCGGCGGCACCTGCAGGTTGAGCACGTTGAGGCGGTAGAACAGGTCTTCGCGGAAGGTGCCCTCGGCGACCATGCGCTCAAGGTCGCGGTGGGTGGCGCTGATGATGCGCACATCGACCTTCACCTCGCGGTCGCCGCCCACTCGGCGGAAGCTGCCGTCACTGAGAAAACGCAGCAGCTTGGCCTGCAGGTAAGGAGACATCTCGCCGATTTCGTCGAGAAACACCGTGCCCTGGTTGGCCAGTTCCATCAGCCCGGGCTTGCCGCCGCGCTGGGCGCCGGTAAAGGCGCCGGGGGCATAGCCGAACAGCTCGCTCTCGGCCAGGCTCTCGGGCAGGGCGGCGCAGTTCAGGGCCAGGAAGGGCGCGGCATGGCGGCTGCTGATGGCGTGGCAGGCGCGGGCCACCAGCTCTTTGCCGGTGCCGGTCTCGCCATGCACCAGCAGCGGGGCATCCAGCGCCGCCACGCGCAGGGCGCGGGCCTTGAGGGTGCGGATGGCCGGGGAGTCGCCGAGCAAGGCGTCGAAGCCTTCGGCGTGGTCGTGGTGCAAGGCCGACAGGCGTTCGCCCATGCGGTTGGGCGGGTACAGGGTGAGCAGGCCACCGGCGTTGGTGATCGGCGTGGCGTCCAGCAGCAGGCTCTGGCCGTTGAGCTGCATCTCGCGCATCGGCAGGTGGAAGTTGTTGTCCAAAAGCGCCTGGAGCAGGCCGGCGTCATTGAACAGCTCGCCCACCGAGCGCCCGGCCGATTCGCGGCCGCACAGGGCGATTAGCGCGGGGTTGGCCAGCAGCACTTTGCCTGCGCTGTCCACCGCCAGCACCGGGTCGCTCATGGCGGCCAGCAGGGCATCGAGCTGCAGGTGGCGGCGTTGCCCGGGGAGGATGTCGACCACGTCCACCGACTGCACGCCATGCACTTCGAACAGCGCGTCGTGCAGCTCTTCGAGCACGGCCGGGCTGAGGGTCGGGGCGTCGATGTAGACGTTCGGCGGGACCATCTCCACGGCGTCCAGGTTGAGGTGGCGGGCACCGAGCAGGGCCAGGACTTCCTGGGTGATGCCGACGCGGTCGATGAAGCTGACGTGGATGCGCATGAAGAGGGCAGGCTGGTTGCCGGAGGAGGGCGGTAGTATGCCTTGGTGTTACGGGTGAAGCCTAATCGCCGGCAAGCCGGCTCCCAAAGGTATTTCGCTGCCCTGGGTTCAGCGCAGTACCTGTGGGAGCCGGCTTGCCGGCGATTGGGGGCTCAATCGGGGCTGTCGATCTTGACCGCGTCACCGGACTTCATGTCCAGCTTGTGGCGGATATCTTCGAACATCAGGTCGTAGAGCTTGTGCGGCGAGCTGAGGTTCTCGAATTTCTTGGGCGGTGCGAGGTAGGACTGGGCCTTGCGGCTCAGCACCATCAGGAAGCTGGGCAGTACCTGGTCCTTGGGCAGGAAGAACTTCTCGTCGACCGGCTTGCCCTCGATGGTGCCATGCATGTGGAACTGGATGCCACGGCCTTCCTTGGGGTCGAGCGTGGTCGCTTCGTACTCGATGTTGAGGTCGTAGCTGTGGTCAAGGGTGTTGAGGGCGTCGCGCTCGATGTGCACGTGACCGGGCTCGTACTTAGCCATGGCGGAATCTCCGAAAGGGTGAAAATGGCGGGCACCCAGGTGCCCGCCTACTGCAATCAACGGTAGCTGATTCCTGGCTTGGCGATGCTCACGCGGGTGCCGCCGGTACCTTGCACGATCTTCTCGATGTTCTCCAGCGAACCAATCACCGCCACCCGGCCGGTCAGGCGGGCGAACTCGCAGGCTGCCTGGACTTTCGGGCCCATGGAGCCGGCGGCAAAGCCCAGGCGCTCGAGCTCGTCGGGGTGCGCTTCGGCGATGGCTTTCTGGGTTGGCTTCTTGTAGTCGATGTACGCGGCATCGACGTCGGTGGCGATCACCAGCAGGTCAGCGCGCAGTTCCCTGGCCAGCAGGGCCGAGCACAGGTCCTTGTCGATCACCGCTTCGATGCCCTTGAGGGTGCGCTTGGTCTTGTCAGGGTCGTACATGGTGGGGATGCCACCGCCGCCGGCGCAGATCACCACGGTGCCGCGTTCCAGCAGCCAGGTGATGGGCTTGATCTCGAAGATACGGATCGGCTTGGGGCTGGCCACGACCCGGCGGTACTTGTCGCCGTCGGGCTTGACCTTCCAGCCCTTTTCGTCGGCCAGGCGCAGTGCTTCGTCCTTGTCGTAGACCGGGCCGATGAACTTGGTCGGGTCTTTGAAGGCAGGGTCGTTAGGGTCGACTTCGACCTGGGTCAGCAACGAGGCGAACGGCACTTCGAACGGCAGCAGGTTGCCCAGCTCCTGTTCGATCATGTAGCCGATCATGCCCTCGGTTTCGGCACCCAGCACGTCCAGCGGGTAGGCTTCGTCCGGCTTGTAGGAGAGGCCCTGGAGGGCCAGCAGGCCGACCTGCGGGCCGTTACCGTGGGCGATGACCAGCTCGTTGCCCGGGTGAACCTTGGCGATCTGTTCGGCGGCGGTGCGGATATTGGCGCGCTGGTTGTCAGCGGTCATGGGTTCGCCGCGGCGCAGCAGGGCGTTGCCGCCCAATGCAACAACGATACGCATGGGGAATGTCCTTTGCGGATGTGCAGAAGAGAAAGCAGCTCGCCCCCACAAGGGGGGCGAGGTGCGCCGTCAGAGGTCGGCCAGGGTCGAGACGAGGATCGCCTTGATGGTGTGCATGCGGTTTTCCGCCTGCTCGAAGGCGATGCAGGCGGGCGACTCGAACACGTCGTCGGTCACTTCGATGCCGTTGGCCATCTCAGGGTACTGTTCGGCGATCTGCTTGCCGACCTTGGTCTCGGAGTTGTGGAACGCCGGCAGGCAGTGCATGAACTTGGTGCGTGGGTTGCCGGTGGACTTCATCAGCTCCTTGTTCACCTGGTAGGGCTTGAGCAGCTTGATGCGCTCGCCCCAGGCTTCGATCGGCTCGCCCATCGATACCCAGACGTCGGTGTGGACGAAGTCCACGCCCTTGACTGCGGCTTTCGGGTCTTCGGTCAGGGTGATGCGGGCACCGCTTTCTTCCGCGTATTTCTTGCAGCGCTCGACCAGGTCGTCATGTGGCCACAGCGCCTTCGGCGCGGCGATGCGCACGTCCATGCCGAGCTTGGCGCCGATCAGCAGCAGCGAGTTGCCCATGTTGTTGCGGGCATCGCCCAGGTAGGCGTAGCTGATGTCGTGCAGTGGCTTGTCGCTGTGCTCGCGCATGGTCAGCACGTCGGCGATCATCTGGGTCGGGTGGTATTCGTCGGTCAGGCCGTTGAACACCGGGACGCCGGCGAACTTGGCCAGCTCTTCGACGATTTCCTGCTTGAAGCCACGGTATTCGATGGCATCGTACATGCGCCCGAGTACGCGGGCGGTGTCCTTCATGCTTTCCTTGTGGCCGATCTGCGAGGAGTTGGGGTCGATGTAGGTGACGTTGGCGCCCTGGTCATAGGCGGCGACTTCGAAGGCGCAGCGGGTGCGGGTCGAGGTCTTTTCGAAGATCAGGGCGATGTTGTTGCCCTTCAGGTGCTGCTGCTCGGTGCCGGTGTACTTGGCGCGCTTGAGGTCGCGGGACAGGTCCAGCAGGTAGCGCAGCTCGCGCGTGGTGTGGTGCTCGAGGCTGAGCAGGTTGCGGTTGTGGATGTTGAACGCCATGACTGATTCTCCTTGAATTCGGTGAGGGTCCCGGCCGCCGCCTCGTGGGCGCGGCCGGGTGTATGGACGTTAGTAATCGATTGGGTCGCGGATGATCGGGCAGGTCATGCAGTGGCCGCCGCCACGGCCCCGGCCCAGTTCGCCGGCGCTGATGGTGATGACTTCGACCCCGGCCTTGCGCAGCAGGGTGTTGGTGTAGGTGTTGCGGTCGTAGCCGATGACCACGCCGGGCTCTACCGCGACCACGTTGTTACCGTCATCCCACTGTTCGCGTTCGGCGGCGAAGCTGTTGCCACCGGTTTCGACAACGCGCAGTTTTTTCAGGTTGAGCGATTCGGCCACCACTTCGATGAACGATTTATCGATGCGGCGCACATCCAGCCCATAAGGTTTGCTTGTGTCTGGGTGGATAACGAATGGCACGATTTCCTTGACCACTTCCGGGAAGACCGTAACCAGGTCTCTGTCACAGAAGCTGAAGACGGTATCCAGGTGCATGGCAGCGCGGGATTTTGGCAAGCCGGCGACCACCACTTTCTCTACCGCGCCTTTTTTGAACAGCTCCTGAGCAAGCTGGCCGATGGCTTGGCGCGAAGTGCGCTCACCCATGCCAATCAGCACCACGCCGTTACCGATAGGCATCACGTCGCCGCCTTCGAGGGTGGACTTGCCGTGGTCCTTGTCCGGGTCGCCATACCAGACTTCGAAGTCGGCATTGGTGAACTCTGGGTGGAACTTGTAGATGGCACTGGTCAGCAGGGTTTCCTGACGTCGTGCTGGCCAGTACATCGGGTTCAGCGTCACACCGCCATAGATCCAGCAAGTGGTATCACGTGTGAACTGGGTGTTGGGCAGCGGGTCGAGCAGGAAGCTGGAGTGGCCGAGGTAGTCACGGTACATCTTGATCACGTTGGAGCCGGCGCTGTCCGGAATGTCTTCACCGGCAACGCCGCCGATCAGGAACTCGGCCAGTTTGCGAGGCTCCAGGCTTTCGAGCCAGCTACGCACTTCGTTGGTCAGGCCGACACCGACGGTATCGGGGGTGATCTTGCGATCGAGGATCCATTTCAGGGCTTCTGGATTCGAGACGGTCTCGGTCAGCAGGTTGTGCATCTCGAGGACTTCGATACCGCGCTCACGCATCTTGGTGACGAAGTCGAAGTGATCGCGCTTGGCCTGGTTGACCCAGATGACGTCATCGAACAGCAATTCATCGCAGTTGCTCGGGGTGAGGCGCTGGTGCGCCAGGCCCGGGGAGCAAACCATCACCTTGCGCAGTTTGCCGGCTTCGGAGTGGACACCGTACTTCTGTTTTTCAGCGGACATGGTTCAATCCTCCATTAGTGCAAAGACGTGGGATCACAAGGTCAGGAAGCCGTCGTAAAGACCATAGGCCGCCACCAGGGCGCCGATGACCACGGCTGCGAAGATCAGTTTTTCCACGTTGGTGAAGATCGGTTGGCCAATTTCGTGCTTGGCCTTGGCGAACAGGATCACGCCCGGGGCATACAGCAGGGCGGAGAGCAGCAGGTATTTCACGCCGCCGGCGTACAGCAGCCAGATGGCGTAGACCAATGCGATGGCGCCGATGAGCAGGTCCTTGCTGCGCTCTTTGGCAGCTTGCTCATAGGTTTCGCCGCGCATGGCCAGCAGGAACGCATAGGCCGCCGACCACAGGTAAGGCACCAGGATCATCGAGGTGGCGAGGTAGATCAGCGACAGGTAGGTACTGCTGGAGAACAGGGTGATGACCAGGAAGATCTGCACCATGGCGTTGGTCAGCCACAGCGCGTTGGCGGGTACCTGGTTGGCGTTTTCGCGGCGCAGGAACTCCGGCATGGTGTGGTCCTTGGCCGCGGCGAACATGATCTCGGCGCACAGCAGCACCCACGACAGCAGGGCTCCGAGCAGCGAGATGATCAGGCCGACGCTGATCAGCACCGCGCCCCAGTGGCCGACCACGTGCTCGAGCACGGCCGCCATCGACGGGTTCTGCAGCTTGGCCAGCTCCGGTTGGGTCATCACACCCAGCGACAGCACGTTGACCAGCACCAGGAACAGCAGCACGGTGATGAAGCCGATGACCGTGGCCTTACCGACGTCGGAGCGTTTTTCCGCACGGGACGAGAAGATGCTCGCGCCTTCGATGCCGATGAACACCCAGACGGTGACCAGCATCATGTTGCGCACCTGGTTCATCACGCTACCCAGCTCAGGCGTACCGGTGCCCCAGATGTCGGCGGTGAAGATGTCGAGCCTGAAGGCGAACAGGCAGATCAGGGCGAACAGCACCAGCGGCACGATCTTGGCCACGGTGGTGACCAGGTTGATGAACGCCGCTTCCTTGATGCCTCGCAGCACCAAAAAATGCACCGCCCAGAGCAGGATCGAGGCGCCGATGATGGCTGCGGGCGTGTTGCCCTCGCCAAAGATCGGGAAGAAGTAACCGAGGGTACTGAACAGCAAGACGAAGTAACCGACGTTGCCCAGCCAGGCGCTGATCCAGTAACCCCAGGCTGACGAGAAGCCCATGTAGTCACCGAAACCCGCCTTGGCGTAGGCATATACCCCGCCGTCCAGGTCAGGCTTGCGGTTGGCCAGGGTCTGGAACACGAATGCCAGCATCAGCATGCCGACCGCCGTGATCCCCCAGCCGATCAGCACGGCACCGACGCCGGCGCTGGCCGCCATGTTTTGTGGCAGCGAGAAGATCCCGCCGCCGATCATTGACCCGACCACAAGTGCAACTAACGCGCCGAGTTTTAGTTTTCCGGATGAATCAGACATTTAACAACTCCTGCCAGGAGAAAGTTGACGACAGAATAGTTCCGACGCCTAAGCCATGCCCTGACCTAGATCAGTTCATGGTCGCGAAATGTAGGAAATTTCCCACACCCGGGCTCCCGGAGAGTGCCAACCGCTCTGCCGCAGGCCTTGTGCGCTGGCACCTCCATGTACTACTAGAGCAAACGCTCTGTTACACCTGCGATGTCTGAAGCTAGACGCTTTTGTCGCTTTCGCAAATTTTTCACAAGAATATTGAGTTTTATCAGTTTCTTTTCTAGTTGCTCGGATGCTGCTAATTTTCACAGGTAGGGTTGATAGACAAAGCAGTTATGAGCAGCCTGTCACAAATACCCTCGGATATATAAGAACGCGCTATTCATATGGCCTTCTCGGCTGTTTCAACTGCATGACAACACAGGAAAAAAGATCTCCATGAGCGAACCAGGACAGAAATTGCGCCTTGGTGCATTGATCGCGCTGGTGGTCGGTTCGATGATCGGCGGCGGGATCTTCTCGCTGCCGCAGAACATGGCAGCACGCGCCGACGTCGGTGCCGTGCTGATCGGCTGGGGCATCACCGCGGTGGGCATGCTGGCGCTGGCCTTCGTGTTCCAGACCCTGGCCAACCGCAAGCCTGAGCTGGACTCAGGCGTATACGCCTATGCCAAGGCCGGGTTTGGCGAGTACATGGGCTTTTCCTCGGCCTGGGGCTACTGGATCAGCGCCTGGCTGGGCAACGTCGGCTACTTCGTGCTGCTGTTCAGCACCCTGGGCTTCTACTTTCCGGTGTTCGGCGAGGGCAACACGCCGGTCGCCATCGGTTGCGCGTCGCTGCTGCTGTGGGCGGTGCACTTTCTGGTGCTGCGCGGCATCAAGGAGGCGGCGTTCATCAACCAGGTGACCACCGTGGCCAAGGTGGTGCCGCTGCTGATCTTCATCGTCATCGCTGCCTTTGCCTTCCGTGCCGACATCTTCACCCGCGATATCTGGGGCCTGAGCAACCCGCAATTCGGCAATGTGCTGGACCAGGTGCGCAACATGATGCTGGTGACGGTGTTCGTGTTCATCGGTATCGAAGGCGCCAGCGTGTACTCGGGGCGGGCGCAGCGCCGTTCGGACGTGGGCAAGGCCACGGTGATCGGCTTCATCGGCGTGCTGGCGCTGCTGGTGCTGGTCAACGTGCTGTCGCTGGGGGTGATGACCCAGCCGGAGCTGGCCGGGCTGCAGAACCCGTCGCTGGCCACGGTGCTCGAGCACATTGTCGGGCCCTGGGGCGCCTTGCTGATCAGCGTCGGCCTGGCCATCTCGCTGCTCGGTGCGCTGCTGTCGTGGGCGCTGCTGTGCGCCGAAATCCTGTATGCCACGGCGCGGGACAAGACCATGCCGCGCTTTCTGGCCAAGGAAAACGCCAACCACGTGCCGGCCAACGCCCTGTGGCTGACCAACTGCATGATCCAGGGCTTCCTGCTGATCACCCTGGTGTCGGCGGGCACCTACACCAGCCTGATCTACCTGGCCTCGTCGATGATCCTGGTGCCTTATTTATGGTCGGCAGCCTATGCGGTGCTGCTGGCGGTGCGCGGCGAAAGCTACGCCGGGCAGCCGGCGCTGCGGCGCAAGGACCTGCTGGTGGCGTCGGTGGCACTGGTGTATGCGGTGTGGCTGCTGTACGCCGGTGGGCTGAAGTACCTGCTGCTGTCGGCGCTGCTGTATGCCCCCGGGGTCATCCTGTTCGCCCGGGCCAAGCGCGAGCAGGGCCAGCCTTTGTTCACCACCTGGGAAAAGCTGATCTTCGCGGCGGTGCTGGCTGGCGCTGCGCTGGCGGCCTACTTGCTGTATTCAGGGCTGCTGAGCCTGTGACCCGGCAGGGCATGCCCGCTCCGGGCGCGACCAGATCCACAGGTTGCCCAGGGTCATGCCGGCAATGGCCAGGAACACCGGCCAGTGGTGCTCGAGGAAGGTCAGCATCAGGCCTGCGCACAGCAGCATGCTGATCGTCGCGCTGACCTTGGCCCGGCGCTGGATCACCTTGCCATTGCGCCAGTTGTAGAGGATCGGCCCGAACAGCCGGTGGTTCTCCAGCCAGGCCGACAGCCGTGGCGAGCTGCGGGTCGCGGCCCAGGCGGCAAGGAGGATGAATTCGGTGGTCGGCAGGCCGGGGATGACGATCGCCACCAGGCCGATGCCCAGGCTCACGTAAGCCAGGATGCCGTACAGCAGGCGCGTCAGTTTCGAGCGGGCAGGTCGGGTCATGGTCTCACTGCGTAAAACGTCCGGCCACCGGAGGGGCGGCCGGGTGATGCGTGTCAGGCCAGCGCGGCGTCCGCGGCGTAGGCATGCTTGAGCAGTTCGGTGAAGCGCTCGAAGGCGGCGACTGCACCGCGTTCGGCAGCAGCGTCTTCTTCGGCCGACAGCGCCAGGCCATCGAGGATACGGGTGAACTGCTTCCAGCCTTCGGCACGGCCACCGGCCGGTTCGCCGAGGTGGCGGGCACCGAAACTGTCGGACAATTCCAGCGCCACGGCGCGCTTGATCAGAAACGCAGCGCCCAGTTTGGAGCCTTCGGAGACGAAGATCCAGCCCAATGCCTCACCCAGGCTTGGCGTGTGCAGTGCGCCGGGTACTGCGGCCGGCACTTCGGTATCCAGGTCGGCGAGGTCCAGGCGGGCTTGTTCGGCGCGGCAGCGCTCGGCGAGGTCCGGGACGATGGCGATCAGTTGCGGGTCGTTGTACAGGGCCTGCAGTTCGGATTGGAACAGGTACTGGGCGACGACGAAGCGGGCGAAGCTTTCGCGGCTGTCGAACGGCTTGTGCGATTTGACCAGGGCGTCGAGTTCGGTGTGAGGGGCGTGGGTGACCTGGTTGAGGCGTTGCGAGCGCAGGGCTGGGCGGTCGGTCATGGGGTGGGTCCTTGGAAAATGAGGGCGTCTAGTGACAAGACGAAACAGCGGGACGGGGACAGTAAAAAAACTGTGGCCTTGTGGTGTTTGTGCTGGCCTCATCGCCGGCAAGCCGGCTCCCACAGGAACTGCACAGTATTCGAAACCTGTGCTGCACCTGTGGGAGCCGGCTTGCCGGCGATGAGGCCAGAACGGATCAGCTCACATCAGATATCCCACACCACATTGATGGCGAAGTTGCGCCCCGGCATGGTCAGGCGGTCGAGGTTGGCCGGCTGGGTCACAGCCGCTTCTCCCTGGCCGTCGTAGCCGCGCACGTCATCCCACTGCCAGTACTTCTTGTCGGTCAGGTTGTAGAGCCCGGCGTTCACCGTCACATCGTCGGTCACCTTGTAGAAGCCGCTCAGGTCCAGCACGCCGTAACCGGGGGTGCGGAACTGCGAGCTGGCGCCGTCGGGGGCGTAGAAGGTGGTGTCATCGACGCGGGTCTTGCGCTTGACCAGGGTCCAGCTCAGCAAGCCGCCGTAGTTCGGCTGCTCATAGCCCAGGCCGAACACGCCGGT
Organism: Pseudomonas sp. NPDC087029; assembly: GCF_044745345.1. Taxonomy (NCBI): domain Bacteria; kingdom Pseudomonadati; phylum Pseudomonadota; class Gammaproteobacteria; order Pseudomonadales; family Pseudomonadaceae; genus Pseudomonas; species Pseudomonas sp. NPDC087029. The sequence continues at coordinate 455,588 of NZ_JBIVAB010000003.1, read as the reverse complement.
CAGCGGGTTGACGCTGTTCAGCGGCTGGCCGTTGTCATCGTTGCGCCCGTTGGCATAGGCGATCGAACCCTGGGTGTACAGGCCCTGCGGCGCACCGAAGTGGTCGAGGTTGAGGCGGCCCTTGACCTCGGCACCCTTGATGGTGGCGTGCTTGATGTTGTTGGCCTGGAAGGTGGTGCCCAGGTTGGCCGACTGCACGGCGTCTTCGTCGATGAAGTCGCGGTACTTGTTATAGAACACCGCCGCGCTGAAGTTACCGGCATCGAAGTTGCCGCGCAGGCCGGTTTCGTAGCTCTTGCTCTTTTCCGGCTCCAGGTTCGGGTTGCCGCGTACGCTGTAGCCCAGGCCCGGGTTCTCGAAGCGGCCGTACATCGACTTGGCGGTCGGCGTGCGGAAGCCTTCGGCGTACTGGCCGTACCAGGTGTAGTTGTCGTTGAAGGCGTAGGTGATGCCGAGCTTGGGCGACACGCGGTGCCACTTCTTGTCCGAGTCGTCCAGCTCGCTGGGCGCGGTGCCCGTGCCCTGGATGCCGCGCAGGAATTCGTCGGTGAATTTCGGCTCCATGCGCGTGTAGTCGTAACGGGCGCCTGGCAGGAAGGTCCAGTTGTTCCAGCGGATCTCGTCCTGCACGAACAGGCTGTAGGTGTTGACGGTCGGGTCCGGGAAGTCGCTGACCAGCGCCTGGCCGTCGCGCGGGCTGTCCTGGCCGATGGCGCTGCAGCCACCGCCAACCGCCACGCAGGTGCCGGAGCCGCTGCGCGAACCGGTCACTTCCTCATGCTTGAGGGTGGTGCCGTAGGTCAGCAGGTGGTCGGTCTGGCCGAGGCTGAAGGCTTTGTCCAGCTGGGCGTCGAATACCCATTGGCGGTCCTTGTAGGTGGTCTGGCGGTCGCGCATGACCTGGCGCCCCGAGGCCACATACAGCTCGTCGGTGCGCTGGTCGGTCTTGGCGATCTGATAGTTCAGGCTCCATTTCACGTGGTCGGCGACCAGGCTGTCGAGGCCGAATTCGTGGTTGATGCCGAAGCGCTCGCGGGTGACGGTGTCGTTGCCCTGGCGCATGCGGTAGGAGTTCATGGCGCCGAAGCCTGGAATGAACGGGCCGCCCACGGCGCTGAGGATGTTCTGGTCGCGGTCATCCTTGTAGCGCTCGTAGGTCAAGCCCAGGCGCGCGTCGTCGGCGTAGTTCCAGCCCAGCTTGGCCAGCACGTTGGTGGTGCGCACATCCTCGGGGTTGGCTTCGGTACGGCCAAGGCCGGTGCCGCCGTGCTCGCCATAGGACTCGGTCTCGTGGCCGTTGCGCTGGCTCAGGTGCAGCAGGCCGTCGAAGTCGCCCTGGCGGCCGGCCACGGTGGCCGAGGTCAGCCAGCTCTCATCGGCCGAGCTGTAGCCGGTCTTCAGGCGCGCACCCACGTCCTTGCCGGGCTTGATGATGTCGTCCGGGTCGAGGGTGAAATAGCTCACCGCGCCGCCGATGGCGTTGCTGCCGTACAGCACCGAGGCCGGGCCGCGGAGGATTTCCACGCGCTTGACGATTTCCGGGTCGACGTAGTTGCGCTGGGTCTGGGCGTAGGGGCCGTAGAAGAAACTGTCGGGGATCGACACGCCGTCGACCTGGGTCAGGATGCGCTCACCGTCGATGCCGCGGATGTTGTAGCCGTTCAGGCCACTGCGCTGGCCGACGCCGCCAACCGACACGCCGGGCTCGTAACGCACCAGTTCCTTGATGCTGTTGACGTTCTGCCGGTCCAGTTGCTCGCGGGTCTGCACGCTCACGGTGCTCGGCACCTGGCTTACGTCCTGGGCGCTGCGGGTGGCGCTGACGGTCATCTGCTGCAGGGCGATGGCGTTGCCCGCCGACTGGCGCTCGAGCACCACGTTGCCGTTGCTGATCTTCCGGTAGCCCAGGCCCGTGCCTTGCAGCAGGCGCTTGAGCGCGGCCTCCGGCGGCAGCGAACCCTGCACGCCAGGGGACGCCACGCCGTCGGCCAGCTCGGCGCTGAAGCCGACCTGCCAGCCGGTGACCTGGCTGAAGGCGTTGATCGCCTCGACCAGCGGCTGTTGGGCGATGCTGAAGCGGTAGTCGCCCATGCGCGGGCTGCTGGCCTGGGCCGGTTCTGCGGCCAGCGCCGGCAGGCTGCAGGCGCCGCTGGCGAGCAGGGCCAGCGTCAGCAGGGACAATTGCCCTGTGCGGCGGGGAAGGGTGGACGGGCGAGTTGGACCTGTGGACATCGAAAGCGCTCCCTGACGCGCGAACTGTTATAGGTGATGACTGTTCTCGTTTTCAAACAAGAATCAGTTGCATTGGCTATAACGAGACGGACGGGGCAGCGCGATCGCGTAAAAATAATTTCAGGTCAGTTGAGGATGACCACGGCGGGGTATTCGTGAAGCTGCGCGGAAGTGATGTGCGCCAGGGCGCGCAAGGTCTCCAGGGGCTGGTCGAGGCGGTAGTTGCCGGTCACGGCCATGTCGTCGAGGTGGCCGTTGCGGTTGATGATCCAGCCGGGGTAATAGCGGCGCACTTCGGCCAGCACCTGGCTCAGCGGGCAGTTCTCGAACACCAGGCGGCCTTCGACCCAGGCCAGGTCCTTGTGCATGTCGGGGCGCTGGCGCTCACCGAAGCCCTGCGGGCCGACGCTGATGCTGTCGCCGGCGCTGAGGCGGATGCGCTGGTCGCTGGCGGCCTGCAGGTCGACGTCACCGCGCTGCACGCGCACCTGCGCCTCGCCATCGAGGTAACGCACGGCAAAGTCGGTGTCGCGCACCTGCGCGCGCAGCGGCCCGGCCTGCACCTCCAGCGGCAGTTGCGCAGCGCCCGTTACCTGGAAGTACGCCTCGCCCTGCAGCAGGCGCGCCACCTGGCGGCCTTCGCGCAGGTCGCTGGCGAACGCCGAGTTGGTGTTGAGCAGCACCTTGGCGCCATCGTCCAGCTGCAGGCGCTGGCGCTCGCCAACCACGGTCAGGTGGTCGGCCTGCAGGCGCACCGGCAGGTTGCCGAAGGTGAACAGCCCGACCAGCAGCACGGCGGCAGTGGCCAGCGGTTTCCAATGGCTGCGCAGGCGCCCGCGCACGGAGCGCCGCCGGCCCTGGTGCATCTGGGTGGCGGCCTGGCGCAGTGGCGTGCCGTTCCACAGGGCCTCGGCCTCGACATAGGCCTCGGCGTTTTCCGGCGCCGCGCTGAGCCACTGCTCGAACGCCAGGGTGTCGGCGTCGCTGGCGCATTGCAGGCGCACGAGCCAGTCCAGCGCCTCGCTCATCGCACGGGCACGGGCGTCGGGCCCGGCAGCAGGCGGGCGAGGGGCGGGGCTGTCGGTCACGGTGAGTCCTTGAATGGATTTTTTCGAATGATCAAGGCTAAGGCGGGGCGTGGCAAGGGTTTCGGCCTATCCAGGCGGCCAACGGTCGGCTCATTTGAGGCGATCGGCCACGCCCATGCAGATGGCCATGATCAGTTTCAGTTCCTTCTGTACCGTGCTGGCCGAAACCTTCAGTTGTTCGGCGATTTCCAGGTAGCTGGCGCCATGCAGGCGGCTGAGGATGAAGATCCGTTGCTGGCGCTCGGTCAGCTGGTTGAGGCTGACGCTCAGGTGCTTGAGCAACTGCTCGGCATGGGCGGCGTCTTCGCTGCTGCTCAGCGGCGCCGCCACATTGTGCAGCACCTCGTCGGGCACATCGTCGACCAGCATGCGCGCTTGCACGCGGCGCGTGCGCAGGTGGTCCAGGGCCAGGTTGCGGGCGGTCTGGAACACGAAGGGTTCGAGGTGCTCGATGGGCCGCTCGCCGAGGGCACGGGAAACCCGCAGGTAGGTTTCCTGCAGCAGGTCCTCGGCAGTGCTGGGGTTGCCCACCATGCGCTGCAGGGTGCGCAGCAGGGAAAGGCGCTGGACGAGGAAGACGGAGTTGAACCGGGACTGACTCACGGGGTGACCTGGCCGACGAAAGGTGAATGATAATGCTTATCATCTTGCCTGCAGGTCAAGCCTGGAAGTGTTAGGAAAAGGTAAAGATTGTCTGTAGGAGCGGCCTTGTGTCGCGAAAGGGCTGCGCAGCGGCCCCAGATTCCTGCTGCGCTGCAGATATCCTGGGGCTGCTTGCGCAGCCCTTTCGCGACACAAGGCCGCTCCTACAACCAGGCCGACGCGCTATCAGCGGGCGCTGCACAGCGCCAGGCAGTTATCCAGCATGCGGTTGGAGAACCCCCACTCGTTGTCGTACCAGGCCAGCACCTTGAGCATCCGCCCGTTGGCGCGGGTGTGGTTGGCATCGAAGATCGACGACAGCGGGTTGTGGTTGAAGTCGCACGACACCAGCGGCAAGGCGTTGTAACCGAGCACCTTGGAGTGCAGGCTGGCCTCCTGGAACAATTGGTTGACCTGCTCGGCGGTGGCCTCGCGCTTGAGGTTGACGGTGAGGTCGACCAGCGACACGTTGATCACCGGCACCCGCACCGCCATGCCGGTGAGCTTGCCGGCCAGCTCCGGCAGCACCAGGCCCACGGCCTCGGCGGCGCCGGTCTTGCTCGGGATCATCGACTGGGTGGCGGAGCGGGCCCGGTAGGGGTCGCTGTGGTAGACGTCGGTCAGCACCTGGTCGTTGGTGTAGGCATGGATGGTGGTCATCAGCCCTTGCTCGATGCCGAACTCGCGGTGCAGCACCTGGGCGATCGGTGCCAGGCAGTTGGTGGTGCAGGAGGCGCTGGAAATGACCTGGTGCGAAGCACGCAGCACGTCATGGTTGACCCCATACACCACCGTGGCGTCGGCGCCCTTGGCCGGCGCCGAGACGATCACCTTGCCAGCCCCCGCAGCCAGGTGCGCGGCCGCCTTGGCGCGGTCGGTGAACAAGCCGGTGCATTCGAACACCACATCGATCGCCTCGGCCTTCCAGGGCAGTTCGGCCGGGTTGCGGATGGCGCTCACGGCAATGCGATCGCCGTCCACCGTCAGGCTTTCATGATCGGCCTCGACCGATGCAGCGAAAATGCCGTGCACGCTGTCGAACTTGAGCAGGTGGGCGTTCATCGCGCTGTCGCCCAGGTCATTGATGGCGACGACCTGCAGGTCCTGGCGGTAGCCTTGGGTATACAGTGCGCGCAGGATGTTGCGCCCGATGCGGCCGAATCCGTTGATGGCGATGCGTAGGGTCATGGCAGTACCTCTGGCAGTCGGAGTGAAACCTGTGGCACAAAGTAGCTTCACTGAAACGGTTTTGTTGTTGGAATTACAAGATTATTCACTGAGCGATAGAAAACAAGCCTTTTTGCTGGCAGTATTTTGTTTAAATATACAACGAGCGGTCGGGTGAGCCGCCTCCGTCGATGCACCAGGCCCTTAACCTTGAGCCTAGGTCGCAATCGTTTGGAGGGGAAATGCCCGCTAAGCCGCCCTAATCGTTAGCCTGGAGTCCAGTACATGCACCCGCGCATCCTTGAGGTCACCCAGCGGCTGATCGAACGCAGCCGTGCCACCCGTGAACGCTACCTGCAGCTGATTCGCGGCGCGGCCAGTGACGGACCCATGCGGGCCAGCCTGCAATGCGCCAACTTCGCCCACGGCGTGGCCGGGTGTGGCGCCGACGACAAGCAGAGCCTGCGGCTGATGAACGCGGCCAACGTGGCCATCGTCTCGGCCTACAACGACATGCTCTCGGCCCACCAGCCCTACCTGCATTTCCCCGAACAGATCAAACAGGCGCTGCGCGAGGTCGGCTCGGTCGGCCAGTTCGCCGGCGGCGTGCCGGCCATGTGCGATGGCGTGACCCAGGGCGAGCCCGGCATGGAGCTGGCCATCGCCAGCCGCGAAGTGATCGCCATGTCCACCGCCGTGGCGCTGTCGCACAACATGTTCGATGCCGCGCTGATGCTCGGCATCTGTGACAAGATCGTCCCCGGGCTGATGATGGGCGCCCTGCGCTTCGGCCACCTGCCGACCATTTTCGTGCCCGGCGGGCCGATGGTGTCGGGCATCTCCAACAAGCAGAAGGCCGATGTGCGCCAGCGCTATGCCGAGGGCAAGGCCAGCCGCGAGGAGCTGCTGGAGTCGGAGATGAAGTCCTACCACAGCCCCGGCACCTGCACCTTCTATGGCACTGCCAACACCAACCAGCTGGTGATGGAAGTGATGGGCCTGCACTTGCCCGGCGCCTCGTTCGTCAACCCGTATACCCCCTTGCGCGATGCCCTCACCGCCGAGGCCGCGCAGCAGGTCACGCGCCTGACCAAGGCCAGCGGCAGCTTCATGCCCCTGGGCGAGATCGTCGACGAGAAGGCGCTGGTCAACTCGATCGTGGCCTTGCACGCCACCGGCGGCTCGACCAACCACACCCTGCACATCCCGGCGATTGCCCAGGCCGCTGGCATCCAGCTCACCTGGCAGGACATGGCCGACCTCTCCGAGGTGGTGCCGACCCTGTCCCACGTCTACCCCAACGGCAAGGCCGACATCAACCACTTCCAGGCGGCAGGCGGCATGGCCTTCCTGATCCGCGAGCTGCTCGATGCCGGGCTGCTGCACGAAGACGTCAACACCGTGGCCGGCCACGGCCTGCGCCGCTACACTCAGGAGCCGTTCCTCGACAACGGCAAGCTGGTGTGGCGCGAAGGCCCGCTGCAGAGCCTGGACGAGAGCATCCTGCGTCCGGTGTCGCGGCCATTCTCGGCCGAAGGCGGCCTGCGGGTGATGGAAGGCAACCTCGGCCGTGGCGTGATGAAAGTGTCTGCCGTGGCCGCCGAGCACCAGGTGGTGCAAGCGCCGGCGCGCATCTTCAACGATCAGCAATCGCTGGCCGATGCGTTCAAGGCCGGCGAGCTTGAGCGCGACTTCGTTGCCGTGGTGCGCTTCCAGGGGCCGCGTTGCAACGGCATGCCCGAGCTGCACAAGCTAACGCCGTTCCTCGGCGTGCTGCAGGACCGCGGCTACAAGGTGGCCCTGGTGACCGACGGGCGCATGTCTGGCGCCTCGGGCAAGATCCCGGCAGCCATCCACGTGTGCCCCGAAGCCTTCGACGGTGGCCCGCTGGCGCGGGTGCGCGACGGCGATATCGTGCGCGTCGATGGTGTCGAAGGTACGCTGCAGGTGATGGTCTCGGCCGATGAGCTGGCCAGCCGCGACCTGCCGGCACCGCCCCAGGGCAACGACCTGGGTTGTGGCCGCGAGCTGTTCGGCTTCATGCGCATGGCGTTCAGCCCGGCAGAGCAGGGTGCCAGCGCCTTCACCTCAGCCCTGGAGAACCTCAAATGAAGGACTTGCTGGTTGGCGACATCGGTGGCACCAACGCCCGTTTTGCCTTGTGGCGTGGCAACCAGCTGCATGAGGTGAAGGTATTCGCCACGGCGGACTACACCAGCCCCGAGCAGGCCATCGAGGCTTACCTGGATGACCAGGGCATCGCCCGCGGTGGCTTGTCGGCGGTGTGCCTGGCAGTCGCTGGGCCGGTCGATGGCGATGAATTTCGCTTTACCAACAGCCACTGGCGGCTGAGCCGCAGCGCCTTCTGCAAGACCTTGCAGGTCGAGCAGCTGCTGCTGATCAACGATTTCTCGGCCATGGCCCTGGGCATGACCCGCCTGCAGCCGGGCGAATTTCGCGAAGTGTGCCCCGGCCAGGCCGACCCCGTGCGGCCGGCGCTGGTGATCGGCCCGGGCACCGGGCTTGGCGTCGGCAGCCTGCTGCGCCTGGGCGAGCAGCGCTGGCAGGCCTTGCCGGGCGAGGGCGGGCATGTCGACCTGCCGGTGGGCAATGCCCGCGAGGCGGCGATCCATCAGCAGATTCACCAGCAGATCGGGCATGTCAGCGCCGAGACGGTGCTCAGCGGCGGCGGCCTGGTGCGCCTGTACCAGGCCCTGTGTGCGCTGGACGGTGATACCCCGCGGCACAAGACCCCAGCACAGATTACCGATGCGGCCTTGAACGGCGAGCCACGGGCGTTGGCGGTGGTCGAGCAGTTCTGCCGCTTCCTCGGCCGGGTGGCCGGCAACAATGTGCTGACGCTGGGGGCGCGGGGTGGGGTCTATATTGTTGGCGGGGTGATTCCGCGCTTTGCCGAACTGTTCCTGCGCAGTGGCTTTGCTGCAAGCTTTGCCGACAAGGGCTGCATGAGTGGCTACTTTGCCGGCGTGCCGGTGTGGCTGGTGACGGCGGAGTTTTCCGGGTTGCTGGGCGCTGGGGTGGCGTTGCAGCAGGCGTTGGATCATTGAAAGGGGGCCGCTTTGCGGCCCTTTCGCGACACAAGGCCGCTCCTACAGGGGATCGCGGTCGCTTGTAGGAGCGGCCTTGTGTCGCGAAAGGGCTGCAAAGCAGCCCCAATGCACAGCAGGCAACCAAGACCTGTGACAATAACAAGAGGGCGGGACACCTTGAGCACTGCCGGTAAATCGATCCTGATGGTCGACGACGACCAGGAAATTCGCGAGCTGCTGCAAACCTACTTGAGCCGCTGCGGCCTGCAGGTGCATGCCGAAGCCGACGGCCAGGGCTTTCGCCGGGCGCTGGAAAGCACCCCGTGCGACCTGGTCATCCTCGATGTGATGCTGCCCGATGAAGATGGCTTCAGCCTGTGCCGCTGGGTGCGCCAGCACCCGCGCCAGTCGCGGGTGCCGATCATCATGCTGACGGCCAGCTCCGACGAAGCCGACCGCGTCATCGGCCTGGAACTGGGCGCCGACGACTACCTGGGCAAACCGTTCAGCCCCCGCGAACTGCAGGCGCGGATCAAGGCCCTGCTGCGCCGCGCAGAGTTCGGCCAGGCCGCGCCGGCCAGCGCCGTGCTGGCCTTCGACGACTGGCGCCTGGACACGGTCAGCCACCGCCTGTTCCACCGTGACGGTGAAGAGGTGATCCTCTCGGGCGCCGACTTCGCCCTGCTCAAGCTGTTTCTCGACCACCCGCAGCAGATCCTCGACCGCGACACCATCGGCAACGCCACCCGAGGTCGCGAGCCGATGCCGCTGGACCGCATCGTCGACATGGCGGTCAGCCGCCTGCGCCAACGCCTGCGTGATACCGCCAAACCCCCTCGGCTGATCCGCACCGTGCGCGGCAGTGGCTACCTCCTGGCGGCGCATGTCTGCTGCGCGAGCTGAGCGGCGCTGGCGCCTGCTGCCACGCTCGCTGCTGGGGCGCATGCTGCTGCTGACCCTGCTGGTGGTGTTGCTGGCCCAGGGCCTGTCCAGCGTGATCTGGGTTTCCCAATTGCGCGCCAGCCAGTTGCAGGGCTTGCGCGCCAGCGCCAGCAGCCTGGCCCATTCCATGAGTGCCAGCGTCAGCTACTTCCGCTCCTTGCCGGTGGCATATCGGCCGATGGTCCTGGACCAGTTGCGCAGCATGGGCGGCACGCGCTTTTTCGTCTCGCTCAACGACAAGCCGCTGGACATGCCGGTATTGCCCATCACGCCGCGCAAGCAGGCGGTCATCGAGGTGTTCGAGCAGGTGCTGCGCCAGCGCCTGGGCGCGCAGATGGACATCTCGGTGGAGTTCGTCGCCCCCGATGACCTGCGCATCTTCAACAGCGGCCTGAAGCTCGACGAATTGCCGCGCTCCTGGGCGCACTATTCGCTGACCCTGGAGCCGCTCAACCCGCCGGTGCTGGTCACCCAGATCCGCCTGGGCGAGGGCGAATGGCTGTACATCGCCTCGTTGCTGCCCGCGCCCTATACCAGCCTCGAGGCCGAGCGCCTGCCGCGCCAGCAGCTCGGGTTCATCGTGCTGACCACCGCCTTGCTGCTGCTGTTCATCGGCCTGCTGGTGCATTGGCAGAGCTGGCCGCTCAAGCGCCTGGCCCGGGCTGCGCGGGAGCTGTCGCTGGGCGCCGAGGTGGCGCCGGTGGCCGAAGGCGGTGGCAGCGAGGTGGTCGAGGTAGCGCGTGCCTTCAACAGCATGCGCGAGCGCATCAGCCGCTACCTCACCGAACGCTCGCAACTGTTCAGCGCGATTTCCCATGACCTGCGCACGCCGATCACGCGCTTGCGGCTGCGCGTGGAGCTGCTGGAGGACGAACGCCTGCAGGCCAAGTTCAGCCAGGACCTGGACGAGCTGGAGCTGCTGGTCAAAGGCGCGCTGCAGTGCGTGAAGGACACCGACATCCACGAGAACATCGAGCCGATCGACCTCAACCAGGTGCTGGACATCCTCGCCGAGCCTTACCTGGGCGACGGCCGCATCACGGTCGAAGGCAAGGCCCTGACGCCGTACCCAGGCAAGCCGCTGGCGGTGCGGCGCTGCATCGGCAACCTGATCGACAACGCCATCAAGTATGGCGAGCGCGCCCGCCTGCGCATCATCGACAGCGCCGACGCCTTCGTGCTGCAGGTCGATGACCAGGGGCCGGGGGTGCCGCAGCAGCGCCTGGAGCAGGTGTTCGAGCCGCACTTTCGGCTGGCTGGGCAGCAGCAGGGGTACGGGCTGGGCCTGGGCATCGCGCGCAACATCGCCCACAGCCATGGCGGCGAGGTGAGCTTGCTGAACTTGCGCGAGGGTGGGTTGCGGGTGACCTTGTGCCTGCCGCGAGGGGTCGATTGAAGCTGCTGGCCCCATCGCCGGCAAGCCGGCTCCCACAAACAGCCCGCACTCTGTGGGAGCCGGCTTGCCGGCGATAGGGCCACGAATGTCACCACTCGGTGACACAGCCCCCCGCCTTCGTGACATTCCCGTCTGGATGGCTGGCTAGACTTTGCACACCTCTGGCATGGATGAAGCCGTACATGGTCCCCCTGGATTTCCCCACCGAGCCCTGGCTCCAGGCTGAAGGCCAGCGCCTGCTGGCATTCGCCAAGGGCTCGCGGGTGCCCCTGGGTTTTGCCGGCCTCGGCTGCCACGGCGAGCTGCCAGCGGCGGCCACTGCCCAAACCCTCATCACCAGCCGCATGACCCACAGCTTCGCCCTGGCCCACCTGCGCGGCGAGCCCGCTTGCCTGGCCCTGGTGGAACATGGCGTGGCGGCCTTGCATGGGCCGCTGCACGATGCCCGCAATGGCGGCTGGTTCGCCACTCCGTTCGGGGCGGGCGACTCGCGCAAGGCGGCCTACCTGCATGCTTTCGTCGCCCTGGCCGCCAGCTCCGCCGTGGTCGCCCGCGCCGATGGCGCGCAAGGCTTGCTGGCAGATGCGATCCGGGTCATCGAGGCGCATTTCTGGAGCGAAGAGGAGGGCGCGCTGCGCGAGTCGTTCGCGGCTGACTGGCAACAGCCCGAGGCCTACCGCGGCGCCAACAGCAACATGCACGCCACCGAGGCCTTCCTGGCCCTGGCCGATGTCACTGGCGACAGCCGCTGGCTGGAGCGCGCCCTGCGCATCGCCGAGCGGATCATCCAGCGCCACGCCGCCGACAACGATTACCGCGTGATCGAGCATTTCGACGCGCACTGGCAACCCTTGCCCGACTACAACCGCGACCGCCCGGCCGACCCCTTCCGCCCCTATGGCACCACCCCAGGCCACGCCTTCGAATGGGCGCGCCTATTGCTGCACCTGGAAGCGGCGCGGCACCAGGCCGGGCTGCCTTCGCCGCAGTGGCTGCTGAGCAGTGCCCGCGGCCTGTTCGACAGCGCGTGCCGGCTGGCGTGGAACGTCGATGGCGGGCAAGGCCTGGTCTACACCCTGGGCTGGGACAATCGGCCGCTGGTGCGCGAGCGCCTGCACTGGGTGCATGCCGAAGCCTGCGCTGCGGCTGCAGCCCTGCTGCGGCGCACTGGCGAGCAACCCTACGCACTCTGGTACCAGCGCTTCTGGCAGTTCATCGATCGCCACTTCATCGACCGCAGCGCCGGCAGTTGGCATCACCAGCTCGACCCAACAAACCAGCCCGCCGCCACCCTCTGGGCCGGCAAACGGGACCTCTACCATGCCTACCAGGCCGTGCTGCTGCCCGGTGTGGCGCTGGCGCCCAGCCTGGCTTCGGCCTTGGCGCGCAATGTAACCAGACGATGACATTCACGCATCGCTTCGTTACCAGACGCTGCGAGCACCCTGTTTAGACTCCATGCCATGCAAGCGAAAGACTTGCCCGCATAACAACAAGAAAGGTACTCCGATGAATTCCACGCTCCGTCTCGCTGCCGCGATCTCCCTTGCCTCCGTCTTCCCGCTCAGTGCCCTGGCTGCCGACTCCAAAGGCAGCGTCGAGGTGGTGCACTGGTGGACCTCCGGCGGTGAAAAGGCCGCCGTCGATGTGCTGAAGCAGCAGGTCGAGGGCGATGGCTTCACCTGGAAGGACGGCGCGGTCGCCGGTGGCGGCGGCGCCACCGCGATGACTGTGCTCAAGAGCCGCGCAGTGGCCGGCAACCCGCCGGGCGTGGCGCAGATCAAGGGCCCGGATATCCAGGACTGGGCGGCCACCGGCCTGCTCGACAGCGATGTGCTCAAGGATGTGGCCAAGGAAGAAAAGTGGGACACGCTGCTCGACAAGAAGGTCGCCGACACCGTGAAGTACGAGGGTGACTACGTCGCCGTGCCGGTGAACATCCACCGCATCAACTGGCTGTGGATCAACCCTGAAGTGTTCAAGAAGGCCGGCATCGACAAGGCGCCGACCACCCTCGACGAATTCTATGCCGCCGCCGACAAGCTCAAGGCCGCCGGTTTCATCCCGCTCGCCCACGGTGGCCAGCCCTGGCAGGACAGCACCGTGTTCGAAAGCGTGGTGCTCTCGGTGATGGGCGTGGACGGCTACAAGAAAGCCCTGGTCGAGCTCGACGACGCGACGCTCAAAGGGCCGCAGATGGTCAAGTCGCTGACCGAGCTGAAGAAGGTCGCCACCTACATGGACCCGGACGGCAAGGGCCAGGATTGGAACCTGGAAGCGGCCAAGGTCATCAACGGCAAGGCCGGCATGCAGATCATGGGTGACTGGGCCAAGAGCGAGTGGACCCTGGCCAATAAGGTCGCCGGCAAGGATTACCAGTGCGTGGCCTTCCCTGGTACCGATCAGGCCTTCCTCTACAACATCGACTCGCTGGTGGTGTTCAAGCAGAACGACAAGGGCACTGCCGCGGGCCAGCAGGACATCGCGCGCAAGGTGCTGGGCCAGGACTTCCAGAAAGTCTTCAGCACCAACAAGGGCTCGATCCCGGTGCGCAACGACATGCTCGCCGACATGGGCAAGTACGGTTTCGACGCCTGCGCCCAGACTTCCGCCAAGGACTTCCTGGCCGATGCCAAGAATGGCGGCCTGCAGCCGAGCATGGCGCACAACATGGCCACCACGCTGGCCGTGCAGGGCGCGTTCTTCGATGTGGTGACCAACTACATCAACGACCCCAAGGCCGACCCGGCCGAGGCGGCCAAGCAGCTGGCGGCGGCGGTCAAGGCGGCCAAGTGAAGCGCTGACGGCCTCATCGCCGGCAAGCCGGCTCCCACAGCTACCCCATCGGCTTCCTTGTGGGAGCCGGCTTGCCGGCGATGAGGCCAGTACCGACAACCCAAAGGGCCGCCCAGGCCCCAGGTATTCACTCCATGACCACAGCTACCGCCCGCCTGCGGGCCTCCCCCCTGGACGCGCTGCAGCGCTGGCTACCGAAACTGGTGCTGGCGCCGAGCATGTTCATCGTCCTGGTGGGCTTCTACGGCTACATCCTGTGGACCTTCGTCCTCTCCTTCACCACCTCGACCTTCCTGCCCACCTACAAGTGGGCGGGCCTGGCGCAATACGCCCGGCTGTTCGACAACGACCGCTGGTGGGTGGCGAGCAAGAACCTGCTGCTGTTCGGCGGCCTGTTCATCGCCATCAGCCTGGCCATCGGCGTGCTGCTGGCGGTGCTGCTCGACCAGCGCATCCGCCGCGAAGGCTTCATCCGCACGATCTACCTCTACCCCATGGCGCTGTCGATGATCGTCACCGGTACCGCCTGGAAGTGGCTGCTCAACCCCGGCATGGGCCTGGACAAGCTGTTGCGCGACTGGGGCTGGGAGGGCTTTCGCCTGGACTGGCTGATCGACCCCGACCGGGTGGTGTACTGCCTGGTGATCGCGGCCGTGTGGCAGGCCTCGGGCTTCATCATGGCGATGTTCCTCGCCGGCCTGCGCGGGGTCGACCCTTCAATCATCCGCGCCGCACAGATCGACGGCGCAAGCCTGCCGCGCATCTACTGGAAGGTGGTGCTGCCCAGCCTGCGCCCGGTGTTCTTCAGTTCGCTGATGATCCTCTCGCACATTGCCATCAAGAGTTTCGACCTGGTGGCGGCGATGACCGCAGGGGGCCCGGGGTACTCCTCCGACCTGCCGGCGATGTTCATGTACTCGTTCACCTTCAGCCGCGGCCAGATGGGCATGGGCTCGGCCAGCGCCATCCTCATGCTCGGGGCGATCCTGGCGATCCTCGTGCCTTACCTGTACTCGGAGCTGCGGAGCAAACGCCATGCATAGCCCTGCTGCAAGAATCAGCCTGAGCCGCATTGCCATCTACGCCGTGCTGCTGGCGGCGGTGCTGCTGTACCTGGTGCCGCTGGTGGTGATGCTGCTGACCAGCTTCAAGACCCCGGAAGACATCAGCAGCGGCAACCTTCTGAGCTGGCCGGCGGTGTTCACCGGCATCGGCTGGGCCAAGGCCTGGGACACGGTCAGCGGCTACTTCTGGAACTCGATCATGATCACCGTGCCGGCGGTGCTGATTTCCACCGCCATCGGCGCGCTGAACGGCTACGTGCTGTCGATGTGGCGTTTTCGCGGTTCGCAGCTGTTCTTCGGGCTGCTGCTGTTCGGCTGCTTCCTGCCGTTCCAGACCGTGCTGCTGCCGGCCTCGTTCACCCTCGGCAAGCTGGGCCTGGCCAGCACCACCGAAGGCCTGGTGCTGGTGCACGTGGTCTACGGCCTGGCATTCACCACGCTGTTCTTTCGCAACTTCTACGTCAGCGTGCCCGAGGCGCTGGTCAAGGCGGCGCGCCTGGATGGCGCGGGGTTCTTCACCATCTTCCGGCGCATCATCCTGCCGATGTCGACCCCGATCATCATGGTCTGCCTGATCTGGCAGTTCACCCAGATCTGGAACGACTTCCTGTTCGGCGTGGTGTTTTCCAGTGGCGACTCGCAACCGATCACCGTGGCCCTGAACAACCTGGTCAACACCAGCACCGGGGCCAAGGAATACAACGTCGACATGGCGGCGGCGATGATCGCCGGCCTGCCAACCCTGCTGGTCTACGTGGTGGCAGGCAAGTATTTCGTGCGCGGCCTCACCGCCGGCGCCGTCAAGGGGTAAGACATGGCAACGCTTGAACTTCGCAATGTGAACAAGACTTACGGCAGCGGCCTGCCGGACACCCTCAAGGACATCCAGCTGTCGATCAAGGATGGCGAGTTCCTGATCCTGGTCGGCCCGTCGGGCTGCGGCAAATCGACCCTGATGAACTGCATCGCCGGGCTTGAGAACATCACCGGCGGCGCGATTTTGATCGACGAGCAGGACGTCAGCGGCATGAGCCCCAAGGATCGCGACATCGCCATGGTGTTCCAGTCCTACGCGCTGTACCCGACCATGAGCGTGCGCGAGAACATCGAGTTCGGCCTGAAGATCCGCAAACTGCCGCAGGCGGCGATCGACGAGGAAGTGGCGCGGGTGGCCAAGCTGCTGCAGATCGAGCACCTGCTGGCGCGCAAGCCGGCGCAGCTTTCCGGTGGCCAGCAGCAGCGGGTGGCCATGGGCCGGGCGTTGGCGCGGCGGCCGAAGATCTACCTGTTCGACGAACCGCTGTCGAACCTCGACGCCAAGCTGCGGGTCGAGATGCGCACCGAAATGAAGCTGATGCACCAGCGCTTGAAGACCACCACGGTGTACGTCACCCACGACCAGATCGAGGCGATGACCCTGGGCGACAAGGTAGCGGTGATGAAGGACGGCATCATCCAGCAGTTCGGCACCCCGCAGCAGATCTACAACGACCCGGCCAACCAGTTCGTCGCAAGCTTCATCGGCTCGCCGCCGATGAACTTCATTCCAGTGCGCCTGAGCAAGCAGGACGGGCGCCTGCTGGCCCTGCTCGACAGCGGCCAGGCCCGTTGCGAGCTGCCGTTGGGGGTGGCCGGCGAAGGGCTGGAGGGCCGGGAAATCATCCTCGGCATCCGCCCGGAGCAGATCACCCTGGGCACGGGGGAGGGCAATGGCCTGCCGGGCATTCGCGCCGAGGTGCAGGTTACCGAGCCCACCGGGCCGGACCTGCTGGTGTTCGTCACCCTCAACCAGACCAAGGTCTGCTGCCGCCTGGCGCCGGATGTGGCGTGCCGGGTCGGTGACAGCCTGCACCTGCAGTTCGACCCGGCGCGGGTGCTGCTGTTCGACGCCGCCAGCGGCGAACGCCTGGGCCTGGGCAATGGCAACGCGGCAGTGAAGGACAACGTGGCTCACTTCAAGAGCCGTTGAATCGTCTACACCATCAATAAGAAAAAAGAGGACGCAAAGGGATGGAACAGCGCAATCGCATCAGGACCTTGGGCTCGTTGGCGTTGCTCGCTGCGGTCGGCAGCAGCGGCGTGCAGGCTGCCGAGGCCTTTTCCAGCGAGTCGAAATGGATGACCGGCGACTGGGGTGGCGCCCGCACCGAACTGCTGGAAAAGGGCTACGACTTCACCCTCGACTATGTAGGAGAAGTGGCCGGCAACCTCAATGGCGGCTACAACGACGACAAGACCGCCCGCTACAGCGACCAGTTCGCCCTCGGCGCGCACCTGGACCTGCAGAAGATCCTCGGGTGGCACGATGCCGAGTTCAAGCTGGCGATCACCGAGCGCAGCGGGCGCAACCTGTCCAACGACCGCATCAGCGACCCGCGTGCCGGGCAGTTCAGCTCGGTGCAGGAGGTGTGGGGCCGCGGCCAGACCTGGCGGCTGACGCAGATGTGGGTCAAGCAGAAGTACTTCGACGGCGCGCTGGACATGAAATTCGGCCGCTTCGGCGAGGGCGAGGACTTCAACAGCTTCCCCTGCGACTTCCAGAACCTGGCCTTCTGCGGCTCGCAGGTGGGCAACTGGGTGGGCGGCATCTGGTACAACTGGCCGGTCAGCCAATGGGCGCTGCGGGTCAAGTACAACATCACGCCGGAGTTCTTCGTCCAGGTTGGCGCGTTCGAGCAGAACCCCTCGAACCTGGAAACCGGCAATGGCTTCAAGCTCAGCGGCAGCGGCACCAAGGGCGCGATCCTGCCGGTGGAAATGGTCTGGTCGCCCAAGGTCAACGACCTGCCGGGCGAATACCGCCTGGGTTACTACTACAGCACGGCCAAGGCCGATGACGTGTATGACGATGTCAACGGCAACCCACAGGCGCTGAGCGGCGCAGACTTCAAGTCGCATTCGAGCAAGCACGGCTGGTGGGTGGTGGCGCAGCAGCAGGTCACGGCCCATGGCGGCGACGTCAACCGCGGCCTGAGCCTGTTCGCCAACTTCACCGTGCACGACAAGGCCACCAACGTGGTCGACAACTACCAGCAGGTCGGCCTGGTGTACAAGGGCGCGTTCGATGCCCGGCCCAAGGACGATATCGGCTTCGGCGTGGCGCGCATTCACGTCAACGACGACGTGAAGAAACGGGCCGAGCTGCTCAATGCCCAGAGCGGAATCAGCGACTACGACGACGCAGGTTTCGTACCGCTGCAGCGCACCGAATACAACGCCGAGCTCTACTACGGCTTCCACGTCACCAACTGGCTCACCGTGCGGCCCAACCTGCAGTACATCAAGAGCCCGGGCGGGGTCGACGAGGTGGACAACGCGCTGGTCGCCGGCCTGAAGATTCAGTCGTCTTTCTAAGCCGATTTGTTGTAAATTTACGCCAATCCAATTCGGCTCCCGGCATCCACTGGCTTGCAGTGGTTGTCGGGGATAGGCCGAGACAGCGCTATCTCAAACAACAAGAGCTTGGAACCATGCCCGAACATCCGCTACATCGCTTCTTTTCCTCGCAACGGCCCAGGCCGACGTTCGAGTGGGAGCGTTACCAGCAGCGCGATGTGCTGATCATCGATCACCCCCGTTGCCAGGCGGTGTTCAGCCGCCAGGGCGCGCAACTGCTGCACTTTCAGCCGGCTGGGGAGCGGCCGTGGCTGTGGTGCGCCGAGCAGTGGCCGCAGGTGGGGGCGATCCGCGGGGGCGTGCCGGTGTGCTGGCCCTGGTATGGCCGCCACCCCAGCGAAGATTTGTGGCCGGCCCATGGCTGGGCTCGGCTGCTGGACTGGAAGCTGGTGGACAGCCGCGAGGACGAGGAGGGCGTGACCCTGAAGTGGCGCCTGGACCTGTGCGACTGGCAGGTCGACCTGCAGGCCCGGCTGGGCAGCCGCATGGAGCTGAGCCTGAGCACCGAGCACCAGGACAGCGAGCCGTGCCAGCTGAGCCATGCGCTGCTGGCCTACTGGCGTATCAGTGACGTTGCCGAGATAGCGCTGTCTGGGCTGGAAGACATCGAAGGCTACGACCGCCTCAACCGCCAGGCCTGCCGCGAGGGTGGCGCCTTGAAGCTCAAGGGCGGCTGCCAGAAGGTCTACCCGGGCACGCCACGGGTGCAGCTGCAGGACCCGGCCTGGCAGCGCGAGCTGTGCATCGACACCGGCGACAGCGACGACACGGTGGTCTGGCACCCCGGCAACCGCCCGTTGATGGGCGTGAGCGGGCGCGAGAGCCAGGGCTTCGTCTGCGTCGAGGCGGCCAGCGGCAGCGGCGAGGGCCTGAGCCTGGCGCCGGGGCAGCGCGCCCATTTGCGGCTGCAGGCGCACCGGCTCAGTTGAGTTCGTCGTCCTCGATCGGGTAACGGCTGGCGTTGAGGCTTTCCTTGATCTTGCGCAGGTGCGGCTGGAAGTCCACGCCACGGCGCAGGGTCATGCCGGTGGCCAGCACGTCGAGCACGGTGAGCTGGATGATCCGCGAGGTCATCGGCATGTAGATGTCGGTGTCTTCGGGCAGCGGAATATGCAGGCTCAGGCTGCAGGCCTGGGCCAGCGGCGAGCCAGCGGCGGTGAGGCCGAGCACCGAGGCGCCGTTTTCCCGCGCCAGGCGCGCCACCTCGACCAGTTCGCGGGTGCGCCCGGTGTAGGAGATGATCACGAACAGGTCGCCGGTGTGGGCCACCGAGGCCAGCATGCGCTGCATCAGCACGTCGGCGTGGGCCGACACCGCCAGGTTGAAGCGGAAGAACTTGTGCTGGGCATCCAGCGCCACCGGCGCCGAAGCGCCGAGGCCGAAGAAGTGGATCTGCCGGGCCTGGATCATCATGTCCACGGCGCGGCTGACCTGCTGCGGGTCGAGTTGCTGGCAGGCGGCGTCGAGCGAGGCGATGGCGCTGCCGAAGATTTTCTGGGTGTAGGCCGCCGGGTCATCGTCGGCTTCCACCGCACGGCTGACGTAGGCCGCGCCGCTGGCCAGGCTCTGCGCCAGTTGCAGCTTGAGCTCCGGGTAGCCGTTGACGCCGAACGAGCGGCAGAAGCGGTTGACGGTCGGCTCGCTGACCTTGGCCGCCTGGGCCAGCGCGGCAATGCTGAAGCGGGTGGCTTGTTGCGGGTTGAGCAGGATGACTTCGGCGACTTTGCGTTCGGCCTTATTCAGCTCGTCGAGGCGTCCCTGGATCTGCTCCAGGAGGTTTCGCACGCGGTCCATGGGGATGTCCTTGGGTCGGGAAGACAGCCGGCTGACGGAGCAGCAGGCTTTTTGCAGGGTCATGTATCGTACTGTTGGTGCGGGTGGCGCACCACTTGTCTGTAACCTTTGTGTGTAATGTTGTGGTTTTTACTACATTATTCCTTGAAAACCGTATGTGAAAGCGGTATTCCTAGACCAACTTTAGGAAAGAACCAACATCATGGCTGCGATCAGTGTCGAACCTTGCACCTTTGCCCTGTTTGGCGCCCTGGGCGACCTGGCATTGCGCAAGCTGTTTCCTGCGCTCTACCAGCTCGACCGCGCCCACCTGCTGCACGCCGATACCCGCCTGCTGGCCCTGGCCCGCGAGGCCGGCAGTGCCCAGGAGCATCTGGCTACCATCGAAACCCACCTGCGCCGGCACGTCGCCGACGCCGACCTGGAGCCTGCGGCGCTGGAGCGTTTTCTCGCCCGCCTCCGTTACCAGCACCTGGACTTCCTCCAGCCAGAGGGCTACCAGGCCCTGGCCGAGCAGGCTCCCGGCGAGCAGCCGCTGATCGCCTACTTCGCCACCGCCGCCGCGGTGTATGGCGCGATCTGCGAAAACCTCGACAAGGCGGGCCTCGCCGCACGCACCCGGGTGGTGCTGGAAAAGCCCATCGGCCACGACCTGGAGTCGTCCCGCCGGGTCAACGATGCGGTGGCGCGCTTCTTCCCGGAAAGCCGGGTGTACCGCATCGACCACTACCTGGGCAAAGAGACGGTGCAGAACCTGATCGCCCTGCGCTTTGCCAACAGCCTGTTCGAAACCCAGTGGAACCAGAATTCGATTTCCCACGTGGAGATCACCGTGGCCGAAAAGGTCGGCATCGAAGGCCGCTGGGGTTACTTCGACAAGGCCGGGCAACTGCGCGACATGATCCAGAATCACCTGCTGCAGCTGCTGTGCCTGATCGCCATGGACCCGCCCAGCGACCTCTCGGCCGACAGCATCCGCGACGAGAAGGTCAAGGTGCTCAAGGCGCTGGCGCCGATCACCGGCGACGGCCTGAGCACCCGCGTGGTGCGCGGCCAGTACATTGCCGGCTACAGCGACGGCAAGGCGGTGCCCGGCTACCTCGAGGAAGACAACGCCAACGCCCAGAGCGACACCGAAACCTTCGTCGCCCTGCGCGCCGACATCCGCAACTGGCGCTGGTCCGGCGTGCCGTTCTACCTGCGCACCGGCAAGCGCATGCCGCAGAAACTCTCGCAGATCGTCATCCACTTCAAGGAAACACCGCACTACATCTTCGCCCCCGAGCAGCGCCTGCAGATCGGCAACAAGCTGATCATCCGCCTGCAACCGGACGAGGGCATTTCCTTGCGGGTGATGACCAAGGAGCAGGGCCTGGACAAGGGCATGCAGCTGCGCAGCGGGCCGCTGCAACTGAATTTTTCCGACACCTGGCGTACTGCGCGGATTCCGGATGCCTACGAGCGCTTGCTGCTCGAAGTGATGCGTGGCAACCAGAACCTGTTCGTGCGCAAGGATGAGATCGAGTACGCCTGGAAGTGGTGCGACCAGCTCATCGCCGGCTGGCGCAACGCGGGCGATGCCCCCAAGCCGTATGCGGCGGGCACCTGGGGGCCAATGAGTTCGATTGCATTGATCACACGTGATGGGAGGGCGTGGTATGGGGATATCTGAGCTGAAATTGCCGGCAAGCGTGAAGGCGCATGCACTGGCTGACGCCAAGGCGCTATCGACGACCCTGGCGCGTGATGTGGCCGAGCGCCTGCGCGCGGCGATCAGTGCCAAGGGCCAGGCGTGCCTGGTGCTGTCGGGCGGCCGTAGCCCGGTGCCGTTTCTCGAACAGCTGGCTACCGAGGTGCTGGACTGGCCGAAGGTGACCGTTAGCCTGGCCGACGAGCGCTGGGTGCCGGTGGAACACGCCGACAGCAACGCCGGCCTGCTGGCCCGCCACCTGTTCAAGGGGGCGGCGGCCAAGGCGCGTTTCCTTGGCCTTTACCGCCAGGCCGAGAGCCTCGATGCAGCCGCGCTGGGCGCCGACCAGGCGCTGGCCGCGCTGCCAGCCATCGATGTGCTGGTGTTGGGCATGGGCGACGATGGCCATACCGCGTCGCTGTTCCCCAGCAGCCCCAACCTGGCCGAGGGCCTGGCGCGCGACAGCCAGCGCCGCTGCCTGGCGATGCTGGCGCCGAGCGTGCCGCACCAGCGCCTGTCGATGACCCGTTCGCTGCTGGCCAGCGCTGGCTTCATCGCGCTGTCCGTGCAAGGCCCGGGCAAACTCGCTACCCTGCGCGCCGCGCTGGCGGGCAACGATATTACCGAAATGCCGATTCGCGCCTTTCTTCACGACCCCCTGGACATCTACTGGTGCCCATGAGCCAAGGATCCACTGTCATGACCACCCTTGAACGCCCACAGCCCAAGCTCTCGATGGCCGAGAAAGCTGCCCGGATCGATGCGATCTGCGGCGCGGCGCGCATTCTGCCGGTAATCACCATCGCCCGTGAGCAAGACATCCTGCCGCTGGCCGACGCCCTGGCTGCCGGCGGCATCCGCACCCTGGAAGTGACCTTGCGCTCCCAGCATGGCCTGAAGGCCATCCAGGTGCTGCGCGAGCAGCGCCCGGAGTTGTGCGTGGGCGCCGGTACCGTGCTCGATCGCAGCATGTTCGCGGCGGTTGAAGCGGCTGGCGCGCAGTTCGTCGTCACCCCGGGCATCACCCCGGACATTCTCGAAGCGGGCGTGGACAGCGAGATCCCGCTGCTGCCTGGCATCAGCACGCCGTCGGAAATCATGATGGGTTATGCCCTGGGCTACCGCCGCTTCAAGCTGTTCCCCGCGGAAATCAGCGGTGGCGTGGCGGCGATCAAGGCCTTTGCCGGCCCGTTTGGGGATATCCGCTTCTGCCCGACGGGCGGGGTGAACCCTGCCAATGTGCGCAACTACATGGCCTTGCCCAATGTGATGTGCGTGGGCGGGACCTGGATGCTCGACAGCAGCTGGATAAAGAACGGCGAGTGGGCGCGGATCGAGGCGTGCAGCGCCGAGGCCATGGCGCTGCTGGACTGAAAGCGAATTCGTTGTGTGCTTTACGGCTTATGGGGCGCTTGGTCGGCGCCCCTTTTTTTTGCCTGCAGGTTTTGTGTGGGTTGGGCTGGCCCTATCGCCGGCAAGCCGGCTCCCACAGAAGCTGCGGGGGGACTTGTGGGAGCCGGCTTGCCGGCGATGGGGCCGGTACAGGCAATAAAAAAGCCCGCATCCAGGATGCGGGCTCTTGAGCACCAACCGGCAGCTTACGCCGCCTTGGCCTCTTGCTGGCTCAGCGAGCGGTTCAGCGCACTGAACAGTGCCTTGAAGCTGGCGGTGGTGATGTTCTCATCGATACCCACGCCATGCACCGGGCGGCCACCGGCCACGCGCAGTTCGATGTAGGCCGCCGCCTTGGCGTTGGTGCCGGCACCGATGGCGTGCTCGTTGTAGTCCATGATCTCCACGGCAACCGGCAGGCCGGCCACCAGGGCTTCCAGGGCGCCATTGCCCTTGCCGCGCCAGTGCAGGGTGGTTTCGCCTTCGCCGGCAACTTCCACTTCCACGGCGCTGTGGCCGTTTTCTTCCTGCAGGCGGTGGCTGACCAGGGCATACGGGCTGTTGGCCTGGAGGTATTCCTTGTGCAGCAGGCTGTAGATCTGCTGGGCGGTCATTTCCAGGCCCAGGCGGTCGGTTTCACCCTGCACCACCTGGCTGAACTCGATCTGCATGCGGCGCGGCAGGCTGATGCCGTATTCCTGCTCGAGCAGGTAGGTGATACCGCCCTTGCCGGACTGGCTGTTGACGCGGATCACCGCCTCGTAGCTGCGGCCGATGTCGGCCGGGTCGATCGGCAGGTACGGCACTTCCCACAGCTCGCCTTCCTGCTGCTTGGCGAAGCCCTTGCGGATGGCGTCCTGGTGCGAGCCGGAGAAGGCGGTGTGGACCAGATCACCGACGTAAGGGTGGCGCGGGTGCACCGGCAGCTGGTTGCACTCTTCGACCACCTTGCGCACGCCGTCGATGTCGGAGAAGTCCAGGCCAGGGTCGATGCCCTGGGTGTAGAGGTTCAGCGCCAGGGTCACCAGGTCGACGTTGCCGGTGCGCTCGCCGTTGCCGAACAGGCAGCCTTCGGCGCGGTCGGCGCCGGCCATCAGGCCCAGTTCGGTAGCGGCGATGCCGGTGCCACGGTCGTTGTGGCAGTGCAGGCTGATGATCACGCTGTCGCGGCGGCTGATGTTGCGGCAGAACCACTCGATCTGGTCGGCGTAGATGTTCGGCGTGGCGACTTCCACGGTGGCCGGCAGATTGAGGATGAGCTTGTGCTCAGGGGTCGGGTTCCACACTTCGATGACGGCGTCGCAGACTTCCTTGGCGAACTCCAGCTCCGTGGCGCTGAAGGTCTCGGGCGAGTACTGGAAGGTCCACTGGGTTTCCGGCTGCTGGGCGGCGTATTTGACGAACAGCTTGGCCGCGTTCACCGCGATGTCCTTCACGCCTTGCTTGTCCTGGTTGAAGACGATGCGGCGGAACGACGGGCTGGTGGCGTTGTACAGGTGAACGATGGCCTTCTTGGCCCCGCGCAGCGATTCGAAGGTGCGCGCGATCAGGTCTTCACGGGCCTGGGTGAGCACCTGGATGGTGGTGTCGTCCGGGATGTGGCCGTCTTCGATCAGGGTGCGCACGAAGTCGAAGTCGGTTTGCGAAGCGGACGGGAACGAGGCTTCGATTTCCTTCACGCCAACCTGCACCAGGGTCTTCCAGAAGCGCAGCTTCTTCTCCGAGTCCATCGGCTCGATCAGCGACTGGTTGCCATCACGCAGGTCGGAGCTGCACCAGATCGGCGCTTCGGTGATGGTCTTCGACGGCCAGGTACGGTCAGGCAGGTCGATGGTCGGGAAAGCGCGGTATTTCTTCGATGGGTCTTTGAGCATGGACATGGAAGCAATCCTTTTATGTGCGGCCGAGATCGGGCCTGCCGAGCGATAACGAGATGAGGAGGCGAGGCGACGCGATTCAGCCTGGTAGTCGGGCGCTGACCAGGCAGAGGCTGCGATGTTGTCGGAGCAGGATGAGGGTGCTGAAGGTTTTCATGCCTTCAACCCTAACCAGTGGGGTCAGGGATGGCAAGTGCTGGCAGAAAATTGAGAGAAATGCTTAAAAAAGGCCGGATGGCGAGATTTTATGGCTAAGAATCTTTTCGAGCTTTTAATGTGTTGCGCGGTATTTTTTGATCGCGCAAGCG
Source organism: Pseudomonas sp. NPDC087029 (assembly GCF_044745345.1). Taxonomy (NCBI): domain Bacteria; kingdom Pseudomonadati; phylum Pseudomonadota; class Gammaproteobacteria; order Pseudomonadales; family Pseudomonadaceae; genus Pseudomonas; species Pseudomonas sp. NPDC087029. The sequence goes on along the minus strand of NZ_JBIVAB010000003.1, from coordinate 430,754 downwards.
CCGCGTTGGCCTCATCGCCGGCAAGCCGGCTCCCACAAGGGCAGAGGCGCCGCGACCTCAGGGCTGGAACGCACCGATGAAGATCGCCGGGTCCACCCGCGCATCGTTGAGGCTGACGTTCCAGTGCATGTGCGGCCCGGTCGCGCGCCCGGTCGAGCCGACCCGGCCGACCACATCGCCACGGCGCAACGGCTGGCCGACATTCACATCGATCTTCGACATGTGGCAGAACATGCTGATGAAGCCTTGCCCATGGTCGACGAACACCGTGCGCCCGTTGAAGAAGTAGTCACCCACCAGGATCACCTTGCCATTGGCCGGGGTCTTGATCGGCGTGCCCGCCGGCACCGCGAAGTCCAGCCCGGCATGCGGGTTGCGTTCCTCGCCATTGAAGAAGCGGCGCACGCCGAACTTGCTCGACAGCGGCCCGCTGACCGGCTTGTCCAGCACCAGGTTGCTCGGCAGGTTGGGGCTGAAGCTGCGGTAGGCCTTGATCTGCTCGGCCAGCTCGCGGTCGATGCGCTTGAGGTCGTCCGGGTTCGGGTTGACCTGGCGGGTGTTCTTCAAGGTGATGTGCTGCTCGGGGTACTTCTTGCTGCCAACCGTGAAGGGCAGGGTGCGCCCGCCCTGGGTCAGCACGGCGGTGCCGGGCTTCTGGGTCAGCGGAATGCCGACGATGGCCAGCCAGTTGTCCTGCTCCTTGACCACCAGCACCGGCTTGCCATCGAAGCGTGCGCCGGGCGCGGCGGCCGCCGGGCCGAGGTCGACCACGGCCACGCCACCGGGCACAGGCTTGTTCAGGGTGCGGGTGATGTAGCTGGCCTGGGCACCACTGGCCACCAGCAGGAGAGAAAGGGCGAGCAGGGGCGCGAGCAGGCGAGGCATGTGTCAGTCCAGTAGAGAGAGGGTGACCGGGGTCAGGTGGTTGTCCTCGACCCGCACCTGCAGCTCGCCTTCGTTCAGGCGCGCGGTCAGGCGCTGGCCGTTGCGGGTCTGCTCGGCGCTGCGGATGGCCTGGCCGCGCTCGTCGAGCAGGATGCTGTAGCCGCGCGCCAGGGTGGCCAGCGGGCTGACCACCTGCAGCGTCTGCAGCTGCGCCTGGAAGCGCTGGCGGCGGTCCTTGAGCACCTCGCGCATGGCCCGTGGCAGGCGCTCGGCGAGGCTGTCCAGGCGCTGGCCGAGCAGCTTCAGGGTGCGCCCGGGGTGCTGCGCGGCCAGGCGCGTGTCGAGGCGCCCCAGGCGCTCGCGGCGCTGGTTGAGGTTGAGCAGGAAGGCCCGGCGCAGGCGCATGTCCAGGTCGTCCAGGCGCTGGGCCTGCTGGCGCAGGCGCTCGCCGGGGTGGCGCAGGCGCCGGGCCAGCGAATCCAGGCGCAGGCGGTCATGGGTCAGGCGGTTCTGCATGCGCAGCAGCAGGCGCCGTTGCAGGCCGTCCAGGCGCTGCTGCAGGCCACTGTTGTCGGGCGCCAGCAGCTCGGCGGCGGCCGACGGCGTGGGCGCGCGCACGTCGGCGACGAAGTCGCTGATCGACACGTCGGTTTCATGGCCCACGGCGCTGACGATCGGCGTCACGCAGGCGGCCACGGCGCGCGCCACGGCTTCTTCGTTGAAGCACCAGAGGTCTTCCAGCGAGCCGCCGCCGCGGGCCAGGATCAGCGCGTCGAAGCCCAGCCGGTCGGCCTGCTGCAACGCGCGCACGATCTGCTTGATCGCCTCGCGGCCCTGCACGGCGGTGGGGATCAGGTTCAGCTCGACCTGCGGTGCGCGGCGGGCGAACACGCTGATGATGTCGCGGATCACCGCGCCAGTGGGCGAGGTGATGATGCCGATGCGCCGTGGGTGGGCGGGCAGCGGCTGCTTGCGTTCGGCGCTGAACAGCCCCTCGGCACCGAGCTTTTCCTTCAGTGCCTCGAAGGCCAGGCGCAGGGCGCCGTCACCGGCCGGTTCCACCGTGTCGAGGATCAGCTGGTAGTCGCCACGCCCTTCGAACAGCGAAACCTTGCCGCGCACCCGCACCGCCAGGCCATCGCGCAGGGCCTGGCGCACGCGCGTGGCGCTCTGGCGGAACAGCGCGCAGCGCACCTGGGCGCCGCTGTCCTTGAGGGTGAAGTACATGTGGCCGGAGGCCGGGCGGGCGAGGTTGGAAATCTCGCCTTCCACCCAGACGCTGCGGAACACGTCTTCCAGCAGCACGCGGGCGCGGCCGTTGAGCTGGCTGACGGTGAGGACCTCGCGGTCCAGGCCGAGTCGTTCGAAGGGGTCTTTGATCATGGCGGGCATCATAAAGGACATCAGGCCCGCTTGTCTGTCCCGGCCCTGTCGCCGGCAAGCCGGCTCCCACAAGGTCGGCGCTGATCCCTGTGGCGTCGGCTTGCCGGCAATCGGGCCAGGACGCGCTACCCTGTGCCTGCCTCTTCTGGAACTGACCCCATGCTTGCCCAACTCTCGCTGTCCGCATTCGACTGGCTGCCCATCCTCCTGGCCATCGCCGTGGCCTACATCGTCTTCGGCATCGCCGGCTTCGGCACCGCGCTGGTCGCCGGCCCCGTGCTGATCCACTTCATGCCCCTGTCGCGGATCATCCCGCTGCTGGTGTTGCTGGATTTCGTCGCCGCCTTCGGCAACCTGCTGCCTTCGCGCCGCGACGTGGTGCGCAGCGAACTACTGCGCCTGCTGCCATGCATGGCCATCGGCTGCACCTTGGGCGTGATATTCCTGCTGCACCTCAAGAGCGACCTGCTGCTGTTGCTGATGGGCCTTTTCGTGACGGCCTATGCGCTCTACATGCTGGCCGTGAAGGTACGTCCGGCAAGGCTTGCGGGCTTCTGGGCGGTGCCGATGGGCACGGTGGGCGGGTTGTTCGGTGCCTTGTTCGGCAGCGGCGGCTTCCTTTATGCCATCTACCTCAGTGCCCGGCTTGAAGTGAAAGAGCAGGTGCGCGCCACCCAGAGCGCGCTCATCAGTTGCAGCACCGTGGTGCGCCTGTCGCTGTTCCTGATCGCTGGCGTGTATGCCGACACCGGCCTGCTGCTACTCGCCGCCTGCCTGTTGCCGGTGATGTTCGCAGGCCTCTGGGCCGGCCGCCGGCTGAGCCTGAAACTGTCCCGCGAAGCCTTCGTGCGCCTGGTCACCTGGCTGGTGCTGGCCAGCGGCCTGGCGCTGATCGGTCGCTACCTGAGTGCCTGAGCGGTAGAATTGCGCATTACCGCTATTCCCAGGCCCGTTTCGCCCATGAACACCCAGAGCATCATCGTCCCCAAACTCTCCACCGTACCGGTGCACGAGGCCCGCGCCAGGGCCATCGTGCGCTGGCTAGTGCGCGAGAAAATCGTCGAAGAGCAGTTGAGCACCTGCGCTCGCACCGGCAACCGCATGGGCCACGCCCTGGCGGCCGGGGCGCACAAGGTCGCGCTGCACCCCGAGAAGCTGCCGTTCGGCGAGCCGGTCAATGGCCTGGAAGTGATGCTCAAGCGCTGCATCTACACGCCTACCGAGGGCTTCCTGGAAGAAGCCGGCTGCCCGCAGTGCCGGCGCGAGGTGGGCGAGCCTCTGTTCGAAAGCCTGGAAGAGTGGATGCCGGGGGTGAGCGACAACTTCACCTGCCCGCTGTGCGGCTTCGAGGACGACATCAATGGCTTCCTTTACTTGCAGCCATGTGCCTTTTCCAACCTCGGGTTCATCTTCAACAACTGGGGCGAGGCCGGGTTTACCCAGGCCTTTCTCGACAGCTTTGCCGACTGGCTCGACCAGCCAGTGGCGGTGGTGCAGGTAAAACTGCCAGATCGCTGACCGAAGGCCCTTATTTTGCATTGAGCGGCGCGCCGTGGATGAGTATAATGGCGCGCTTCCATTTTTCCCGCCCGGGAGCCCCCGCGATGCTGCGTATCAGCCAAGAAGCCCTGACCTTCGACGATATCCTCCTTGTACCTGGCTATTCCGAGGTACTGCCTAATGAAGTCAGTCTCAAGACCCGTTTGACCCGTGGCATCGAGCTGAACATTCCGCTGGTATCCGCCGCCATGGACACCGTGACCGAAGCGCGCCTGGCCATTGCCATGGCCCAGGAAGGCGGTATCGGCATCATCCACAAGAACATGACCATCGAGCAGCAGGCCGGCGAAGTGCGCAAGGTCAAGAAGTTCGAGGCTGGCGTGGTCAAGGACCCGATCACCATCGAAGCCGACGCCACCGTGCGCGACCTGTTCGACCTGACCCGCCTGAACAACATTTCGGGTGTTCCGGTGCTGGAGAACGGCGACCTGGTCGGTATCGTCACCTCCCGTGACGTGCGTTTCGAAACCCGCCTGGATGCCAAGGTACGCGACGTGATGACGCCTAAAGAGCGCCTGGTCACCGTCCGCGAAGGCGCCGACAAGAACGAAGTCCGCGAGCTGCTGCACAAGCACCGCCTGGAAAAAGTCCTGATCGTCGACGAGAAGTTCAGCCTCAAGGGCATGATGACCGTCAAGGACATCGAAAAGGCCAAGGCCTACCCGCTGGCCAGCAAGGACGACCAGGGTCGCCTGCGCGTCGGCGCTGCGGTCGGCACCGGCAAGGACACCGGCGAGCGCGTTGCCGCCCTGGTTGCCGCCGGCGTTGACGTGGTGGTGGTCGACACCGCCCACGGCCATTCCAAAGGCGTGATCGACCGCGTTCGCTGGGTCAAGGAAACCTACCCGCAAGTGCAGGTGATCGGCGGCAACATCGCCACCGGCGCTGCGGCCAAGGCCCTGGCTGAAGCCGGCGCCGACGCCGTCAAGGTCGGTATCGGCCCAGGCTCGATCTGCACCACCCGCATCGTCGCCGGTGTCGGCGTGCCGCAGATCAGCGCCATCGCCAACGTCGCCGCCGCACTGGAAGGCACTGGCGTGCCGCTGATCGCCGATGGCGGCATCCGTTTCTCGGGTGACCTGTCCAAGGCCATCGTCGCCGGTGCGTCCTGCGTGATGATGGGTTCGATGTTCGCCGGTACCGAAGAAGCACCGGGCGAAGTCGAGCTGTTCCAGGGCCGTTCCTACAAGGCCTACCGCGGCATGGGCTCGCTGGGTGCCATGGCACAGGCGCAAGGCTCCTCCGACCGCTACTTCCAGGACTCCTCGGCCGGCGCCGAGAAGCTGGTACCGGAAGGCATCGAAGGCCGCGTGCCGTACAAGGGCGCCCTGGCCGCGATCATCCACCAGCTGATGGGCGGCCTGCGTTCGTCCATGGGCTACACCGGCAGCGCGACCATCGAAGAGATGCGTACCAAGCCGGAATTCGTGCGCATCACCGGTGCCGGCATGGCCGAGTCCCACGTGCATGACGTGCAGATCACCAAAGAAGCCCCTAACTACCGCGTAGGCTGAGGTTTCTAGCAATAACCGAACGGGGCTGTCACGAACAGCCCCGCGTCGTTTCCGATTTCCACTGACGAGATTGAGTCATGGCCCTCGACATTCACGCTCACCGTATCCTCATCCTCGATTTCGGTTCCCAGTACACCCAGCTGATCGCCCGCCGCGTGCGCGAAATCGGCGTGTACTGCGAACTGCACCCGTTCGACATGGACGATGAAGCGATCCGCGAATTCAACCCGCGCGGCATCATCCTCGCCGGCGGCCCCGAGTCGGTCCACGAAGCCAACAGCCCGCGCGCGCCGCAGGCTGTGTTCGACCTGAACGTACCGCTGCTGGGCATCTGCTACGGCATGCAGACCATGGCCGAGCAGCTGGGCGGCAAGGTCGAAGGTTCCGACCTGCGTGAGTTCGGTTATGCCCGTGTCGACGTGGTCGGCAAGAGCCGCCTGCTCGATGGCATCGAAGACCACGTCGACGACGACGGCGTACTGGGCCTGGACGTGTGGATGAGCCACGGCGACAAGGTCACCCAGATGCCGGGCGACTTCCACGTGCTGGCCAGCACCCCGAGCTGCCCGATCGCCGGCATGTTCGACGATGCCCGCGGCTACTACGGCGTGCAGTTCCACCCGGAAGTGACCCACACCAAGCAGGGCGGTCGCATCCTGTCCCGCTTCGTGCAGGACATCTGCGGCTGCGAAGCCCTGTGGACCCCCTCCAACATCGTCGAAGACGCCATCGCCCAGGTGCGTGAGCAAGTCGGTTCGGCCAACGTCCTGCTGGGCCTGTCCGGCGGCGTCGACAGCTCCGTGGTTGCCGCGCTGCTGCACCGCGCCATCGGCGACCAGCTGACCTGCGTATTCGTCGACAACGGCCTGCTGCGCCTGCACGAAGGCGACCAGGTGATGGCCATGTTCAAGGAGAACATGGGCGTCAAAGTGATCCGCGCCGACGCCGAGAAGCAGTTCCTCGACAACCTGGAAGGCGAAGCGGACCCGGAGAAGAAGCGCAAAATCATCGGCCGCACCTTCATCGACGTGTTCGATGCCGAAGCCAGCAAGCTGGACAACATCCAGTTCCTCGCCCAGGGCACCATCTACCCGGACGTGATCGAGTCGGCTGGCGCCAAGAGCGGCAAGGCCCACGTGATCAAGTCGCACCACAACGTCGGTGGCCTGCCGGAGGAAATGAACCTCAAGCTGGTCGAGCCGCTGCGTGAGCTGTTCAAGGACGAAGTGCGCAAGATCGGCCTGGAGCTGGGCCTGCCCTACGACATGGTCTACCGCCACCCGTTCCCGGGCCCGGGCCTGGGCGTGCGGATCCTCGGTGAAGTGAAGAAGGAATACGCCGACATCCTGCGTCGCGCTGACCACATCTTCATCGAAGAGCTGCGCAAGGCCGACTGGTACCACAAGACCAGCCAGGCCTTCGTGGTGTTCCAGCCGGTCAAGTCGGTGGGCGTCGTCGGCGACGGCCGCCGCTACGCCTGGGTCGTCGCACTGCGCGCCGTGGAAACCGTGGACTTCATGACCGCACGTTGGGCGCACCTGCCCTACGAGCTGCTGGAAACCGTCAGCGGCCGCATCATCAACGAAATCGACGGCATCTCCCGCGTCACCTACGACGTGTCGAGCAAGCCGCCAGCCACCATCGAGTGGGAGTGATCGCTAGCCGGTGCTGACCGGCAAGCGCTTGCTGAAAACGCCAAGGGCCCGCACTCGTGCGGGCCCTTGGCGTTTGTGCACGGCGCTGAGGTTAAATGGCTGATGCCGCCTCGGCGGCGGGCGCGTCTGGCGAACGCACAACCCAGTCGCCTGCGGCCGTCGTTTCCAGTTGCGGCACCTTGGATGGGGTTGCCGCCGTGGCTTGGGCGAAAGCGCTCAACTGCTCGATCAAGCGCTGAGGCAGGCCCACGATCTCGCTGACCTGTTCGTTGTCGATGCCGCCTCTGAGCGCACGCATCGCCGTTTGAACCTGCCTCTCGCGGATGGCAATGTCACGCATCCTCGATTGGCTCTGGTCGATGAGAACCGCCTTGGCCAGGCTCGCCTGCCTTAGCAGTTCAGGGAAAACCGCTTGCATGCGCTGGCGCTGCTCACTCACCGCTTGGGCGGTACTGCCACCATGGACCTGTTCGCCAAGGCATTCGGCCAGCCCAGCGATCTGGGCAAAATGCGTTTGCAGCACGAGCGTATTGCCCTGCGTATCGATCAACTGGTCTTGCCCGTCAGGGCCTTGCTGCGAGAGCGGCACATACAGGTCGCGCATTTGCGCGACCATCTGTTCGAATGTCTCGTGAACGCTTTGCAGGTACTTGTCGGCTTCGCGGGCATATTGCTCGAGCTGATCCTGCAGCGCTTGCATTTGCGCAATGGAGCGCGCGCTCATGAACAGCTCGAACGCGGTCATGAACATGCCGAAATAGCGCGCCGTGGCGGCAAGCCGGTTTACCCATTGCGCAGCGCTCGAGAGTTCGGCGGTGCCCGCCACGGTGGTTACCGGGCGATTGGCGGCGCCGATCACGGTCATCTCGATGCCAGGCTGTGCCAGTGGCGCAGATGACAGCATCTGGCTGAACGACAGCCGGCGAAGCTCGCCGATGAACAGGGTGGTGCGTAGCGCATTGAGGCTGAAGGACAGCGCTTTCTTGGTGCCGCCACCCGCCGAGTAGAGTGTGCGCCAGCTATCGACCGGAAGCTTGAGGCTCGGTTGGTCGGGCGGGGCGACGCGATTCATGGTCTTGATTTCCCGGCCTAGCTGCTCCGCTACGTCCTGCAGGTAGCTGCTGGCCGCCTGGCCGAACGCTTGGCAATCGCCAAGGCTCTGCTCGAGGCATTTGAGACGCAAGGACGCCAGTTTGAGTGCTTGGGTGCGCTGCCCGGAGGCCTTTTCGTGGAAGCTCTGGATGACGTAGCTCACGCCTTGGGTGATGTCGTTGAAGAGGGTCATGATGCTTGCTCCTTGTAGGGGCGGCAGAAAGCGAAGGCGCGCAACGCCTCGCGCTCGCAGCGAGCGCGAGGCGTACCTGGGATCAAGCGTCGATCAGCTCGAGGTTACCCTGTTTGTTCATGAACAGATTGGGGGCTGTTGCTGCTTGCGGATGTTGCTCCACATAGGCAGCCAACTGATCGAGCAGGCCAGGCTCCAGCTCGACCGTGTCAGCGACCTCCTCCAGCGGCCGTTTGCGGCGTAGCATCTTGAACGCCATGCGCACCTGGTCCTGAAGCGTTGCCAGCACTGTCATGCTCTGGGTGAGGGCAGGCACCAACACGGCCTTGAGTGTCGATTGGTTTTGCACCAGGCGAAGCCGCACATCCTGGAATGCCTTGTCATCGGTGGCATTTTGCTGGGTGATGAGTTCGGTGAGGCTTTCGATGTCGGCAAGGAAGTCTTCGAGCAGAAAATCCCGCTCGGGCGCGCCAGGCAGGCGCACGACATGCTTGCCGTTTTCCACCTTGGTGACGCCCTCGTAGGTGGCCCGCAATGCCCCGCACAGCGCCAGCAGCTCGACCTTGATCTGCTTGAGCAGCGTGTCCAGCTCCTGAATGTTGCTTTCCACCTCTTTCTGCGCGTTGCGGATGTTTGCCACTTCGATGCCTTGCAGCACCGTTTGCAGCGCCGCCGCCACCAATCCTGCATAGAAGGCGACCTTGCCGACCATGTTGGTGACCCGCAGTGCGGTGCTGGCAGTTTCGGTGACTTCGCTGGCTACCGTGGCCACGTTGGCCCCGGCGTTCAGCCGCGCGATGCCCTGAATCAGCACCATTTCGACCTCGGCCCCCGAGGCGACTGCGTTGACCGGTGTCGAGGACACCCGCCCCATTAGCGACCACAAACGGGAGGTGCCAATGGCGAGGTACGAGCCGGTGGCCACGACGCTGGTGATTCCCGAGGTGAACAGCGAGATGCGCTTGCCGATGTCCACGCCTTCCGCGAAGGCGCCGGTGGGTTCGACATGGAAAATGTTCTTGAACTGCTGCGCCTGCAGCAGCAGATGCTGGATGACTTCGTTGTAACCGGCGGTCAGAAGCCCATACAGAATCTGTACGTCGCGAATGTCCTGCTGCATGAACCTCAGCTGCTGGCATGTCTGCTCGAGGCGCTTTTTGCGCTCGCTGGTAAACAGCTCATGCCAGCCGGCCACTGCATCGTTCAAGCCGATCATGATGCTGTCGCCGATACCTGTCTCGACTGCTACTTCACTCATTGCGCGATCACTCCTGTTGAACGTTGAGGGTGGATGCGGTGTTGAAACACTCAGGCTGCAAGGATCTTGATGCTGCCGTCGCGGCCGCATTCGAATCGAGGTTGTTGCCGCGGGTTGGCCTTGACGAAATCGATCACGTTTTCCAGTGCATCTGGCGAGAGATCGAAGATGTCCTGCAGCTGTTCGAGCGGCATGCCGCTTCGCAAGGCGTTGACCGCTTTGAGCAAATGGGTGGCGGCGACGCTTTGGTCAATGGTGTGCTGTTTGATGGCGACGATCAGGTGGGCATGGACGAATCGATTATCCTGCTCGACCTGTTCACGCATGGTGTTGAACGCGCTGCGGTTTTCCGAATCCTGCTCGCGCGCCAACAGCAGAAGCTTGCGTAAACGGTCGTAGAAGCTTTCGAGCTCCAGTCGTTTGAGCCCATCGAGAGAATCAACCACGACATGCCGGCCAGCTTGGAGCGGCATGAGAGGGTCGTAGGTCGACTGCAGGTCCTGGATGACGGCTTCCACCTCGATGGCCAGGTCCGACAACAGCTGTTTGAGCTTGGCCGTTTCCTCATCCAGTATGCGGGCCTGCTCGCGCAGGTGTGCTACTTCCATGCCTTGCAGCACGGTCTGCAGCACGGTGGTGATGACGGCGGTGACCACGAACACCTTGCCGGCGATCATGGCCACGCTTGCCACGCGCAAGGCTGTCGACCCAAGCCATACCGTTGCGGCCAGTTGCCCGGCGCCGCTGCTGACCGATGACACGGTATGAATGACGTGCTCGGCGTTACCTTGCGAAGCGCTTGGGTCGTAGCCCAGATGCAGGTTGAGGTTGCTGGCCTGTGCGGCGAGGGCGCCGATCGCGTCCTGGTGGGTGTCGCAAACGGTTTTGAGTACGGCTTCCAGCGACTTGATGTCTTCGATCAGAAAGCTGAAGCGACGATGGGCTGCCTCGACCTTTTCCTGACGGCTGTGGGTGAAGAGTTCGGCCCAGCCGCAGACGGCATCGTCGATCCCGGTCCAGATAGCGTTCAATAAGCCCATTTCACTCATCCTTGACTGCTGCGTCGGGAGGAAGGGGGATGATGTTATATTGATATTGTTTTCCAGTGATATACGGTTTTGTTCTTAAGCCATGAGCGCTAAATGCCAACCCGTTAACACTTCACTTAAACTTTCCCATTTGCAGGTGTATCGTATTCGCCCTTCACCGCCAGCCATGCTGGCTGCTTGATTGCGCCGAAACGAGGTACCTGCACCGATGTCCTTTACCCGTCGACAAATGCTCAAGGGCCTGACCGGCCTTGCTGTGGTAGGCCTGGGCGCCGGGGGCGCTGCGCGCTACTGGCTGGGCAAGGTGGAGGACGAGAACGCCGGGCACGACTACGAGCTGATCGCCGCGCCCCTGGACGTGGAGCTGGTGCCTGGCTTCAAGACCGAGGCCTGGGCCTTCGGCCCCTCGGCGCCGGGCACCGAACTGCGGGTACGCCAGGGCACCTGGCTGCGGGTGCGCTTCATCAACCACCTGCCGGTGGAAACCACCATTCACTGGCACGGCATCCGCCTGCCGCTGGAAATGGACGGCGTGCCCTATGTGTCGCAGCTGCCGGTCAAGCCGGGCGAGTACTTCGACTACAAGTTCCGCGTGCCGGATGCCGGCAGCTACTGGTATCACCCGCACGTCAGCAGCTCCGAGGAGCTGGGCCGTGGCCTGGTCGGCCCGCTGATCGTCGAGGAGCGCGAGCCCACCGGTTTTCTCCACGAGCGCACGCTGAGCCTGAAGAACTGGCACGTGGACGAGCAGGGCGCCTGGCTGCCGTTCAGCATCCCCCGCGAAGCGGCGCGCAACGGCACCGCCGGGCGCCTGATCACCATCAACGGCCAGGCCGATTCGGTGACCGAGCTGCCGGCCGGGCAGGTGGTGCGCCTGCGCCTGCTGAACCTGGACAACACCTGGACCTACCGGCTCAACCTCAAGGGCAACTGCGAAGCGAAGATCTACGCCCTGGACGGCAACCCGGTGACCCCGCGGCCCATGGACGACGAGTACTGGCTGGGCCCTGGCATGCGCATCTGCCTGGCGATTCGCATCCCCGAGGCGGGCGAGGAAATTTCCCTGCGTGACGGTTTCGTGCGCCTGGGCACGCTGCGTTCGGTGGCCAGCAACGACGCGCCGAGCGACTGGCCGCCAGCACTGCCGGCCAACCCGGTGGCCGAGCCGGACCTGGCGAATGCCGAGAAGCTCAACTTCAATTTCGAATGGGTCGGCAAGGTGTCGGTGAACACCGAAAATGGCAAGCCGCCAAGCCTGTGGCAGATCAACGGCCAGGCCTGGGACATCACCGACAAGACCTGCGCCGACCGCCCGATCGCCACGCTGCAGAAGGGCAAGAGCTACATCTTCGAGCTGAAGAACATGACCCAGTACCAGCACCCGATCCACCTGCACGGCATGAGCTTCAAGGTGATCGCCTCCAACCGCCGCGACATCGTCGAGCCGTGGTTCACCGACACCTACCTGCTGGGCAAGAACGAACGCGCCCAGGTGGCGCTGGTGGCCGATAACCCTGGCACCTGGATGTTCCACTGCCATGTCATCGACCACATGGAAACCGGCCTGATGGCCGCGATCGCGGTGGTCTGATGCGCCCGCAGATCATCGATCGCAGCCGCGATCAGGAATTCATGCGCCTGGCCCTGGGCCTGGCGGCAGAAGGCGCCGCACTGGGCGAGGTGCCGGTGGGGGCGGTGGTGGTGCAGCATGGCCAGGTGATCGGGCAGGGTTTCAACCGGCCGATCCTCGACAGCGACCCCAGCGCCCATGCCGAGATGGTGGCCATCCGCGCGGCGGCCAAGGCCGCGAGCAATTATCGCCTGCCGGGCAGTACGTTGTACGTGACGCTGGAGCCTTGCAGCATGTGCGCAGGGTTGATCGTGCATTCGCGGGTGGCGCGGGTGGTGTACGGAGCGCTGGAGCCCAAGGCGGGGATCGTGCAGAGCCAGGGGCAGTTCTTCAGCCAAGGTTTTCTCAACCACCGGGTGATGTTCGAGGGTGGGGTGCTGGCCGAGGAGTGCGGGCAGATCTTGAGCGAGTTCTTCAAGGCCCGGCGGGCCAAGGGCTGATAGGTTCTGGCCCTGTCGCCGGCTTGCCGGCGACAGCGCGCTGAAGCCTTACATCGGCGGCGACTGATCCGCCGGCTTGTCCTTGTTGACCCCAGGCACATGCAAGTTGCCCTCGGCCATCTGGCCTTCGAGCTGCGGCTGGGTCACCCAGGTAAGGATGTCGTAGTAACGGCGGATGTTGGCCACGAAGTGCACGGGCTCGCCCCCGCGGGCATAACCGTACTTGGTCTGCCGGTACCACTGCTTCTGCGACAGGCGCGGCAGCATCTTCTTCACGTCCAGCCACTTGTTCGGGTTGAGCTTCTCGCGCTTGGCCAGCGTGCGGGCGTCTTCCAGGTGGCCGGTGCCGACGTTGTAGGCGGCCAGGGCGAACCAGGTGCGGTCCGGCTCCTGAATGCTGTCGTCGAGTTCGGCCTTGATCTTCATGAAGTACTTGGCGCCGCCCTGGATGCTCTGGCGGGGGTCCAGGCGGTTGGACACGCCCATGGCCTGGGCGGTGCGCTGGGTCAGCATCATCAGGCCGCGCACGCCGGTCTTGGAGGTGACCTCGGGCTGCCACATCGATTCCTGGTAGCCGATCGCCGCCAGCAGGCGCCAGTCGACCTGCTCGACCTTGGCGTAGCTCTTGAAGTGCTTCTCGTACTTGGGCAGGCGCTGCTGCAGGTGCTGGGCGAAGGTATAGGCACCGACATAGCCCAATACATCGACATGGCCGTAGTAGCGGTCTTTCAGGCGCTGCAGGGTGCCGTTCTTCTGCGCCTTGTCGAGGTATTCGTTGACCTCGTTGAGCAGGCTGTTGTCATCGCCTGCCGCCACGGCCCAGCGCTGGTCGCGGGTGTCGCCCAGGTCGAAGGCGACCCGCACGTTGGGGAAGTACACCTGGTTCATCGCCAGTTCGTTGGAATCGACCAGGGTCAGGTCGATCTGGCCTTCATCGACCATGCGCAGCAGGTCGACCACCTCGACCGCATCGGATTCTTCGTATTCCAGGCCCGGGTACTGCTTTTTCAGCTCGGCCAGCTGGTCGGCGTGGCTGCTGCCCTTGAGCACCATGATCTTCTTGCCCACCAGGCCCTTGGCATCGGTGGGGCGCGGCCGGCCGTTGCGGTAGATGACCTGCGGGGTGACTTCGAGGTAAGGGTGGGAGAACTTGGCCTGGGCCTTGCGCCGCTCGCTGCTGACCAGGCCCGCTGCCGCCAGTACCGGGCCGGAGGGCTTGCCGAGGTCGTCGAACAGCTCGTCGAGGTTGTCGGCCGTCTCGATCTCCAGCTTGACGCCGAGATCGTCGGCAAAATGCTTGACCAGTTCGTATTCGAAGCCGGTTTCGCCGTTGCGGTCCTGGAAGTAGGTGGCCGGGCTGTTGCGGGTAATTACACGCAGCACACCATCCTCCTTCACGCGCTCGAGGGTGCTGGGTTTTTCAACACAGGCACCGAGCATCAGAAAGAGTCCGGTTGCGAAGAGCCATTTGGCGCAACGCTGGCGCAAAGCAGTGTGGGCGAACATAGGTTGCAGTATACGCAAAGGACTGGCCCAGCCATATCTCGACAACAGATAGCTTGTCTGCTAGCGCGTTATGTGGTGGCCCGCCCCTGTCGCCAGCGCAGGGCTTTGCAGGCCATTTTTTTTGACCCGAAAGTCCGGTTCCACCGCCCGGCAGGCTTGGCGTAGAGCGGGTGCCGAAAGCCATCGAATTAGGCTAGAATGCACGGCCTCTAAGCACACCCCTTCCTGAGGCTGTCCCGACGATGTTGATCCTGCGCGGCGCTCCTGCCCTTTCTGCCTTTCGCCACGGTAAATTACTCGAGCAACTGAGCCAGAAAGTCCCCGCTGTTACTGGTTTGTATGCCGAATTCGCCCACTTCGCCGACGTTGCCGGCGAGCTGACCGCCGACCAGCAGCAGGTGCTGGGCCGTCTGCTCAAGTACGGCCCGAGCGTGCCGGTACAGGAGCCCACCGGCCGCCTGTTCCTGGTGGTGCCGCGCCTGGGCACCATTTCGCCCTGGGCCAGCAAGGCCAGCGACATCGCCCACAACTGCGGCCTGCAGTCGATCCAGCGCCTGGAGCGCGGCATCGCCTACTACGTGGCCGGTGAACTGAGCGAGGCCGACGCCGCGCTGGTCGCCGCCGAGCTGCACGACCGCATGACCCAGCGCGTGCTGGCCCAGCTGGAGCAGGCATCGGACCTGTTCAGCCACGCCCAGCCCAAGCCGATGACCTCGGTCGACATCCTCGCAGGTGGCCGCGCCGCCCTGGCCCAGGCCAACATCGACCTGGGCCTGGCCCTGGCCGAAGACGAGATCGACTACCTGGTCAACGCCTTCCAGGGGCTCAAGCGCAACCCGAACGACATCGAACTGATGATGTTCGCCCAGGCCAACTCCGAGCACTGCCGCCACAAGATCTTCAACGCCAGTTGGGACATCGACGGCCAGGCTCAGGAAAAGAGCCTGTTCGGCATGATCAAGAACACCTACCAGATGCACAGCGACGGCGTGCTGTCTGCGTACAAGGACAACGCCTCGGTGATCGTCGGCAACGTCGCCGGCCGTTTCTTCCCGAACCCTGAAACCCGCCAGTACGGCGCGGTGCAGGAGCCGGTGCACATCCTGATGAAGGTCGAGACGCACAACCACCCGACCGCCATCGCCCCGTTCTCCGGCGCCTCCACCGGCTCCGGCGGCGAAATCCGCGACGAAGGCGCCACCGGCCGTGGCGCCAAGCCCAAGGCCGGCCTGACCGGCTTCACCGTATCCAACCTGCGCATCCCGGGCTTCGAACAGCCTTGGGAGCAGGCCTATGGCAAGCCCGAGCGCATCGTCGACGCCCTCGACATCATGATCGAAGGCCCGCTGGGTGGCGCTGCGTTCAACAACGAATTCGGCCGCCCGGCCCTGACCGGTTACTTCCGCACCTTCGAGCAGTCGATCAACACCCCGCACGGTGAAGAAGTGCGCGGCTACCACAAGCCGATCATGCTCGCCGGCGGCATGGGCAACATCCGTGAAGACCACGTGCAGAAGGGCGAGATCACCGTCGGCGCCAAGCTGATCGTGCTCGGCGGCCCGGCCATGCTCATCGGCCTGGGCGGCGGCGCCGCTTCATCGGTGGCCACCGGTGCCAGCTCGGCTGACCTGGATTTCGCCTCGGTACAGCGCGAAAACCCGGAAATGGAGCGCCGTTGCCAGGAGGTCATCGACCGTTGCTGGCAGCTGGGCGACGAGAACCCGATCGCCTTCATCCATGACGTCGGCGCCGGTGGCATCTCCAACGCCTTCCCGGAGCTGGTCAACGACGGCGGCCGCGGTGGCCGTTTCGAACTGCGCAACGTGCCCAATGACGAGCCGGGCATGGCCCCGCACGAAATCTGGAGCAACGAATCGCAGGAACGCTACGTGCTGGCCGTCAGCGCCGCCGACTTCGAACGCTTCCAGGCCATCTGCGAACGCGAGCGCTGCCCGTTCGCCGTGGTCGGCGAAGCCACCGAAGAGCCGCACCTGACCGTGACCGACAGCCACTTCGACAACACGCCGGTGGACATGCCGCTCGACGTGCTGCTGGGCAAGCCGCCACGCATGCACCGTTCGGTGACCCGCGAAGCGGAGCTGGGCGATGACTTCGACCCGAGCCAGGTGGACCTGGACAACGCCGTGCAGCGTGTCCTCAACCACCCGGCCGTGGCCAGCAAGAGCTTCCTGATCACCATCGGCGACCGCACCATCACCGGCCTGGTCGCCCGCGACCAGATGGTCGGCCCGTGGCAGGTCCCGGTCGCCGACTGCGCCGTCACCGCCACCAGCTTCGACGTCTACACCGGTGAAGCCATGGCCATGGGCGAGCGTACCCCGCTGGCCCTGCTCGACGCCCCGGCGTCCGGGCGCATGGCGATCGGCGAGACCCTGACCAACCTGGCCGCCGCGCAAATCGACAAGCTGTCCGACATCAAGCTCTCGGCCAACTGGATGTCCGCTGCCGGCCACCCGGGCGAAGACGCCCGCCTGTACGACACCGTCAAGGCCGTCGGCATGGAGCTGTGCCCGGAGCTGGGGATCACCATCCCGGTCGGCAAGGACTCGATGTCGATGAAGACCAAGTGGAGCGAGGATGGCGTCGAGAAGAGCGTCACTTCGCCGCTGTCGCTGATCATCACCGGCTTCGCCCCGGTCACCGACATCCGCAACACCCTGACCCCGCAACTGCGCATGGACAAGGGCGAGACCGACCTGATCCTGATCGACCTGGGCCGCGGCAAGAACCGCATGGGCGCATCGATCCTGGCGCAGACCTACGGCAAGATCGCTGCCCAGGCACCGGACGTCGACGACGCCGAAGACCTCAAGGCCTTCTTCGCCGTGATCCAGGGCCTGAACGCCGACGGCCACCTGCTGGCCTACCACGACCGCTCCGACGGCGGCCTGCTGACCACCGTGGTGGAAATGGCCTTTGCCGGCCACTGCGGCCTCGACCTGCAGCTCGACCCACTGACCGACAACCGCAATGACGTGCCGGCCATCCTCTTCAACGAAGAGCTCGGTGCGGTCATCCAGGTACGCCAGGACGCCACCCCGGACGTGCTCGCGCAGTTCAGCGCAGCCGGCCTGGGCGAAGGTTGCGTGGCGGTGATCGGCAAGCCGGTCAACAACGCCGAAGTGTCCATCAGCCTCAATGGCGAAGTGCTGTTCGACGACGACCGCCGCATGCTGCAGCGCCAGTGGGCCGAAACCAGCTACCAGGTGCAGCGCCTGCGTGACAACGCCGACTGCGCCGACCAGGAATTCGACGCGCTGCTCGAAGAAGACAACCCGGGCCTGTCGGTCAAGCTTGGCTTCGACGTCAACGACGACATCGCCGCGCCGTACATCAAGAAAGGCGTGCGCCCGCAAGTGGCGATCCTGCGCGAGCAGGGCGTCAACGGCCAGGTCGAGATGGCAGCCGCCTTCGACCGCGCAGGGTTTGCCGCCATCGATGTGCACATGAGCGACATCCTCGCCGGGCGCGTGGACTTCGAAGCCTTCAAGGGCCTGGTCGCCTGCGGCGGCTTCTCCTACGGTGACGTGCTGGGCGCCGGTGAAGGCTGGGCCAAGTCGGCGCTGTTCAACACCCGTGCCCGCGATGCCTTCCAGGCCTTCTTCGAGCGTACCGACAGCTTCGCCCTGGGCGTGTGCAACGGTTGCCAGATGATGTCCAACCTGCACGAGCTGATTCCGGGCACCGAGTACTGGCCGCACTTCGTGCGCAACCGCTCGGAGCAGTTCGAGGCCCGCGTGGCCATGGTCGAGGTGCAGAAGTCCAACTCGATCTTCCTGCAGGGCATGGCCGGTTCGCGCATGCCGATCGCCATCGCCCACGGTGAAGGCCATGCCGAGTTCGCCAGCGAAGAGGCACTGCTGGAAGCCGACCTGTCCGGTTGCGTGGCCCTGCGCTACGTCGACAACCACGGCAAGGTCACCGAAGCCTACCCGGCCAACCCGAACGGCTCGCCGCGTGGCATCACCGGCCTGACCAGCCGTGACGGCCGCGTGACCATCATGATGCCGCACCCGGAGCGTGTGTTCCGCGCCGTGCAGAACTCCTGGCGCCCGGATGAGTGGCAGGAAGACGCCGCGCTGATGCGCATGTTCCGCAATGCGCGGGTGTGGGTGAACTAAGGCGTGTACAAGCTCGCCTTCTTCGTCCCGGCCAGCCATGTCGAAGTGGTCAAGGCCGCCGTGTTCGCCGCCGGTGGCGGACGGATCGGTGACTACGACCACTGCGCCTGGCAGACCTTGGGCCAGGGCCAGTTCCGCCCGTTGGACGGCAGCCAGCCGTTCCTCGGGCAGGCCGGCCAGGTCGAGGTGGTCGAGGAGTGGAAGGTGGAGCTGGTGGTGGCTGACGACCTGATCGTTCAGGTCGTCGCTGCGCTCAAGCAGAGCCACCCCTACGAGACGCCGGCCTATGAGGCCTGGCGGCTCGCCGAGTTCTAGACTGCGCGGGCCCCTTCGCGGGGCAAGCCCGCACAGGCCAGCAACCCCACCTCGAACAACAGCCACATCGGCACCGCCAGCATCGTCTGCGAAAACACATCCGGCGGTGTAAGTATCATCCCCACCACAAAGCACCCGACGATCACGTAGGGCCTGCTACGTCGCAACGTGGCCACATCGGCCAACCCCACCCAGACCACGATGAACGTCGCCACCGGGATCTCGAACGCCAGGCCGAACGCCAGAAACAGCGCCAGGATGAAGTCCAGGTACTGGCTGATGTCGGTCATCATCGCCACGCCCTCGGGCGTCACGCTGGCGAAGAAGCCGAACATCATCGGGAACACCAGGTAGAAGGCGAACGCCATGCCGGCATAGAACAGCACGATGCTCGACATCAGCAGCCCCAGCGCAATGCGCCGTTCCTGGCGGTACAGCCCCGGCGCGATGAAGCCCCAGGCCTGGTGCAGCAGCAGCGGCATGGCGATGAACAGCGCGCACATGGCCGTCAGTTTGAATGGCGTGAGAAAGGGCGACGTGACGCTGGTGGCGATCATGCTCGCGCCTTCGGGCAGGAAGCGGCGCAGCGGTTGCGACACCAACGTGTACAGCTGCTGGGCAAACGGAAACAGGCCGACGAACACCAGTGCCAGCAGCAGCAGGCAGCGCACCAGGCGTTTGCGCAGGTCGCGCAGGTGGTCGGTCAGCGGCATGCGCGCCGCGGTGTCCAGGGCCGTGCTCATGGCGTGTTCTCCTGGGGCAGGTTGATGGGCTTGGCGTCCAGCGCCGGCTCGGCCTGCAGGCGGATGCCCTGGCGGATTTCCTGCTCGAGGCGCTGCAAGGGTTGGCTGTCCAGGTCGGGCATGGCGATCTCGCGTTCCATCTGCGCGCGCAGGCCATGCATGGCCCGGCGCGCCTGGCCCAGGCCGCGCCCCAGGGTGCGGGCGGCGACCGGCAGGCGCTCCGGCCCGAGCACCAGCAGGGCGACGACGCCCACCAGCAGCAGCTCGCTGAAACCTACCTCGAACATCAGGCTTGGCGATCCGTTTGTGGCTGCGCGTCAGCCTGGCGAGTCACGGGGGTCTGCGGCTGCGAGGGGGCAGCGCCACCCGCGTCAGGCTCACCCCCCATCGACTTGCGAAAGCCCTGGATCGCTTCGCCGACATCACTGCCCAGGCCTTTGAGGCGCTTGGTGCCAAACAGCAGAAACACGATCAGCAGCACGATCACCAGTTGCCAGATTCCAATCCCACCCATTTCGAATACTCCTGTAAGGCCATGAAAAGAAAGGCCAATCCTGCCGCATGCAGATGACGCGAACATGACTGCAAGGCCATTGCCATCTGCTTGCAACAGCCGCCGTGTTGACTGGCGCCTTCACGCAACCAGGAGGGGTAGGGATGACGCGCAAGCGACAGCAGGGCGCGGCGCTGCTGATGGTGATGGTGGTGCTGGCGATGCTCGCCGCGGGCATGGCCTGGCTGGTGGAGGATGGCCGGCGCCAGGTCGATGAGGTGCAGTTGCTGCGCCAGCGGGTGCAGGTGCGGGCCATGGAGCAGGCTGGCCTGGCCTACGCCGAACAGGCCCTGCGCGACCCTGCCTGGCGCCTCAGCCCGCTGTTCTGGCAGGCCTTGCGCGGGCAGCCGCTGACCTATGATTTTGGCGCCGGCCAGGCGCAATTGCGGGTGCGCGACCAACATGCCTGTTTCAACGTCAACGCGCTGCTCGGCGCTGACGGTGAACGGGCCGAGCGCCAGTTGCGCCACTTGCTGGGGGATGACATGGCCGCACAACGGCTGGTCGATGCCTTGGCCGACTGGCTCGACCACGACAGCGACACGCGCCTGCAAGGCGCCGAAAGTGCCCAGTACCTGCGCCAGCAACCGCCGCGCCTGGCGGCCAACCAGCCGATGCTCGATACCAGCGAATTGAACCTGTTGCTGGAGCCCGATGCCGGGCGCCAGCGGCGTTACCCGATGCTGTGCGCATTGCCGCAGACCACCGGCTGGCGCCTGAATGCCAACGCCTTGGGGCTTGAGAACTTGCCATTGCTCGAGGCGTTGTATGAAGGGCGCTACCCGCGCGCGTTGCTCAGCCGCATCATCAGCGGCCGGCCGGCATCGGGGTACGAGGATGCCTCGGCGTTGCGCCAGGCGTTGGGGGCGGTGGATGACGAAACCTTCGAGCGGTTGAGCGAGGGGTTGCTGCTCAACAGTGGGCATTTCCTGTTGCAGCTGTCGTTCGAGGAGCAGGGGCGGACGATGCGCAGCGTGTTTCAGGTGGAAGCGCTGGGGGTGGTGCAGTGGCATGCGCGGGTGCCGGCGCAGCAGGTGCGGGTGAAGAGCCGCGAGCCGATTGCCTGGTGAGCAGGCCTAGGGGCTGCGTTGCAGCCCAATCGCCGGCAAGCCGGCTCCCACCCGGCTGTGGGAGGCCGCAGCCCATCTGTGGGAGCCGGCTTGCCGGCGATTGGGCCGCGCAGCGGCCCCTTGAAGATCCGAATCAGACCGTGCCGATCTCGCCACCATCATTGCGCTGGATCACCACCGTCGAAGCCCGCGGCCGCACCTTGCCACCCGCCGGGGTAGCATCGGTGGCCTTGTCGGTGTAAGGCCAGTTGTCCGGGTGCTGGATGTTGACGAACATCGACTTGTTGTCCGGGGTGAAGGCAATCCCCGTCACCTCGCAGCCGTTCGGCCCGACGAAGAAGCGGCGCAGGTCCACCTGGTTGGTGGCATTGATCGGCACCTGCTTGCCCGTGGCATCCACCAGGTCGGTGGGGATCACCGCCAGCAGCTGGTCGTTGGTGTAGTCGGTCAGCGTGGTTTCACCGTTGTCGGTTTCGAACCACAGCACGCCGCGGCTATCGAAGCTCATGCCGTCGGGGCTGGCGAACTGGTTGAGCTCGGTCAGGCCCGAGCGGTTGATGTCGGCGGTGCCGGCGGCGTTGGCGCCGAACACGAAGATGTCCCAGGTGAAGCTCGCCTGGTCGTCGCTGTCGTGCCAGCGGATGATGTGGCCGTGGCGGTTCGGCCCGCGCGGGTTGGCGGCGTCGACCTTTTCCGGGGTACGCGCGCTGTTGTTGGTCAGGGTCAGGTAGACATCGCCATTGAGCGGGTTGACCGCCGTCCACTCCGGGCGGTCCATCGGCGTTGCGCCCACGGCATCGCCGGCGCCGCGGGTGTTGAGGATGATGCCTGGCAGGTCGCCGTACAGCGCCCCCAGGGTGCGGCCATCCTTGGTCGGCGTGGCCACGTCCAGCAGCAGCCAGATACCCGTGCCATCGGCATTGAAGCGCGCCACGTAGAGCTTGCCCTGGTCCATGTACTTGGCGCCGGTGGCCAGGCGGTCGGCCGGGGTGGCGTCGGCGGCGTCCCACACCGCGGTGGAAACGAACTTGTACAGGTACTCGTTGTTGGAGTCGTCGCCCATGTACCAGACCAGTGGCTTGCCCACCACCGGCAGGCCCGGGCAGCAGCCTTCGTGGCGGAAGCGGCCCAGGGCGGTGCGCTTGGTGGCCAGGGTGCTGCTGTTGTACGGGTCGATCTCGACGATGTAGCCATAGGTGCTGGCTTCGTTGCGGTAGTCGTCGCTGGCGCTGGCGCCCTTGACGGTCACGTCGAAGCGCGCGAACTCATCGGCCACCTCGCTGCTGTCGCCGGCGGCGCTCTCCCACTTGTACTGGCCGCTGGAGGTGCCGACGCCGATGCGGCGCTGGTCTTCCGGGCGGGTGCCCTTGTTGACGAAGATGCCTGGCCAGTTCTCTTCGCAGGTCAGGTAGGTGCCCCACGGGGTGTAGCCGTTGCCGCAGTTGTTGTTGGTGCCGCGGCAGTGGGTACCGACCGTCGAGTACTTGGTCTTGACGTGCTCGGTGCCGCGCAGGGGGCCAGTGATTTCCATGCGCGAGGCGGTGGTGAAGCGGCGGTTGAGCGGGTCGTTGTCGACCACCTGCCAACGGCCGTTGAGCTTTTGCAGGCGCACCATGCCGGCGCCGTGGGCGTTGATTTCCTTGCGCACTTCCTCGACCGGGCGCTTGCCGTTGGCGTCGGTGGTCGAGCCGTTGGGGTGCAGCGCGGCGGTGTCGATGTATTCGAAGTTGATCGCCAGCAGGCCGTCTTCGGAGCTGCCATTGATCGGGAAGAAATGCATGCCGTCATGGTGCATGCCCATGGCGTTGGCCTGGTCGGTCGAGGTGTTGCTGCCGTCCGATTTCCACGGGTTGCCGTTGCTGTTCAGCGGCGTGCCCCACGGCGCCAGCACATAGGCGCTGTAACCGGCGGCGACGACGCAGGCATCGGTGCGCGAGCCGGGGATGGACTGGAAGCCCAGGGCCATTTTCGGCTCCGGTTCAGGCACGGGTGGCTCGGTGACCGGTGGCTCGGTGACGGGGTCGTCATGGTCGGAGCCGCCGCTGTCGAAGCAGCCGCTCAGGCCGGTACCGGCGATCATGGCGATGGCCGCGCCCAGGCTGCCGCGCATCACGCTGCGCCGGCTCAGGTAAGCATCCATGACGTTGGCCATTGGCAGGTTGCCGCTGTGGTTGCGGTCCAGGTTGTCGCCGGATTCTCGACTCATCAGGTGTCCTTGATTTGGCTGAGTTGTAAGAAACCGCGACTTTAGAGCGCAAGTATGATGTTTCCTTGGCAAAAATATTAACGGGGTTTTAAAACTGTAAGTTCTTACTACTGCGCACGACAGAACCATTTGGAATGGCTGTCGGATTTCTGCCATCAAACTGTCATGCCAACGCCGCAACATCCGGGGCCCAAAGTGAACTCGGATAAGGACGGCGAGCCCGATGTCAAGCAGTGTGCACAGGCGCGAAGTAATCAGCTGGATGGGTGTCGGTGCGCTGGCGCCGTTGCTCGGCGCCTGTTCCGCGTTGCCGGGCCAGCGTGGCGGTGCTGCCAGCGTCGATTTGCTGTATGTCGCCGACACCCTCGATGCGCGCCAGCCCGGCCTGCCCGTGGTGCCGGCCACGCGCCTGGGCCCGGTCAGCCACCTGGGGCGTGCGCCGTGGATGACCGGCGCCAGCGCCAGCCTCGCGCAACCGCAACTGGCGCCCTTGCTCGATGCCAGCCAGGCCCAGAACGTGCGCCTGGGCGGTTACGCGGTACTGGCGGCGCTGTTGGAACAGTTGCGCGGCGAGGCGGGCCAGGGCAATAGCCTGACCCTGGAAAACGGCCAGGGCTGGAACGGCAGTGGCCTGGCCTACCTCACCCACGGCGAAAGCGGTGTGCAGGGCAGCCAGTTGCTGGGCAGCGACGTGCGGGTCAGCAGCGACGAGCGCGTGCTCTGGCCGCAACGCAGTGCCGGCCTGTATCGCCAAGCTTCGGCCATCACCCTCGGCGCCGGGCTTGCCGACGAACAACGCAAGGCCCTGGGCCTCGAGCCGCTGCACACCTTCGAACGGGGCGGTGCGCGGATCGCGGTGGTCGGCATCAGCGACCCTTACGCCCAGGACCAGAAAGCCTCCCTGAAACAGTGGTACCAGGCCTTGCTGCCGACCTTCGAACGCGCGCGCCGCGAAGCGGACTTGGTGGTGGCGCTGGCCGACGTGGGCACCGGCCCGGGCCTGTGGCTGGCCGAGCGGGTGCCTGAAATCGATGTGCTGCTGTGCGCCCGTGGCCAGGACCTGTGGCCGGCGCCGGTGTACGCCAGCCAGGCCAGTGGCCGCCGCGTGCCGGTGCTGTTTGCCGGCTGCCGGGCCAGTGGGGCGTTCCGCCTGCGTTGCCAGCAGGTGGCCGGGCAGTGGCAGTTCGAGGGGCGCTTCTTCCCGGCCTTCGCCCAGCAACTCACGCCTGCCGCGCAGCTGCGTGCCAGCCAGTTGCATGGCGAGCTGCAGCAGCAGCGCGCAGGCCACGCG
Source organism: Pseudomonas sp. NPDC087029 (assembly GCF_044745345.1). NCBI lineage: Bacteria > Pseudomonadati > Pseudomonadota > Gammaproteobacteria > Pseudomonadales > Pseudomonadaceae > Pseudomonas > Pseudomonas sp. NPDC087029. The sequence goes on along the minus strand of NZ_JBIVAB010000003.1, from coordinate 406,269 downwards.
GCCTGGCTCGACCAACCCCTGGCCCGCGCACCGCAGGCGCTGTGGCGCCGCGATACCCGTGGCGGCAGTTGGGACCGCCTGCTGCACCAGGCCCTGGCCGATGACAGCAGCATGCCGGTGCTGTTGCCGGGCCTGCGCTATGACTACCCGCTGGCCGCCGGCGAAACGATCACCCGCGAGCACCTGATCAGCCTCACCGGCGGCTACCCGGCCGCGGTGGTCGAAGCCCCGGCGCGGCAGGTCGAGCAAGTGCTGGAAAACGCCGCCGAGCAATTGTTCGGCGACCCGCTGCTGCTGGACAACAGCCAGGACCTGCCGCGTTGGCAAGGGCAGGCCTGGCGCGTCAGCTACAGCCCGCAAGGCAAGCGCATCACCGGCCTGGACCCGGTGCAGGGCCTGTGCCGCACCTTCGGCCTGCAGTTCCAGCCCGAGGCCGGCGAACCCCTGTGGCAGCGGGTCGAGGCCTGGCTGTCGCGCCAGCCTGCCGATTGGCAGCTGGCTCCCCTGGCGCTCCCCGAAGTGCGCTACGTACAGGGCCACCCCGGCTGGCACCCGCGCCAGGTGGCGTCGTGAGCCTGGGCGCCCGTGCCGTGACCTGCGGCCTGCTGACCCTGGCCGGCTGGCTGGCCGCGCAGTGCGTGCTGCAACTGAGCCGCCAGCCGCAGCCGGCCAGCCCCGCCAGCACAGCCAGCAGCGCGCTGCCGGGGCTGATGGTCGGCCACTGGCAGGCGGCCGTCGATGACGGCGCCATCGCCCTCACGCGCTTGCCGCTGCACTACCTCGGCGGGCTCAAGGCCCAGCCGCTGTCGGCCAGCGTGGTGGTACTGCGCTACGGCCAACAGGTGCGCACCCTCGGCCGTGGCCAGCGCCTGGCACCGGGGATCGTGTTGCAGGACATCGACGCCGATGGCCTGATTTTCGACAACCAGGGGCGGCGCGAACGCCTGCCCTGGCCGCCACGCCCCGCCGTGACCGGCTTCAAGCGGCAAGGATGAACGATGCCTGTCAGATATTGCGTGGCCGCCGCCCTGAGCCTGGCCCTGTCATGGGCCTGGGCCCAGGAGCCGGAAGCATTCGACGACAACGGCACGCCGCTGTACGAGGTGAACTTCGTCGACACCGAGCTGGGCGAGTTCATCGACAGCGTGTCGCGCATCACCGGCACCACCTTCATCGTCGACCCTCGGGTCAAGGGCAAGGTCACCGTGCGCACCGTCGACCGCCACGATGCCGATGCCATCTACGACATCTTCCTGGCCCAGTTGCGCGCCCAGGGCTTTGCGGCGGTCGACCTGCCCAACGGCAGCGTGAAGATCGTCCCCGACCAGGCCGCGCGCCTGGAGCCGGTGCCGGTGGAGGCCAAGGGCAAGCGCGGCGAGGGCAGCGATGGCGTGGCCACGCGCGTGTTCAACGTGCGCAATGCCGCCAGCGAGCAGATGCTCGGCATTCTCAAGCCGCTGATCGACCCGCGCGTCGGTGTGATCACCCCATACCCCGCTGCCAACCTGCTGGTGGTCACCGACTGGCGCAGCAACCTCGACCGCATCGACAGCCTGCTGCGCCAGCTCGACCAGGTCAGTGACGAGCCCATGCAGGTGATGCCCCTGCGTCATGCCAGTGCCGCCGACACCGCCCAGTTGCTGACCCGCCTGCTGGCCCGCGAGCAGGGCGCCGACGCCACCCAGGTGGTCGCCGACCCGCGCAGCAATGCCTTGCTGGTGCGCGGCAACAGCGACCGGGTGCGCGCACTCATGGCCCAGCTCGACCGGCCCAGCGACAACCAGCGCTCCAGCAATACCCAAGTGATCTACCTGCGCCATGCCAACGCGGCCGAAGTGGTGAAGGTGCTGCGCGGGCTCAGCCAGGAGGGCGCGGCGCCCAGCGAAGGCCTGGCCGAAGGGGAGGGCAAGGACAAGCCGCCGATGGCCGCGGCCAGCGACTCGGGCATTCGCCTGGAGTACGAGGAAGGCACCAACGCCGTGGTCATGGTCGGCCCCGACAGCGAGCTGGCGGCCTATCGCTCGATCGTCGAGCAGCTCGATATCCGCCGCGCCCAGGTGGTGGTCGAGGCGATCATCGCCGAGGTCTCCGACACCCGCGCCCAGGAGCTTGGCGTGCAATGGCTGTTCGCCGACGAGAAGTTCGGCGCCGGCATCGTCAACTTCGGCAGCAACGGGGTGAACATCGCCAATATCGCAGGCGCCGCCGCCAGCGGCGACAACGAGGCGCTGGGCAACCTGCTGTCGGGCACCCAGGGCGCCACGGTGGGCATCGGCCACATCGGCGGTGGTTTCAACTTTGCCATGCTGATCAACGCGCTCAAGGGCAAGAGTGGCTTCAACCTGCTCTCCACACCCACCTTGCTGACCCTGGACAACGCCGAGGCGTCGATCCTGGTCGGCCAGGAAGTGCCCTTCGTCACAGGCTCCGTGACCCAGAACAACGCCAACCCCTACCAGACCATCGAGCGCAAGGAAGTCGGGGTCAAGCTGCGCATCAAGCCGCAGATCAACATCGACAACAGCGTGCGCCTGGACATCGTCCAGGAGGTGTCCTCGATCGCCGAGTCCCGCGCGGCCAGCGACGTGATCACCAACAAGCGCGAGATCAAGACCAAGGTCATGGTCGAGGACAACGGCCTGGTCATCCTGGGCGGCCTGATCAGCGACGAGCTGAGCATCAGCGACCAGCGCGTGCCGTTTCTCGGCGACATCCCGGGGCTGGGCCGGCTGTTCCGCTCCGACGCCAGCAAGAACACCAAGCAGAACCTGATGGTGTTCATCCGCCCGCGCATCCTGCGTGACGGCCCGAGCCTGGCCGGGCTGAGCGAAGACAAGTACCGCACCCTGCAGCAGACCACGCCGCTGAAGTTGCCGGACCTGGCAGAAGGCACGCCGCTGCTGCAGGTGTTCCCCGCCAGCCGCGCGCGCCTGGAAGGCGGTAGCTGGTGATGCTGCCCTATCGCCTGGCGCGCCAGGCCGGCCTGGCCATGGCGCCGATGGACGCCGGCTGGCAGCTGTGGCTGCGCCAGGATGCCGACAGCGACCAGCTGCAGGAACTGCTGCGCGTGCATGGCCAGCCGGCCGCGCTGGTGTACCTGGAACCCGCCGCCTTCGATGAACGCCTCGGCCAGCTGTACCAGGCCGGCAGTGGCGCCAACCAGGCGCTGATCGAAGGCATCGGCGAGCAGGTCGACCTGGACAGCTTGATGAGCGAGATGCCGCGCATCGAAGACCTGCTCGAAAGCGACGACGAGGCCCCGGTCATCCGCCTGATCAATGGCCTGTTCGGCCAGGCCCTGCGCCTGCGCGCCTCGGACATCCACATCGAAACCTTCGAGCAGAGCCTGGTGGTGCGCCTGCGCGTCGACGGCCACCTGCGCGAGGTGCTGCGCCCGCCACGGGCGCTGTCGGCGATGCTGGTGTCGCGGATCAAGGTGATGGCGCGCCTGGACATCGCCGAAAAGCGCCAGCCCCAGGATGGCCGCATCACCTTGCGCGCGGCGGGCCGTGAAGTGGACGTGCGGGTGTCGACGCTGCCCGGCATCCATGGCGAGCGCGTGGTGATGCGCGTGCTCGACAAGCAGGCCAGCCTGCTGGCGCTGGCCAACCTGGGCATGCCAGGCGCCGTGCTGCAGGGCCTGCGCAGTTGCCTGGCGCGCCCCAATGGCATCGTGCTGTCCACCGGCCCGACCGGCTCGGGCAAGACCACCACCCTGTACGCCAGCCTCAACAGCCTCAACGACGGCAGCCGCAACATCCTCACCGTCGAAGACCCGGTGGAGTACGCCATCGCCGGCATCGGCCAGACCGCCATCAACCCCCGCGCCGGCCTGACCTTCGCCAGCGGCCTGCGCGCCATCCTGCGCCAGGACCCGGACGTGATCATGCTCGGCGAAATCCGCGACCAGGAAACCGCGCAGATCGCCGTGCAGGCCAGCCTCACCGGCCACCTGGTGCTGTCGACCCTGCACACCAACAGCGCGGTGGGCGCGGTGACGCGCCTGCGCGACATGGGCATCGAGCCGTTCCTGATCGCCTCGTGCCTACGCGGGGTGCTTGCCCAGCGCCTGGTGCGGCGGCTGTGCAGCTGCGCCCAGCCGCAACTGCTGCAAGCCGCCGAGCGTGCCCTGTGGCCGGAGCTGACGGCGCTGGGCAGCAGCCATCACGCCGTGGGCTGCGAGCTCTGCCAGGGCAGTGGCTATGTCGGGCGCCTGGGGCTGTACGAATTCATCGAACTGGACGCCGGGCTGATCGCCTTGCTGTACGACGGCGCCAGCGAACAGGCCATGCACGACTACCTGGCGCCGCACCGGCGCAGCCTGGTGGCGATGGCCAGCGACTGCCTGGCACGGGGTGAGACCAGCCTTGCCGAAGTGCTGCGCGTGGTGCAGGGCTGAGCCATGCCGACCTTCCGTTACCAGGCCGTCGACCTCGCCGGCAAACCGCACAAGGCCAGCCTGCAGGCCGACAGCGAACGCCATGCGCGCCAGCTGCTGCGCGAGCAGGGGTTGTTCGCGCGCCAGTTGCAGCGCGTCGAGGCCGGCAGCCGCCAGCCCCGTCGGCAACGCCTGAGCCGCGCCCAGCTGTGCGAGCTGACCCGCCAGCTCGCTACCCTTACCGCCGCCGGCATCCCCTTGGTCGATGCCCTGGCCACCCTCGAGCGCCAGTTGCGCCAGCCCGCCCTGCACGGGGTGCTGGTGGCCTTGCGCGGCTCGCTGGCCGAGGGCCTGGGCCTGGCCCGCAGCCTGGCCCGCCAGGGCGCGCCGTTCACCGGCCTGTACTGCGCGCTGGTCGAGGCGGGCGAGCGCTCCGGGCGCCTGGCCCAGGTGCTGACGCGGCTGGCCGACCACCTTGAGCAGGTGCAGCGCCAGCAGCACAAGGCGCGCACGGCCTTGATCTACCCCAGCGTGCTGATGGGCGTGTCGCTGGCGGTGGTGATCGGCCTGATGACCTTCGTCGTGCCCAAGCTCACCGAACAGTTCGCCCATGCCGGGCAGAGCCTGCCCCTGGTCACCACGCTGCTGATCGGCCTGAGCCAGGGCCTGGTGCAGGCCGGGCCGTGGTTGCTGGGGCTGGCCATGCTGCTGACGCTGCTCGCCGGTTGGCTGCTGCGCAAGCCGCACTGGTGCCTGCGCCGCGACGACCTGCTGCTGCGCCTGCCGCGTATCGGCGCCCTGCTGCAGGTGCTGGAGAGTGCCCGCCTGGCGCGCAGCCTGGCGATCCTCAGCAGCAGCGGCGTGGCCCTGCTCGAAGCTTTGCAGGTGGCCAGCGAAACCGTTGGCAACCAGCGCATTCGCCTGGCCATGGCGCAGGTGCGCCAGCAGGTGCAGGGCGGCACCAGCCTGCACCGGGCGCTGGACGCCAGCCGGCAGTTTCCGCCGCTGCTGGTGAACATGGTCGCCAGCGGCGAGGCCAGCGGGACCCTGGCCGACATGCTCGAACGCGTGGCCGACGACCAGGAACGCGGCTTTGCCCGCCAGGTGGACACCGCCATGGCGCTTTTCGAACCCCTGATGATCCTGGTGATGGGCGCCGTGGTGCTGTTCATCGTGCTGGCGGTGCTGCTGCCGATCATGCAACTCAACCAGGGCCTGCAACTGTAGCCGACAAGGAGTTTTCACATGCAGCATCGACGCAACCGCCAGCGTGGTTTCACGCTCATGGAAATCATGGTGGTGATCTTCATCATCGGCCTGCTGATCGCAGTGGTCGCCCCCAGTGTGCTCGGCAACCAGGACAAGGCCATGCGGCAGAAGGTGATGGCCGACCTGGCCACGCTGGAGCAGGCCCTGGACATGTACCGCCTGGACAACCTGCGCTTTCCCAGCAACGAACAAGGCCTGGCGGCGCTGGTGAAAAAGCCCGCCCAGGAGCCGATCCCCCGCGCCTGGCGCAGCGACGGCTACATTCGTCGCCTGCCGGAGGACCCCTGGGGCACCCCGTACCAGTACCGCATGCCGGGCGAGCACGGCCGGGTCGATGTGTATTCGCTGGGCGCCGACGGCGTGCCGGGCGGCGAAGGCCAGGATGCCGACCTGGGCAACTGGGCGCTGTGAGCGGTGCGCGGGCAGCGTGGCTTCAGCCTGATCGAACTGCTGGTGGTGCTGGCCATCGCCGGGCTCATGACCGGGCTTGCGGTGGCCTCGCTCGGGGGCGCGGCGGCCAGTGCCGACCAGGCGCTGCAGCGCCTGGCCGTGGAGGTGCGCGAGCAAGGTGCGCTGGCCCGCCATGCGGGGCAGTTGCGCGGCTTGCGCTGGAACGGCCAGCGCCCGGAATTCGTGCGCCGTGAGGGCGATGCCTGGGTGGCCGAGCCGGCCCGCCTGGGCGACTGGCCCAAGGGCTTGCGCCCGGACTGGCCGGCCAGCCCGCAGCCGCGGATGCTGTTCACCCCGCACGGCTGGGCGCAGCCGGGCGTGGTGCGCTGGTACTGGGCCGAGGGCAGCCAGCGCTGGGCCTGGGGCCGTGATGGGCAGTTGCAGGTGGCGATGTCGCCATGAAGCGCCGAGAGCAAGGCTTCACCCTGCTGGAAGTGACCGTGGCCCTGGCCATTGCCGCCGTGCTGGCGGTCATCACCAGCCAGGTGCTGCGCCAGCGCCTGGCCGTGCAGTACAGCGTGCAGCAGCACCGCCTTGGCGTGCTGTGTGCACGCGAGCTGCAGGCGCGCTTTGCCGTCGAGCAGTACTGGCCGGCCAGCAACCAGGTGGCCGGCGAGCTGAGCCAGGGCGGGCAGGCATGCCATTGGCAACTGCAGCTGCGCCGCACGGGCGTGCGCGACTTGCGTCGCGGCGATTTACAACTGTTCGCCGACCGCGACCAGCGCCTGCCGTTGGGCCAGTACACCGTCTTCCTGGAGCGCCCATGAAGCCTGGCCAACGGCAAGCGGGGCTGACGCTGATCGAGCTGCTGGTGGCGCTGGCCCTGACCGCCGTGCTCGGCGTCATGCTCGCCGCCCTGGTCAACGGCTGGCTCAAGGTGCGCGAACGGCTGCAGGCCAACCAGCAGGAGGCCAGCGTGCTGGACTTCTGCCTGGCGCTGGAGCGCCGCTTCGACAGCCCGGTGCTCAGGCAGCTGTATGAGCAGCGCCTGCCCTTGGCCACCCGCTGGCTGGACTGGCAGGCCGACCGCCAGCAGCTGTTGTGGGTGGCCGCAGCGGCGGTGCCGGAGGCCGAAGGTGGCTCGCGCCTGCAACGCCAGCGCTTGCGTTTCGATGCCCGTGACCAGCGCCTGCTGCTGGAAAGCTCGGCAGACCTGTACGCCGCCGGCGAGCCGCAGTGGCTGCTGCGCGAGCAACTGCCACGGGTGAATGCCATGACCGTGCTGTACCACCAGGGCGGCCGCTGGCTGCCCTGGCCTTCCGATCAACCCGCGCACCCTGGCCGTGGCGTGCGCCTTGAATTGCAGCGAGACGGAGCCGCTTATGTCTGCACCTTCGTGCTCCCCTGGGGGCGCTCATGAAGCTTGAGTGGCGCCGACGCGGGTCGGCCAAACCCTGGTTGCTGCTGCGCCCGGGGGCGACGTGGAGCTGGCTGCTGGTCGAAGCCGATGGGCTGCAGCGCGAAGGGCAGGGCAGGCCCCCCGAGCACCCCGAAGCGCGGGTGGCGTTGATCTTGCCGGGCGATGCCTGCAGCCAGTTCCAGTTGCCGGCACCGCCAGGGCTCAAGCGTGATGAATGGCCGATGCTGCTGGAAGACCGCTTGCTGCAGGCGCCCGACGAGGTGCTGTGCGCCTGCCTTGCGCGCCAGGCGGGGCAATTGCATTTGTTGGCAGTGGCCCGCGAGCACCTGGAAAACTGGCGCGCCCAATGCGCGCAATGGGGGCTTGCGGTGGAGCGCTGCTGGGCCGAGTTTCAGCTGTTGCCCACCCCTGAGCCGGGCACGGCCTGGCACTGGCAGCGGGCGACGGGCATGCACCTGTACAGCGGCGTGAGCGAGGCGGGCCAGGTGCATTGGCTGGCCTGGCCAGAGGTGCTTGGCGAAGCGCCGCGCCAGCCGTGGGCGAGCTTGAGCGCTGTGCCAATGAGCGGTGACTGGCCAGGCACGCTGGCGCGGTTGGAGCACCTGCCCAGCCTGTTCGAACGGCCTCGCCAGGTGCGCGCCATGCCAGCGCTGTCTCGGCCACAGCAACGGCTGATTGCGGCTTGCCTGCTGCTCGGCGTGGTCTGGGGTGGCCTGTGGGCCAGTCAGCAGTGGCGGCAGGTGCAGGCCTGGCGTGCCCAGGTGCTTCAGGTGACGGGTGAACAGCCCAGCCCACGTCACGCGGCGCAAGCGCTCAAGCGCCTGCGCGAAGGTGAATTGCAGCAGCAGTTGCGCACGCGCCAGCTCGAAGACCTGCAGGCCCGCCTGCACGCCTGGCTGCAGGATCACCCGGGCTGGCGCCTGCAGGCGGTGCGCTTCGATGGCCAGCGCTGGCAGCTGAACATGCAGGGTGAAGGCGATGCGCCGCCGTGGCAGGAAATGGCCAGTGCGGTGGGGGCCAGTGTGCACGTGCAAGGTGCTGGCCAGGTGGTCTTCGACTTGGGGGCGGCGGCATGAGCGGGCAATGGATTCAACGTCATCGTCTGCGCTTGGCCTGGGGGCTGATTGGCGTATTGCTGGCCGTACTCGCGCTGCGTGAGGGCTTGGCGCAATGGCAGGCATTGAGCCAGTGGCGCGCCCTGGCGCAGCAGGCCGGGGCATTGCAGGCGGGCCCTGCGCTGAGCCTGGAACGGCTGCGCCAGTCTGCCCAGGCGCGGCAAATCGAGCTTGCCGACGTCCAGGCGCAAGGCAAGCAGTGGCAACTGCGCGGCCAGGTGGCCGATGAGCGGGTGCTGCAGCACTGGTTGCAGGCCATTCAGGCCGAGGGCGCCCGGCCGCTGCAATGGGCGCTGGAGCGAGACGGCAAGGCCCTGCGGTTCGACCTGGTGGTACAACCGTGAGCCGCTGGGGGCTGCTTTGGGCCGGGCTGGTGTTCGGCGCGGCGTTGCTGGTGGAGTTGCCGGCCAGTTGGGTGGCGCGTGGCCTGGGGCTGCCCGGGCAAGCGGTCAGCGGCAGCCTGTGGCACGGCCAGGCAGCGCAGCTCGGGCCGGTCGGGCCGGTGCGCTGGGCGGTGCAACCCTGGCGCTTGCAGGCCAATGTGCAACTGGGGTTCCAGGGCCAGGGCTGGCAACTGCTGGCCGAGGGCTGGCCATGGCATTGGCGGATCGAGGTGGCAGCCCTGGGCGCACAGGCCACGGCGCCGTCCGAGTATCGAATGGCGGGGCAGTGGCAGGGCGTACTGCGAGCACAAGGGGCGTGGCGCCAGTGCCGTGCCGGCCAAGGCCGGCTGACGGTCACCGACCTTGCCTTGAGTGAGCCCTGGTCAATGGGCCTGGGCCAGGGTTGGCTGGACATGACCTGTGCCAGCGGCTGGCAGCTGCGGGGGCAGTTGGCCGAGCAGGGCCAGCATCGGTTGGCGCTGGAGGCCGACCTGCTGGCCCGCCGGGCGCGGGCGAGCTTCGAACTGCAAGCGGACGCCGCGCTGATCCCGCTGCTGCGCGGTGCCCAGTGGCTGGGGCCGCAGGCTCTGACAGGGCAACGGGACCTGCGCTGGTAAGGCGCTCAGGCTTCAGTCCGGCTTGCCTTGTACGCCCGAAACCCACTGCTCGTTGCGGCTGTGCCCGCTGGTACGCAGCAAGCCGAGGTCCAGTGCGTTCTCGCCATCCGCGGCGCCTTTGCCTTTGCTGATCTGGGCAATGGCGGTGCCCAGGTCCACCGGCGAGTTGGAGGCATCGATCGACACGTCGCGGCGGTAGTCATTGCCGCTCAGGGTTTGCTGGGTGACTGCGTTGGCGTTGAGCACGACGCTGCCTTTGGCCGACTGCAGCTTCGCGCCCACCAGTTGGGCGTTACCGCCCACATTCAGGTCAATGCCTTCGCTGCCTTTGAGCGCCGTTTGCTGGGCCACGGTGTCGCGCTGGACGTGCGACACCTCCAGGTTGAAGGTTGGCGAGAAGCCGGGGTCGGCCTTGCTCAAGGCGGAGCCTGCCTTTTCACTGACCTTGCCGCCCAGTGGCCCGGCCATGGAGCTGGCCGCGTTGACGTAGCCCTGGGGGTTTTTCTCCTGGCTCAGGCGGGCGTCCGCCTTGACGCTCAGGGTATCGACGCGGTCCTTGCGGCTGGCGAGCTGCAGGTCGCCGTCGATTGCGCCCTGGATGCGCCCGGCTTCCAGGCTCACGCCTTCGATGCGGGTATCGCCGCGGCTGTTCAGGCCGATGTGGTCGGCGCGCAGGGTGCCGGGGTTCCAGGTGAGGTTGTCGCGCTTGTCCAGATTCACCTGCGCCCGGCCGTGCAGGCCGCGGGTGTCAGTGGCGCCCTTGGCCTGGTTGAAGCCGGCGCCGGCGGTGATGTCGAGGTTGTCGCGGCGTTCGAGGTTGGACGAGGCTTCGATCAGCACGCCGCCGTTGGCGGCATCGATGTCGATCTGCTGGGCCGAGGCTTGCAGGCCTTCGAGGTGCACGGCTATGTCCTCGCGGGCCTGGCTGGCGAGGGTCAGCTTGCCCGCGCTGTGGACCTGGGCATCGACCGCCTGGCGGGCGTCCTCGTTCTGCTTGCCGTGGTTGAAGTGGCCGCCGATGGCGCCGCCCTGGGTGCTGCCGGTCTTCACCGCCAGCTCCAGGCCGCCGCCCAGGTTGGTGCCGCTGGCTTGCTGGGTATCGCTGGCCAACTTGACCTGCACGCGGCCGCCACTTTGCACCAGGATATCGCCCACCTTGGCCTCGCGGCTGCCGATGCGCGTGCCTTCGAGCAGCAGGTCGCCGGCGCTGCTCAGGCGCACTTCACCCTTGGCATCGACCTGCGCCACCTGGGCCTTGGTCTGGCTGGCCTGGCGCTGGGCGTGGTCGAGGTAGCCGCGGGCGTCGACGCCGGTGCTGCCGGGCCGGTTGCCGAGCTTGGCCCAGGCGTTGCCGTCGAGCTGGCGCGAGAACTGCTGGGCGTGGTCGGTCGCCTGCAGCAGCGACAGCGTGCCGGCACTGTGGATGGCCACCTCGCCGTCACCACCGTCCATGCGTGTGCCTTCGTAGCGGCCATCGCTGCCCAGCTGCACCTGGATGCCCTGCTGCCCATACAGGCTGCCGGGCACGGCGGTGCTGGCGATGTCCTGCTGGTCCAGGGAGCCGCCCTTGCCGGACGCCCGCACGTTGATGTCCTTGCCGGAGCTGGTGTCCACGCGCAGGTCGCCGCCATAGGCCAGGCGCTCCAGGGTGCTCTGCTCGGTGTTTGCGGCGGCGCGCTGGAGGTGTTGCTGGGCATCGATCTGCAGCGCGCCGGCGTTGGCGCGCCAGGCGGTGCCATGGTCATCGATGGTGTGCGCCTTCACCTCGACCTCGGCGCCCGCCAGCTCGCTGACCTGGGCAAAGCCGCGGCGCTGGTTTTCCAGGCGCTTGATGTGGTCGATGGTCATGTCGGCGCCGACGCTGGGGGCGACCATGGCATCCTCGGGCGAGGCCTGCTGGAAGCGCGCGGCTTCCTCGCCCAGCACCAGCCGCTCGATCGGGCGGGTCAGGTCGCGGTACTCCAGGCTGGCGCCGAGGCTGGCCGACCATTCGTTGCGGTGTTCTTCGCGTTCATGAATATCTTCCACGGCCCGGTTCTCGATGCGCTCGGCGTTTATCTTGAGGGTCTTGCCAGCGTTCACCCGGGCGCCTTCGGTGACCAGATGCTCGGTGTCGAGTTTCAGGTCGCCGCTGGCCTGCAGTTCACTGCGTTGTACTTGGCTGTCGCGCTCGGTGATCGTCTCGACCTGGTGATGGCCCTCGAACAGGCTGCCCAGCCGATCGATGCCGGCGGTTACCGTCAGGCCGCCACCGCTGCGGCGGGTTTCTGTGCTCGACTCGCGCTCGTCGCGGGTTGCGCCGAGGGTCACCTTACTGGCCTTCACGTCCAGATCGCCCGCGGTGGCGTGCACTTTGGAGCCATTGACCTGCAGGTGCCCACCGCTGTTGAGGCCAACCGTTGCGCCTTTGAGCTCGCTGGCGACCTGCGACGTTTGGCGTTGCTTGCCGGTGCTGGTGACCACGTCGTAGCCCACGCCGGCGCTGTACTGGCGGGAGGCGGGCTTGCCATCCTCGGCGTTCTGGGTCTGTTTGGCGCTGGCAGTGAAGCCGCGCTGCTGGCTGCGGCTGTCGCTTTCGCTGAGCGACTGGGCGCTGTCGATCAGCACGTCGCCCTTGGCATCGACCTGCAGGTGCCCGCCAGCCTCGACCTTGGCCCCGCGGATGCGCATTTCTTCGGCGCTGGCCAGGCGCAGGTTGCTGGCCGAGCTTACGTCGCTGACCAGCACCTGCTGGTTGCGGTCGGTACGTTCATGGTCCTTGCCGATCAGGCCGAACAGCTTGCTGCTGCTGTCGCGTTGGGTGGAAGTGGTGCTGCCATGGTCGGCCTCGATCGCCAGGGCGCCTTTTTCGCTGTAGAGCACCGAGTCCTTTTTGCCATGCACGGTGCTGCCCTTGATGCTCACCTGGTCGGCGGTCATGGCCAGCTTGCTGTCGGCGCTGACGCTGCTGCCGACCAGATGCTGGCCCTGGGTTTCATCCGCTTTGCGGTCGCCGAAGAACAGGCCCGAGACCAGGTCGCCCTGGTAGTTGCGGTGGGAGCTCTGTTCCTGCAGGGCGCTGGTGCCGATGTCGACGTGCTTGGCGTTGATGTCCAGGTCGCCGCGGCTGTGCAGCTTGCTGCCTTGCACGGTGAGGGTATCGCCGGCCTTGACCGTCATGCGCTCGGCCTGCAGCGAGCTGCCCTGCGGCGACTCCTTGTAGCGGGAGGTGTCCGTGTTGCCACGCCACAAGTCCTTGCGGTGGCGTATCTGCTCTTCGACTCGCTGGCTGCTCTTGCCGGCGATGATGTCCAGGTTGGCGCCGCTGTCGAGGCTCAGCTCGCCGCCCGCCTGCACGTCGGCGGCCACCAGGCGCATGTCGGCGCCGGACTGCAACGCAATGTCCTGGCTGGCTTGCAACTGCGTGCCGCGCAGGTGGTGGTCGGTGGTGGTGCGTTCGCGGGCGTAGGTTTCGCGGGTGATGAAGAGGAATTTCTTTTTCCAGTTCTCCTGCTCGCGGGCGATGCGCTGGCGGCTGTCGGCGTCCAGGGTGAGCTGCTTGCCGGCCTTGATCTCGATGCGTTCGGCCTTGCCGTCGACGGCGCGCAAGGTCAGGTCGTCGGCGGCGGTGAGGCGCAGGGTGCCGCGCTCGGTGGTCAGCTCGCCCGGTTGCTCGACCTTGCCGTGGACCTGCAGCGCGCCGGCCGATTGCACGGTGATGCCTTGCTCGGCCTTGATCTGCACCGGCCCCACGCGTACCCCGGCACCTTCAGCGGTGCTGACCACGCGAATGCGGCCGGCGCGCATGGCGCCGAACAGGTTGGCGTCGATGCTCCCCGGGGTGCCGGGCAGGTGCTCGATGACCTGCCCATCTTCACGGCCGATGCGGTTGCGACCCACGGTCACGTCGAGGTCACCCTTGGCCATCAGCAGGCCTTGGCTGTCGAGCTTGGGGGCGATCAGCTCCAGTGCGCCCTCGGCATTGCGCTGGCCGTTGGCGAGCACTTGCAGGGTGCCGCTGGCATTGAGGGTGTTGAAGTGCTTCAGCTGCTCCTCGTGCAGCTCCGGGGTGCCGACCACGAACCCGGCGCGGGTGGTGTTGATGAAGCTGCCGCCGTTGAGGGTGATGCCGTTGGGGTTGGCCAGGATGTAGTCGGCCGGGCGGCCGAAGATTTCCTGTGGGCCTTCGATCAGGGAGGTGTTGCGGCTGACCACCTCGTTGAGGATGGTCGAGGCGGCCTGGCCCTGGAACTGCGGGTTGGCAGCCAGTGCCCCGGCCAGTTGCGATTGCCCGGCCTGGGTGGCGTTGTTCAGCACCACGCCGGGGTGGCCGACGTTGTAGTCGAGAAACTGGTTGTGTGAGAGGCCGCTGGTGTTGGGCGCGACGATGTCGATCACCGGCACCCCGTGGTCATTGCTGATCACCGGCGTACCTCCAGGGCCGGCGGCGGCCTCCAGGCCGCCTTGCGCCAGCGCAGGGGCCGAGCCGAGCACGGCGAGGAAGATGGCCCAACGCAAGGTGTCGGGGCGGATAGACGGTATTGGCGAGAGTGTCTGCATGGTCTCGTTCTCTTTTTGTTGTGGGTGAATCAGATGGACAGGGCCCACTCCAGCACCCAGAAGCCGGGCTCCAGGGACTGGCGAGGGCGGTTGCTGGCCTGCACGGCCCGTTGGTAGTCCAGGCGCAGGCGGTTGTGCGGGAAGCTCAGCTCGATGCCGGCCGCCATGCCGGTCAGGCGCTGCGCGGGCAGGTTGCGGTTCAGGCGCACCCAGCCGCGGTCCACGCCCAGGTAGGGGCGGACCTGCAAGGGGTGGGTCCAGGCTGGCGGCAGTGGCTGGCTGAAGGTGTTGCGCCAGACGCCGGCGCTGGCACCGCTGTAGGTGTGCTGGCGAAAGCCGCGCACGGCCGAGTCGTCGCTGACCAGCAGCTGCTCGACGGCGGGCAGGTCGTCGGCGCTGTACTGCACGGCCAGCTCGCTCTGCCAGCGCCACGGCCACTGTGGCGGGCCTTGGCGCAGGTGCAGGAGGTTGGCGCGGTACTTGCGAAAGTCTGGCCGCGGCGCGCTTGCGTATTGGCTTGGGCGGTCGGCGCCGAACCAGTCGGTGCCCTGGGCGACACCGAGGTAGCCATTCCACAGCCCGGCCTCGAGCCAGAGGAAGTTGAGGCCGGCCTCCACGGTGCTCAGGGTAGGGCTCTGGACGGCCACCACGGCGCCGTTGGTGCGGTTGATGAGCTGCTTGCGGTCGAGCCGGGCGCTGGCGCTGAGCATGCCGTGCTGGTTGCGCCACAGCAGGCGCTCGGCGCTCACGCCCTGGTAGCTGCTGTTGCCGCTGCTGTGGTGCCGGCCCTCGGGGATCGGCGCGTCGTAGCGCAGTTGGCTGGCATTGAGGGTGAAGTTCCAGGGGCCGTAGGGGATGTTGTAGTAGAGCGTGATGCCCTGGCTGCGGCCGGGGGCGTCGAGCACGGTCGAGGCCAGCGTCAGGCGCAGGTCGCCGTTGTCGCCGAACGGGCTGTCGATACCCAGGCCCAGGGCCATGCGGTGGCGGCCGGTCAGTGCGCTGCCGCGGTTGTCGAGGCGGCTGTCGAGGTGCCAGCGCGGGGCCAACTGCTGGCCCTGCAGCAGCACGCGGGTGCCGCCTTGCAGTTCGCCGGGCAGCAGGTCGGCGCTCAGCTCGAAGGCGCGCAGGCGGTTCAGTTGGTCCAGCCCTTGTTCGAGCTGCGGCAGGTAGAGGGGTTGGCCAAGCAGGTCGGGGAATGCGCCTTGCAGCGAAAGAGGCAGGTCGGTGCCGAGCTCGATCGACTCCACGAAGCCTTCGAGGATGACGATATCCAGCGGTGCGCCTGCCTGGGGCGTGTGGCGCAGGTAGGGGCGGCTGGCCGGGTAGCCGGCTTGCACGTAGCGCTGGGTGATGGCTTTCAATAGGTGGTTGATGTCGCTGACGCCCATGCACGGACGCACCAGGTCGGCGACGCTGGGTGCCAGCGCCTGGGTGGACAAGCGCTGGTTGCCCGCCAGGCGCACGCCGGTGACTGCCACGCAGGGGCTGTTTTCGGATGGGGTGGTGGCAGGGCCGCTGTCAGGGCTGGGCGGCGGCGGGCGTTGCCAACGTTGCAGCCGCTGTTGTTGCTCGAGCTGGCGCTGCATCTGCTGCTGGTCGCGCAGTTGCTGGCTGGCAGGGTCGTCGGCCAGCGCCACTGGCAGGGCCAGGCAGCCGGCGAAGCAGCAGGCGGCGATGTGGCGCGATGGAAACAGCATGGAAGCACCCCGCAAATGGCGTACGGATCACGTACTTGTTTGCGTGGATGCTAAGAATTTGCGCATCCGCCTGGATGCAGTCTCGTGCCTAGGCGGGCGTAGGACGGGAGTGGAACTGAAGTGAGAAAGCTCCTACAGCTTCAGTTGCAACGACGGATTGTCAGGGCCGGATCTCGATCATCGTCCCATCCCGTACCAGTTCCCACACTTCCTGCATGTCGCGGTTGCGCATGGCGATGCAGCCGTCGGTCCAGTCGAGAGTGTGGAAGTACCACTCCGGGTAATTGTCGTTGATCGGGGTGCCGTGGATCATGATCATGCTGCCGGCGCTCACCCCTTCACGGCTGGCGCGTGCGGCGTCGGTGACGTTCGGGTAGGTGATGTGCATGGCCAGGTTGAAGCGGTCGCTTTCCTTGCGCCAGTCGAGCCAGTACAAGCCTTCGGGGGTTTTCTTGTCGCCCTCGCGCTCCTTGGCGCCCTTGGGTTGCTTGCCCAGCGAAATGCGGTAGGTCTTCAGCGGCTCGCCACGGCTGATCAGCTGCAGGCGCCGCTCGGACTTGATCACCAGCACCTTGTCGATCAGCGGCTGCATGGCGGCCTGCGATTGCGACTGCTGCGGCACGGGCGGTTGCGGCTTGCGGATGATGGTCTCGGTGAAGGCCGCCTGGGACACCGAGGTAACGCAAAGGCAGAAGAGGGCAAGCAACCAGCGCATGAAACGGTATCCCTGAAGGCATTAAGTGATGGGCGCGACGATCATCGGTGGCAGGTACTCATGGCCTACGGGGTAGTGCTGCCCGATGCGGTCGCGATAATAGCATTCTAGTGTGCGTGTGACGGTGCGGAAAGCCAGTTGGTCCCAGGGGATCTCGTGCTGTTCGAACAAGCGCACTTCCAGGCTTTCGACGCCGACGGCGAAGTCCAGGTCGGCCAGTTCCGCGCGGAAGAACACGTGCACCTGGTTGATGTGCGGCAGGTCGAACAGTTGATAGAGCGCCATCGCACCCACGCGCGCGCAGGCTTCCTCGACGGTTTCGCGACGGGCGGCCTGGTCGAGGGTTTCGCCGTTTTCCATGAAGCCGCCGGGCAGGGTCCAGAACCCCCGGCGCGGCTCGATGGCGCGGCGGCACAGCAACACCTGGCTGCCCCAGGTCGGCAGCACGCCGGCGACGATATTGGGGTTCTGGTAGTGGATGGTCTGGCAATGCTCGCAGACGTACCGCAGGCGGCTGTCGCCCTCGGGGATCCGCTGAATGACTGGCTGGCCGCACGCGCTGCAAAATTTCATGCTGTCTCCCTTTGCTTGCGGTTATCTTGGCGCGCCAGGCAGCATTGCCGCAAGCGCGCGGGGCTTGGGTGCTGCGTGGCTTTTGGTGCATCATGCTGGGCAGGCCTTGGAAACGAGAGTGCGCAATGCTGGACGAGCTACTTCGCCGAATGAGCAACCACCAACCGGCTTCGCTGGAAACCGACCGACGGTTCCCCGAGGCGGCGGTCCTTTTGCCCATTACCCGCAGCGAAGCGCCCGAACTGGTCCTCACCTTGCGCGCCAAGGGCCTCTCCACCCACGGCGGCGAAGTGGCCTTCCCCGGGGGCCGACGCGACCCGGAAGACCCTGACCTGGTGTTCACCGCCCTGCGCGAGGCCGAGGAAGAAATCGGCCTGCCCCCTGGCCTGGTGGAAGTGATCGGCCCATTGAGCCCGCTGATTTCCCTGCATGGCCTGAAGGTGACGCCATTCGTCGGGCTGATTCCCGATTTCGTCGAGTACCACGCCAATGATGCGGAGATCGCGGCAGTATTCACCGTGCCGCTGGAATTCTTCCGCCAGGACCCGCGTGACCACACCCACCGTATCGATTACCAGGGCCGCAGTTGGTACGTGCCCAGCTATCGCTATGGCGAATACAAGATCTGGGGGCTGTCGGCGATCATGATCGTCGAGCTGGTGAACCTGCTGTTCGATGCCGGCATCAGCCTGCACCAGCCTCCCGAACGCTATATAGAAATCTGAGCGGGGCGCACCCCGCCGCCGTTGCCACCCTGAGGAGCGAACATGAAATACCGCCTGGGCGACCTGCGGGTCGAAAGCCATCCCACCAGCTGGGCCGCACCCAACGCCACGCTGATCGGCCGCGTGCGCCTGCAGGCCCGCGCCAGCGTGTGGTTCGGCGCGGTGCTGCGCGGTGACAACGAGCTGATCGACATCGGCGAGGACAGCAACGTGCAAGATGGCAGCGTGATGCACACCGACATGGGCTCGCCGCTGACCCTGGGCAAGGGCGTGACCGTTGGCCACAACGCCATGCTGCATGGCTGCAGCGTCGGCGACTACAGCCTGGTCGGCATCAATGCGGTGATCCTCAACGGTGCGCGCATCGGCAAGCACTGCATCATCGGCGCCAACGCGCTGATCCCCGAAGGCAAGGAAATCCCTGACGGTTCGCTGGTGATGGGCTCGCCGGGCAAGGTGGTGCGCGAGCTGAACGAGCAGCAGAAGCGCATGCTCGAGGCCAGCGCAGAGCACTACGTGCACAATGCCCAGCGCTATGCGCGGGACCTGGTGGCTGACGATGAGTGAGGCGGTTGCCGTCGAACGGCCGGTGGCGTCGCCTTGCGTGAGCATCTGTGCGCTGGATGAGCAGGATGTGTGCACCGGCTGCCAGCGCACCGTGGCCGAGATCGGCCGCTGGGGGCGGATGGACAACAGCGAGCGCCGGGCGGTGCTGAAGCTGTGCCATGAGCGGGCGGTGGCGGCGGGGTTGGTCCTGTAGGAGCGGCCTTGTGTCGCGAAAGGGCTGCGAAGCGGCCCCAGGGTTGTGTGCAGCGATATAGAAACTTGGGGCTGCTTCGCAGCCCTTTCGTGACACAAGGCCGCTCCTACAACGAGGCGCTGCCATTGACTCGAAAATCAAGTAATCTGTGCGGCTTGCCCGACGGTCACATGCCCCATGTTCTATCTCATCGCCTATATCAGCAGCGTAGTGCTGATCAACTACGCCTTCTCCAGCGCCCCGCACCTGGACGTGATCTGGTCCGCCTGGGGCGGCCTGGTGTTCATCCTGCGCGACATGGTGCAGACCCGCTTCGGCCACGGCGCGCTGATCGCCATGCTGCTGGCCCTGGTGCTGTCCTACGTCACCTCCGAGCCTGCCATCGCCCTGGCCAGCGCCACGGCGTTCTTCATCTCCGAGCTGATCGACTGGCTGGTGTTCAGCATCACCCGCAGGCCCCTGCGCGACCGCCTGTGGCTGAGCTCGGCGCTGAGCATCCCGGTCGACACCTTCATCTTCTTCGGCATGATTGGCGCCCTGACCCCGGCCGTGATCGGCACCGCCATGGCCTCGAAATTCGCCGGCGTGACCGCGGTGTGGCTGGCCATGGCATTTCGCGCGCGGCGGGCCGCCGTCACCGGTTGATGGTGTAGAATACCGGTCCTTTTTCAGCGGGCTGCGCCAAGCCTGGTGCGGCCCCGGACGCCTTCGAGGACCTGAAATGACCCGTATCGGAACCCCATTGTCGCCTACCGCGACCCGAGTACTGCTCTGCGGCTGCGGCGAGCTGGGCAAGGAAGTGGTGATCGAGCTGCAGCGCCTGGGCGTCGAAGTGATCGCCGTGGACCGCTACGCCAATGCCCCGGCGATGCAGGTTGCGCACCGCAGCCACGTGGTCAACATGCTCGATGGCGTGGCCCTGCGCGCGGTGATCGAAGCTGAAAAACCCCATTACATCGTCCCCGAGATCGAAGCCATCGCCACCGCCACCCTGGTGGAGCTGGAGAACGAAGGCTTCAACGTGGTGCCGACCGCCCGCGCCACCCAGCTCACCATGAACCGCGAAGGCATCCGCCGCCTGGCTGCCGAAGAGCTCGACCTGCCGACCTCGCCCTACCACTTTGCCGACACTTTCGAGGACTACGCCAAGGCTGTGGCCGACGTCGGCTACCCGTGCGTGGTCAAGCCGGTGATGAGCTCGTCGGGCAAGGGCCAGAGCCTGCTGCGCAGCGATGCCGACCTGCACAAATCCTGGGACTACGCCCAGGAAGGCGGCCGTGCCGGCAAGGGCCGGGTGATCGTCGAGGGCTTCATCGACTTCGAATACGAAATCACCCTGCTGACCGTGCGCCACGTCGGCGGCACCACATTCCTGGAGCCGGTCGGCCATCGCCAGGAGAAGGGCGACTATCAGGAATCCTGGCAGCCCCAGGCCATGAGCGCGAAAGCGTTGGCCGAGTCGCAGCGAGTGGCCAAGGCGGTCACCGATGCGCTGGGCGGGCGTGGCCTGTTCGGCGTGGAGCTGTTCGTCAAGGGCGACCAGGTATGGTTCAGCGAAGTGTCGCCACGCCCGCATGACACAGGCCTGGTCACTTTGATTTCCCAGGACCTGTCGCAGTTCGCCCTGCATGCCCGCGCCATCCTTGGCCTGCCGATTCCGGTGGTACGCCAGTTCGGCCCGTCGGCGTCGGCGGTGATCTTGCCTGAGGGGCAGTCGCAGCAGGCCAGCTTTGCCAACCTGGGCGCGGCGCTGAGCGAGCCGGATACGGCGATTCGCTTGTTCGGCAAACCGGAAATCAATGGGCAGCGGCGGATGGGCGTGTGCCTGGCGCGTGATGAGTCGGTGGAAGCTGCGCGGGCCAAGGCGACCCGGGCTTCGCAGGCGGTCAAGGTCGAGTTCTGATCTGAAAGTGCCGGGGGCCGCTTTGCGGCCCATCGCCGGCAAGCCGGCTCCCACAAGGGTTGCGCTGATGCCTGTGGGAGCCGGCTTGCCGGCGATGGGCTGCAAGGCAGCCCCGTTCACTTACAGTTCGTTATTGCGCGTCTCTTTCAGGCACAGCACGGCAATCAAGCTGATCACCGCCGCCGCCGACACATAACCCCCCACCCAGCTCAACCCACCCATGCTCACCAGCTTCTGGGCAAAGAACGGCGCCGCCGAGGCCCCGACGATGCCGCCCAGGTTATACGCCGCCGAAGCACCGGTATAACGCACGTGCGTGGGGAACAGCTCCGGCAGCAATGCGCCCATCGGGGCAAAGGTCACCCCCATCAGGAACAGTTCGATGGCCAGGAACAGCGCCACGCCGGTGGTCGAGCCCGAGGTCAGCAGCGGCTCCATGGTAAAGCCCGAAGCCACCGCCAGCAGGCCGCCGACGATCAGCACCGGCTTGCGCCCGTAGCGGTCGCTGAGCCACGCCGACAGCGGTGTGGCCAGGGCCATGAAGACCACGGCAAAGCACAGCAGGCCGAGGAAGGTTTCGCGGCTGTAGCCCAGGGTGGTCACGCCGTAGCTCAGCGAAAACACCGTGGAAATGTAGAACAGCGCATAGCACACCACCATCGCCGCCGCGCCCAGCAGGGTTGGCATCCAGTACTTGGCGAACAGGTCCACCACCGGCATCTTCACCCGCTCGTGGCGCGCCACGGCCTTGGCGAACACCGGGCTTTCCTCGAGTTTCAGGCGCACATACAGGCCCACCAGCACCAGCGCGGCGCTGAGCAGGAACGGAATGCGCCAGCCCCAGTCGCGGAACTGCTCGTCGCTGAGCACCAGGGCCAGGGTCAGGAACAGGCCGTTGGCCGCCAGAAAACCGATCGAAGGGCCCAGCTGCGGGAACATGCCGAACCAGGCGCGCTTGCCTGCTGGCGCGTTCTCGGTGGCCAGCAACGCCGCGCCGCCCCATTCGCCTCCCAGCCCCAGGCCTTGGCCGAAACGCAGCAGGCAGAGCAGGATCGGTGCCCACACGCCGATGCTGTCATAGCCAGGCAGCACACCGATCAGGGTGGTCGACACGCCCATCAGCAGCAGCGAGGCGACCAGGGTCGACTTGCGCCCGATGCGGTCGCCGAAGTGGCCGAACAGGGCCGAGCCCAGTGGCCGGGCGAGGAAGGCGATGCCGAAGGTGAGGAAGGCCGCCAGCATCTGCGCGGTGCCTGAACCTGACGGGAAGAACACCGGGCCGATCACCAGGGCGGCGGCGGTGGCATAGACGTAGAAATCGTAGAACTCGATGGCGGTGCCGATGAAGCTGGCGGTGGCCACCCGCGCGGGCGAGTTGACCGGCGCGGCGGGCGCCTGGGCATAAGTGCTGCTGGTGGTCATTAAGTAGGTCCCTAACAGTCTGGTCGTGCTCCATGGGCTTTGCCCGCGCGTACCCAGGCAGGCACGGTGTCGCGGACGCCGGAGCGTATTGTTGTGGTCGCGCGACTGACGATAGCCCAAGGCGGGTAGGGGCGGGGGCGGGCACTGTTCGGGGTGCTGAAGCAGGACCGCGGGGCGCGTCAGTGGAGCGGACTGGCCGTGTGGCGCCGGGTGCGGGTAGCAGGCGGGACGGCGGGGCTGGGTAAGCGTGGCCCGAGTATAGCTAGCGGGTCACGGTCCACACCAGTACCTTGCTGGCGCAATTGTCCTCTGTTTCGAGGATTTCCAGGCGATAACGGCCGATCTTCAGGCAAACGGCGCTTTCCGGGATGCTTTCCAGCGCTTCGGTGACCAGCCCGTTGAGGGTTTTCGGGCCGCCGTCGCAGGGCAGGTGCCAGCCCAGGGTGCGGTTGATCTCGCGCAGCGAGGCGGTGCCTTCGATGACGAAGGTGCCGTCGGCCTGGGGGTGGACGTGGGGGTTGTCCAGGCTCTGCTCGTCCTCGAACTCGCCGACGATCTCCTCGAGGATGTCCTCCAGGGTGACGATGCCCAGCACCTCGCCGTATTCGTCCACCACCACGCCCAGGCGCCGCTGCTGCTTGTGGAAGTTCAGCAATTGCAGCTGCAGGGGCGTGCTTTCCGGGACGAAGTAGGGCTCGTAGCAGGCCCCGCGCAGCGCCTGGAGGGTCAGCTCGCCCCTGGGCAGCAGGTGGCTGATGAGCTTGGTGTTGAGGATCGCTTCGACCTGGTTGATGTCGTTGTGGTAGACCGGCAGGCGCGTGTGCCGGCTGACGATGAGCTGTTCGATGATGCGCTCGATCGGCTCGTCCAGGTTGATGCCGTCGACCTCGTTGCGCGGCACCAGGATGTCGTTGACGGTGATCTTGTCCAGCGCCTGCAGGCCGTCCAGCAAGCCGTGGCGAGGCGCTTCGGGCTCGTCGTCCTGGTCGTAGTCGTCATCTTGCTGGGGGTGCAGCGCAACCGCCGTGGGTTGCACGCGGAAGGGGCGCAACAAGAGCTTGGCGCAACCATCGAGCAGGCAGGCCAGCGGTTGCAGCAGGGCCAGGGGCGGCTTGAGCAGGCTGACGCCGAGGCTGACGAACGCTTGCGGGTTACGCCGAGCCAGGCGCCGTGGCAGGTATTCGGCAAGCACCAGCAGGGCCAGGGCCGCGCCCAGGCCGGCCGGCCAGAAGCCGTGTTCGCCGTTGTGGCGCTGGCCGATCAGGCAGGCCAGGCCCAGCACCAGCAGCTTGCCCAGGCTGGCGCACAGCACCAGGGCCTGGGCCGGCAGCGGCGGCTGGCCATCTTCGCCATTGCGCAGCGAACCGTTGAGTTGTACACGGGCGGCATCCACCGCGGTGCACAGCGCCGACCACAGCAGCGCCAGTGCCAGAGTGCCGAGTAGCGGAGCGTACGGCAGGGTGTCCATGGGCGACCGTCAGATATGCAGGATGAATTCGCGGACCAGCTTGCTGCCGAAATAGGCCAGCATCAGCAGGCAGAAACCGGCCAGGGTCCAGCGGATCGCCTTGTGGCCGCGCCAGCCCAGGCGCGTGCGGCCCCACAGCAGCACGCTGAACACCACCCAGGCCACGCAGGCCAGCAGGGTTTTATGCACCAGGTGCTGGGCGAACAGGTTGTCGAGGAACAGCCAGCCGGAAATCAGCGACAGCGACAACAGGCACCAGCCTGCCCAGAGGAAGCCGAACAGCAGGCTTTCCATGGTCTGCAGCGGCGGGAAGTTGCGGATCAGCCCGGACGGGTGCTTGTTCTTCAGCTGGCGGTCCTGCAGCAGCAGCAACAGCGACTGGAACACGGCGATGGTGAACAGCCCATAGGCCAGGATCGACAGCAGGATATGCGCGAGGATGCCGGGTTCTTCGTTGATCAGCGGCACCGTGCCGGGCGGGGCGAACTGCGCCAGCAGCGCGGTCACCGCGCCCAGCGGGAACAGTAGCACCAGCAGGTTTTCCACCGGGATGCGCAGGCACGCCAGCAGGGTCAGGGCGATGACCGCCACGGCGATCAGGCTGGCGGCACTGAAGAAATCGAGGCTCAGGCCCAACGGGGTGATGAGCTGGAAGAACAGCGCGCCGGCCTGGGCGAGCACGGCGAGGGCGCCAAGCAGGCCGAGCAGGCGTTTGTCGGCCTTGTTCGACTGGGCCAGGCGCGAACCTTGATAGACGGTCGCTGCTATATATAGGCCGGCGGCGATCAGGTTGGGGATGAGGCTGGGTGAGGAGAACATAAGTCCTGGTTGGCGAGCCTTAAAGAGACGGAGTTTGGCATAGATCGTCAGTACCAAGGAAGTCTGCTGCGGCCCTATCGCCGGCAAGCCGGCTCCCACAGGGAGGGGGCGCTGCGCTTGCAGGCGCCGGCTTGGCGGCGACAGGGCCACCGAATATCCCTCCAGGGGTCAGCAAGGTGTGCGCCGCCGCCGCTCTTCGCTATAATCGCCGCCTTGCTGTGCCCAGCGCGTGTGCATTTTCACCTGGGCGCCTGACAAACCTCGGCTTTTACTGGGCCAGAAAGGATCACCATGTTCGAAAACCTGACCGACCGCCTGTCACAGACGCTGCGCCATGTCACCGGCAAGGCCAAGCTGACTGAAGACAATATCAAGGACACGTTGCGCGAAGTGCGCATGGCCCTGCTCGAGGCCGACGTTGCCCTGCCGGTGGTCAAGGATTTCGTCAACAGCGTCAAGGAACGTGCGGTCGGCACCGAAGTGTCGCGCAGCCTGACCCCGGGCCAGGCCTTCGTGAAGATCGTCCAGGCCGAGCTGGAAAGCCTGATGGGCGCGGCCAACGAAGACCTCGCGCTGAACGCGGCGCCACCTGCCGTGGTGCTGATGGCCGGCCTGCAGGGCGCCGGTAAGACCACCACCGCCGGCAAGCTCGCGCGCTTCCTCAAGGAACGCAAGAAAAAGAGCGTGATGGTGGTGTCGGCCGACGTCTACCGCCCGGCGGCGATCAAGCAGCTGGAAACCCTGGCCAACGACATCGGCGTGACCTTCTTCCCGTCCGACATCAGCCAGAAGCCGGTAGCCATCGCCGAGGCGGCGATCCGCGAGGCCAAGCTCAAGTTCATCGACGTGGTCATCGTCGACACCGCCGGCCGCCTGCACATCGACGCCGACATGATGGACGAGATCAAGGCGCTGCATGCCGCGGTCAAGCCGATCGAGACACTGTTCGTGGTCGACGCCATGACCGGCCAGGACGCCGCCAACACCGCCAAGGCCTTTGGCGAGGCCCTGCCGCTGACCGGCGTGGTGCTGACCAAGGTCGACGGTGACGCCCGTGGCGGTGCCGCGCTGTCGGTACGCGCCATCACCGGCAAGCCGATCAAGTTCATCGGTATGGGCGAGAAGACCGAGGCCCTCGAGCCCTTCCACCCCGACCGTGTCGCCTCGCGCATCCTCGGCATGGGCGATGTGCTCAGCCTGATCGAGCAGGCCGAGCAGACCATCGACAAGGCCAAGGCCGACAAGCTGGCCAAGAAGCTGAAGAAGGGCAAGGGCTTCGACCTCGAAGACTTCCGCGACCAGCTGCAGCAGATGAAGAACATGGGCGGCCTGGGCGGCCTGATGGACAAGCTGCCGAGCATCGGCGGGGTCAACCTGTCGCAAATGGGCAACGCCCAGGGCGCGGCCGAGAAGCAGTTCAAGCAGATGGAAGCGATCATCAACTCGATGACCCCGGCCGAGCGTCGCGACCCTGACCTGATCAGCGGTTCGCGCAAGCGCCGTATCGCCCTCGGCTCCGGCACCCAGGTGCAGGACATCGGCCGCTTGATCAAGCAGCACAAGCAGATGCAGAAGATGATGAAGAAATTCTCCGCCAAGGGCGGCATGGCCAAGATGATGCGTGGCCTGGGCGGGATGCTGCCGGGTGGCGGCATGCCGAAGCTGTAACCCTATTCCGAGGGGCCGTTCGTCATCGAACGCTCCCTCAGAACCCCCGCTGCGGCGGGGCAACGGCCGCGAAATCGCGGCGCAACCGGCAAATCTGGACGCGAGGGCATGGCCCTGGCGAAAAAGTCATTTGCAAATGTCCGTGTATTCCCCGAGAATATGCGGCCTTTTGGGCACCCGTGTGCCTATTTGGCATTCAGATTTGCAGTACAAACTGCAACACCGACTATAGGAACGATGTTCACATGGTAACCATTCGTCTGGCCCGTGGCGGCTCGAAAAAGCGCCCATTCTACCACCTGACCGTGACCAACTCGCGTAACGCCCGTGACGGCCGTTTCGTTGAGCGCGTTGGCTTCTTCAACCCGATCGCATCGGGCGCCGAAGTCAAGCTGTCGGTCAACCAAGAGCGCGTCACCTACTGGCTGAGCCAGGGCGCACAGCCGTCTGAGCGCGTTGCTCAGCTGCTGAAGGACGCTGCCAAGGCCGCTGCCTGAACAGTATGAACGCGACGCCAGAAAAGGCTGACGACCTCATCGTTGTCGGCAAGATTTTTTCGGTTCACGGCGTTCGCGGCGAGGTGAAGGTGTATTCCTTTACCGATCCGATTGAAAACCTGTTGGATTATCCGCGCTGGACGCTTCGGCATGAAGGCAAGGTGAAGCAGGTCGAGCTGGTCAGCGGTCGTGGCTCCCAAAAGGGCCTGGTCGTGAAATTGAAAGGCCTCGATGATCGCGATGAAGCCCGTCTTCTGAGCGGCTTCGAAATCTGCATCCCGCGGAGCCTTTTGCCCAACCTGGCCGCAGACGAGTACTACTGGTACCAGCTGCAGGGCCTGAAGGTCATCAACCAGGACGAACAGCTGTTCGGCAAGGTCGATCACCTGTTGGAGACCGGTGCGAACGATGTAATGGTGGTCAAGCCCTGCGCAGGCAGCCTGGATGATCGCGAGCGTCTGTTGCCCTATACGGCGCAATGCGTGCTCAACGTCGACCTGGAAGCAGGCGTGATGCGGGTTGAATGGGACGCGGACTTCTAGACGATGGGTAACCTTCGCGTAGACGTCATCACGTTGTTCCCCGAGATGTTCTCGGCCATCACGGAGTACGGCATTACCAGCCGCGCGGTGAAACAGGGGTTGCTTCAAGTGACTTGCTGGAACCCGCGGGACTACACCACAGATCGTCACCACACGGTGGATGATCGGCCGTTTGGCGGTGGCCCGGGCATGGTGATGAAAATCAAGCCTCTGGAAGACGCCCTGGTTAGCGCCAGGCAAGCGACCGGAGCATCGGCAAAGGTGATCTACCTTTCGCCGCAAGGCCGCAAGCTGACCCAGCAGGCGGTCAAAGGCCTGGCAGAGCAGGAATCGTTGATCCTGATCGCCGGTCGTTATGAAGGCATCGACGAGCGCTTTATCGAGGCTCATGTCGATGAGGAGTGGTCGATTGGCGACTATGTGCTTTCCGGTGGCGAGCTGCCGGCCATGGTACTGATCGATGCGGTTACGCGGCTGCTGCCCGGAGCTTTAGGGCATGTGGACTCGGCGGAAGAAGATTCCTTCACCGACGGTCTGCTCGATTGCCCGCACTACACCCGACCTGAGGTGTATGCGGATCAGCGCGTTCCCGACGTGTTGCTAAGTGGCAACCATGCACATATCCGGCGTTGGAGAATGAAGCAGTCCCTTGGTAGGACCTTCGAACGACGCGCCGATCTTCTGGAAAGTCGCTCGCTTTCTGGAGAAGAGAAGAAGCTGCTCGAGGAATACCTCCGCGAGCGGGACGATAGTTAAACGTATCGATGGTGGATCACGTATCCATCTTAGGAGCACAGCATGACCAACAAGATCATCCAGCAGCTCGAAGCCGAGCAGATGAGCAAGGAAATCCCGACCTTCGCACCAGGCGACACCGTTGTCGTCCAGGTTAAAGTGAAGGAAGGTGAGCGTTCCCGTCTGCAGGCGTTCGAAGGCGTCGTTATCGCCAAGCGTAACCGCGGTCTGAACAGCGCCTTCACCGTGCGCAAGATCTCCAGCGGCGTTGGCGTAGAGCGTACCTTCCAGACCTACAGCCCGCAGATCGACAGCCTGGCCGTGAAACGTCGTGGTGACGTGCGTAAAGCCAAGCTGTACTACCTGCGCGACCTGTCCGGCAAAGCCGCTCGCATCAAGGAAAAACTGTCCTGAGTACAGTTTGCCTGGTGGCCTAGGCCACCTTGCGAGAAAAAAGCAGCCTTCGGGCTGCTTTTTTGCTTTTTGAACCCCATGCGATGTAACGGACATGACCGCCCGAGACCAGGAAATCCAGCGCCGCACCGAGCTGTCGGTGACGCGCGTGACCAAAGCCGTATTCCCCAATACCACCAACCACCACAACACCCTGTTCGGCGGCACCGCGCTGGCCTGGATGGACGAAGTGTCGTTCATCGCCGCCACGCGCTTCTGCCGCCTGCCGCTGGTGACCGTGTCCACCGACCGCATCGACTTCAAGCACCCGATC
The DNA here is from genome assembly GCF_044745345.1 of Pseudomonas sp. NPDC087029. NCBI lineage: Bacteria > Pseudomonadati > Pseudomonadota > Gammaproteobacteria > Pseudomonadales > Pseudomonadaceae > Pseudomonas > Pseudomonas sp. NPDC087029. Next base: position 377,907 of record NZ_JBIVAB010000003.1, on the reverse strand, counting down.
CCGGCGGGCTCGATCGTCGAGTTGGTCGGCACGGTGATCAAGGTCGGCAACACCAGCTTGCAGGTGCAGGTCGACGTGTTCGTCGAGAACATGTACCTGGACGGCCGCGAGCGGGCGATCCATGGCGTGTTCAGCTTCGTCGCCATCGACGAGGACAAGCGCCCGGTGCCGGTGCTGCCCGAGGCCTGATTTCACTCAGGCGCGGCAGGCTCGATCAACGCCACCAGGGTCCAGCCCGGTTGTGGCTGTAGCGCTTCGTCGGGGCTGGCGACATGTACCCAGCCGTGTTCATCGCGGGCGAACAGCAAGTGCGCCCGCTCGCCATGCAAGGCCCGATACGCCTCCCAGCCGAAGCCTTCGGTGAGCGTGGTGCTGTAGAGCTCCGCGCCCTGGTGCAGGCGGTTGGCCAGTTGCAGGTAGGTCATCGGGTTGGCGCCCAGCAAATGCCCGCGGTGCTCTTCGGCGGCCCGGTGCTTGTCGCTGCGTTGCTTCTCCAGGCCGCTGGCCAGCACGAACAGCCGCCCATGGCCGAAGTCGTGGCGAAAGCGGGCGCAGGCCAAGGCATTGATCTCGCCGGCAGGCGACAAGCCCAGCAGGTGGCCCAGGCCGACCAGGTCCAGGTGCGCATCGGCGTGCTGCGAAGCCGGGTTGCCAAAATAGGTGGGCAGCCCCTCCATGCGCGCCGCGCGAATGTTCTCCCAGCTCGAATCGGTCAGCAGCACCCGACAGCCCAGTTGCTGCAGAGCCTTGGCGATGGCTCGCGCCGGCTCGTTGGCGCCGACGATGAGAAACCCGCTGGGCGCAGGCTCCGCGACCTTGAGCAGGCGCGCCAGGGGCCTGGCCGTGGCGCTCTGGATCACCACCGTGCCGATGATCACGGCGAAGGTCAGCGGCACCAGCAGCAAGGCGCCCTGGTGGCCGGCCTCATGCAGGCGGATGGCAAAGATCGCCGACACCGCCGCGGCCACGATGCCGCGCGGCGCGACCCAGGCGAGCAGGGCGCGCTCGCGCCAGTTCAGCGCCGAGCCCAGCGTCGACAGCAGCACATTGAGCGGCCGCGCCAGCAGCTGGATCACCAGCAGCAGCGCCAGCACCGCCGGCCCCAGGCCGATCATGGCGTGCAGGTCGAGGCGCGCGGCCAGCAGGATGAACAGGCCGGAGATCAGCAGCACGCTGAGGTTTTCCTTGAAGTGCAGGATCTGCCGCACATCGACCCCGCGCATGTTGGCCAGCCACATGCCCATCACCGTGACCGCCAGCAGCCCGGACTCGTGGACGATCTGGTTGGCGGCGATGAATATGCCCAGCACCGCCGCCAGCGAGGCCAGGTTGTGCAGGTATTCGGGCAGCCACTGCTCGCGCATGATCTGCCCGAGCAACCAGCCGCCCGCAGCGCCCAAGGCCGTGCCGCAGAAGATCACCCCGGCGAAGGTCACCAGGCTGTGGGCCAGGCCCTCGCCGGCGCCGCTGGCGATGATGAAGCTGTACACCACCACGGCCAGCAAGGCACCGATCGGGTCGATCATGATGCCTTCCCAGCGCAGGATATTGGCGATCGCCGCCTTGGGCCGCACCACCCGCAGCATGGGCACGATCACCGTGGGGCCGGTGACCAGGGTCAAGGTGCCGAACAGGATTGCCAGGGGCCAGTCGAAGTCCAGCAGCCAGTGGGTGGCCAGGGCGATCACCAGCCAGGTCGACAGCGCGCCCACGGTGACCAGCCGATGCACCACGCTGCCGATTTCGCGCCATTGCGACAGGTGCAGGGTGAGGCTGCCCTCGAACAGGATCAGCGCCACCGCCAGCGACACGAGCGGCATCAGCAGCGGGCCGAACAACGCTTGCGGGTCGAGCCAGCCAAGGATCGGGCCGGCGAGAATGCCGGCCAGCAGCAGAAACAGGATGGCGGGTAATTTCAGGCGCCAGGCCAGCCATTGGCAAGCCAGGGCGGCAGCGCCGATACCGCCGACGCTGAGAAGGATCTGCTGTTCGTTCATGCGGGCTCCCTATGCCGGCGTGGTTATGAAAGACTAAGCGCCATTTCGTCGTTTGCCACCGAGTTTTCATGCCCGCCCTCGACCACCCCCTGATCGACCAGTTCCTCGATGCCCTGTGGCTGGAAAAAGGCCTGTCGGACAACACCCGCGTTTCCTATCGCAGCGACCTGGCGCTGTTCAACGGCTGGTTGCAGGAACATGCCGTGAGCCTGCCCGATGCCGGCCGCGAGTTGATCCTCGATCACCTGGCCTGGCGCCTCGACCAGGGCTACAAGCCACGTTCCACGGCGCGCTTTCTCTCCGGGCTGCGTGGCTTCTTTCGTTATCTGCTGCGGGAAAAGCTGGTGGCCGTCGACCCGACCTTGCAGGTCGAGATGCCGCAACTGGGCAAGCCCTTGCCCAAGTCGTTGTCCGAAGCCGATGTCGAAGCCCTGTTGCAGGCCCCGGACCTCGGCGAGGCGATCGGCCAGCGCGACCGCGCCATGCTCGAAGTGCTGTACGCCTGCGGCCTGCGGGTGACCGAGCTGGTCAGCCTGACCCTCGACCAGGTTAACCTGCGCCAGGGCGTGCTGCGGGTGATGGGCAAGGGCAGCAAGGAGCGCCTGGTGCCGATGGGCGAGGAGGCGGTGCTGTGGCTGGAGCGCTACCAGCGCGATGGCCGCGCCGAGCTGCTCAACGGGCGCCCCAGCGATGTGCTGTTCCCCAGCCTGCGCGGCGAGCAGATGACCCGCCAGACCTTCTGGCACCGGATCAAGCACCATGCGCGGGTGGCCGGCATCGACAAGCCCTTGTCGCCGCATACCCTGCGCCACGCCTTCGCCACCCACTTGCTCAACCACGGCGCCGACCTGCGCGTGGTGCAGATGCTGCTAGGCCACAGCGACCTGTCGACCACGCAGATCTACACCCACGTGGCCAAGGCCCGCCTGCAGCAGTTGCACGCCCAGCACCATCCGCGTGGATGAATGATTTTCATGTTCCGCCCGCCGGTACCCGCAGACCCCTTCATTGGCGGTGTGATGTGGTAGTCTTGGGCGGTTTGCACCAAGGGCCGCACGGTCGCCGCGTTTTTCCCGCAGGTGACGCCCTCCGGCCCCTGTCCGCCTTCAGGAGTTCCCCATGCGCGTGACCCAGATCTTCGCCGCCGCCGCGTTGGCGCTGGCCAGTACTTTCGCCGTTGCCGCGGCGACCGATAGCAATGCCACGGCCGAACAGGCCATCCGCAAATCGCTGCAGAACCTCGAGCTGGAAGTGCCCGTGGAAAGCGTGGCCAGCAGCCCGCTGAACGGCCTCTACGAAGTCAAGCTGCAGGGCGGCCGCGTGCTGTACGCCAGCGCCGACGGCCAGTTCGTCATGCAGGGCTACCTGTTCCAGATCCAGGACGGCAAGCCGGTCAACCTGACCGAAAAGACCGAGCGCCAGGGCGTCGCCAAGCTCATCAACGGCATTCCAGCCGCCGAGATGGTGGTTTATCCTGCCAAGGGCGAAACCAAGTCGCACATCACCGTCTTCACCGACACCACCTGCCCGTACTGCCACAAGCTGCACGCCGAAGTGCCCGAACTCAACCGCCGCGGTATCGAAGTGCGCTACGTCGCCTTCCCGCGCCAGGGCCTGGGTTCGCCGGGCGATGAGCAGCTGCAGGCGGTGTGGTGCTCCAGCGACCGCCGCGCGGCGCTGGACAAGATGGTCGACGGCAAGGAAATCAAGGCCGCCAAGTGCGCCAACCCGGTGGGCAAGCAGTTCCAGCTCGGCCAGTCGATCGGGGTCAATGGCACCCCGGCCATCGTGCTGGAAAGCGGCCAGGTGATCCCGGGCTACCAGCCGGCGCCACAGGTGGCCAAGCTGGCCCTGGCGGGCCAGCAGCAGGCCGCCAAGTAATCATTCAGTACGCCGTCGTCATGGGGTGACGGCATGTTTCACGGTCGGCGCAGGTGCCGGCCGTTCAATGGGGAGTTCACAGTGAAACCGGTCAAAGTAGGCATCTGTGGGTTGGGGACCGTCGGTGGCGGTACCTTCAATGTACTTCAGCGCAACGCCGAGGAGATTGCCCGCCGTGCCGGGCGCGGTATTGAAGTGGCACAGATCGCCATGCGCTCGCCCAACCCGAACTGCCAGATTACCGGTACCCCCATTACCGCTGATGTGTTCGACGTTGCGAGCAACCCTGAGATCGACATCGTCATCGAGCTGATCGGTGGCTACACCGTGGCCCGCGACCTGGTGCTCAAGGCCATCGAAAACGGCAAGCACGTGGTCACCGCCAACAAGGCGCTGATCGCCGTGCACGGCAACGAAATCTTCGCCAAGGCCCGCGAGAAGGGCGTCATCGTTGCCTTCGAAGCCGCAGTGGCCGGTGGCATCCCGGTGATCAAGGCGATCCGCGAAGGCTTGTCGGCCAACCGCATCAACTGGCTGGCCGGCATCATCAACGGCACCGGCAACTTCATCCTCACCGAAATGCGCGAGAAAGGGCGTGCCTTCCCCGACGTGCTGGCCGAAGCCCAGGCGCTGGGTTATGCCGAAGCCGACCCGACCTTCGACGTCGAGGGCATCGATGCCGCGCACAAGCTGACCATCCTGGCCTCCATCGCCTTTGGTATTCCGCTGCAGTTCGAAAAGGCCTACACCGAGGGCATCACCCAGCTGACCACCGCTGACGTGAACTACGCCGAAGCCCTGGGCTACCGCATCAAGCACCTGGGCGTGGCCCGCAGCACTGCCGCTGGCATCGAGCTGCGCGTGCACCCGACGCTGATCCCGGCCGACCGCCTGATCGCCAACGTCAATGGCGTGATGAACGCCGTGATGGTCAACGGTGACGCTGCCGGTTCCACCCTGTACTACGGCGCCGGTGCCGGCATGGAGCCGACCGCTTCGTCGGTGGTTGCCGACCTGGTGGATGTGGTCCGTGCCATGACTTCCGACCCGGAAAACCGCGTACCGCACCTGGCCTTCCAGCCCGATTCGCTGTCGGACCACCCGATCTTGCCGATCGAAGCCTGCGAAAGCGCCTACTACCTGCGCATCCAGGCCAAGGACCATCCGGGCGTACTGGCCCAGGTGGCGAGCATCCTCTCCGAGCGTGGCATCAACATCGAGTCGATCATGCAGAAGGAAGCCGAGGAACAGGACGGCCTGGTGCCGATGATCCTGCTCACCCACGGTGTGGTCGAGCAGCGCATCAACGACGCCATCGTCGCCCTGGAAGCCCTGCAGGACGTGGTCGGCAAGGTTGTGCGCATCCGCGTCGAACAGCTCAACTAAATTCCCCCACGGGCCGCGACGGCGGCCCGTGCCCAGTATCGAAGGTTAGTAGCCATGCGTTATATCAGCACCCGCGGCCAGGCACCGGCCCTGAATTTCGAAGACGTCCTGCTGGCCGGCCTTGCCAGCGATGGCGGCCTGTACGTACCCGAGAACCTGCCACGCTTCACCCAGGAAGAGATCGCCTCCTGGGCCGGCCTGCCGTACCACGAGCTGGCCTTCCGGGTGATGCGCCCGTTCGTCACCGGCAGCGTCGCCGATGCCGACTTCAAGAAGATCCTCGAGGAAACCTACGGCGCCTTCGCCCACGCTGCGGTCGCGCCGCTGCGTCAGCTGAACGGCAACGAGTGGGTCATGGAGCTGTTCCACGGCCCGACCCTGGCGTTCAAGGATTTCGCCCTGCAACTGCTCGGCCGCCTGCTCGACCACGTGCTGGCCAAGCGCGGCGAGCGCGTGGTGATCATCGGCGCCACCAGCGGTGACACCGGTTCGGCCGCCATCGAAGGCTGCCGCCGTTGCGACAACGTCGACATCTTCATCCTGCACCCGCACCAGCGTGTCTCGGAAGTTCAGCGCCGGCAGATGACCACCATCTTCGGCGAGAACATCCACAACATCGCCATCGAAGGCAACTTCGACGACTGCCAGGAGATGGTCAAGGCCAGCTTCGCCGACCAGTCCTTCCTCAAGGGCACGCGCCTGGTGGCGGTCAACTCGATCAACTGGGCGCGGATCATGGCCCAGATCGTCTACTACTTCCATGCGGCCCTGCAGCTGGGCGGCCCGGCCCGTTCGGTGGCGTTCTCGGTGCCGACCGGCAACTTCGGCGACATCTTCGCCGGCTACCTGGCGCGCAACATGGGCCTGCCGATCAGCCAGCTGGTGGTGGCCACCAACCGCAACGACATCCTGCACCGCTTCATGAGCGGCAACCAGTACGTCAAGGAAACCCTGCACGCGACCCTGTCGCCGTCGATGGACATCATGGTCTCGTCCAACTTCGAGCGCCTGCTGTTCGACCTGCACGGTCGCAATGGTGCCGCGATTGCCGAGCTGATGGCCAACTTCAAGCAGGGCGGCGGCTTCAGCGTCGACCAGGACCGCTGGACCGAAGCGCGCAAGCTGTTCGATTCGCTGGCCGTGAGCGACGAGCAGACCTGCGAGACCATCGCCGAGGTGTTCGCCAGCACCGGCGAGGTGCTCGACCCGCACACCGCGATCGGCGTCAAGGCCGCCCGCGAATGCCGCCGCAGCCTGGACACGCCGATGGTGGTGCTGGGCACTGCGCACCCGGTCAAGTTCCCGGATGCGGTGGAGAAGGCCGGCGTTGGCAAGGCGCTGGAGCTGCCCGCTCACTTGAGCGACCTGTTCGCCCGCGAAGAGCGCTGCACGGTCCTGGCCAACGACCTGAAGGCGGTGCAGGCCTTCGTCAGCCAGCACGGCAACCGCGGCAAGCCGCTGTAAGCGTGTGAAGTTCAGGGCCGAAATGCGGCCCTGAACCCTTCTTTTCCGCTATTACTTTCAGAATTGTCCTATACAAGTCGCTTGGCGACTTACCTAGAGTGACCGGTCCTTCAAACAGGAGCGGCTCATGCACCAGCCCTACGTGTTGATTCATCAGGCACGTCCTTCCCACCAGATTCTTCTGCACCAGGCCTGCAATGTGCTGGGCCTCTTCGACGTGCGCGTCACCGAAAACCTGAACGATCTCAAGACCTGCCTGGTGCGCGATCGCGGGGCCGACCTGCTGATCCTCGACCACGGCATGCGCGATGGCCTGGCCGTGCTCGAACAGTTCAGGCGCGAGCGCCCGCCACGGGCGCTGCTGTTCGTCGGCCAGCTGGGTGATGGCCTGCCAGACCTCGCCCACGAAGCCCGGCGCCAAGGCCTGTGGGTGCTCGACGAGCTGCCCTGGCCATTGCCCATGCCGCGCTGGCACAAGGCCCTGCGACGTATTCAAACGGTCACATCGCCGACGCATGCTCACTGAACCAGCCGCAGCCGGGCGAACTTTCCGCTGCGCTTGTTGGTCAGTTGCTGTATGTCCCACTACCTGCGCGAGTGATCCGGATGGAAAGAATCTGCAGACTGCTCAACGACACCCTGGCCCCTTACCAGGCCCACCTTGACGCCGCGGATGCCAGCGGCAACCGCCAATTGACCATTTACGACAGCCTCGGTGGCACGGCGCTGCGGCGCACCGTCAGCCTGCGTCAATTGCAGGAGCAGAGCCTGCTGATCGACCTGGTGGATGGCTTGCACCGAGACCTGCAGATTGTCGAGGGGCGCTTGCAGCCCTGTGTGATTGCGGCCTTGCAACAGCGTCAGCAACCCCAGGGAACCTTTGCCTGATTGGCGTATCAGACGCAGTAGGGCAGCTAGCCTGCACACAGCTCCGGTGCAGGAGGGTTGTCACGGGAAGCCCGCATGGGCTTTCGATTGGCCCCGGGCGTCTTCCCCAGCGCTCCGGGGTTTCTTTTTAATGGGCCTCGAAAAACTGCTTGCTGTGCGCCAGGTAGTCGGCGCGCAGTTCAGGGTCGAGCCAGCGGGCATACAGCGCCGGCAGGGTATCGCGGCGTAACGCTGGCAGCAGCTGGTCGATATGCTCGATGGCCGCACGCCCCAGTGGCGAATCCGAACAGCCCACGTGCAGGAACTGGTAGCGGTTGACCCCCTGGATCGGGTGGAAGTGATACGCGTCCAGGTCGCCACCTTGCTGCTGGATCAGGTAGCGCATCTCCGGCCAATAGCCGAGCACCAGTTGCAGGCGCCCGAGCTGCTGCATCTGCAGCAGGCTGGCGGTGGCGTCGTTGCCGTAATGGCGGCTGAATGCGGTGTCGGGCAACTGGCGCAGGATGTCGTCGATCTGCGTGCTGTAGCTGCGCTCGGCGACGATGCCCAGCTTCAGCTGCGTGCTGTCGAGCAAGCCTTTCAGGTCGACCTGCTGGCCATCGAGATAGGGCGCCAACAGCGGCTCGCCTTCAGTGCGGACCATCACGCCACTGCTCATCACCGCAAGCGTTGGCATGGAGAATTTCACGTACTTGGCGCGCTCCGGCGTCCACAGCAGGGTCGGGTCACAGGTGAAGCTGCTGGCGTCTTGCAGCATCTGGATGCCGCGAGCGCGGTTGACCCGAACGATGGCGTGGTCGTATTCGGGCATCTGTTCGATCAGCAGCGGCAGCATCTGGTCGACCACCCCCTGGCCCTTTTCCGACCCCTCGAAAATGGTGAACGGCGGCAGGTCGCGAACCAGCCACAGCAAACGTTCCTTGGCCTGCAAGGGGGCAGCGGCCAGGGCGAGCAGCATGCAGCAGAGCAGGGCGCGCAGGCGCATGGGCAATCTCAGACCGTGCCGGCGGTACGCAGCCGGGTGATGGCTGCGGTGTCGTATCCCAGCTTGGCCAGCAGCGCGTCGGTGTGCTCGCCCAAGGCCGGGCCGACCCACTCGGTGGAGCCTGGCGTTTCCGAAAGCTTGGGCACGATGCCGGGCATCTTGAAGGGCTTGCCGTCCGGGAGGCGGGCCTGCAGGAACATCTCCCGCGCCAGGTATTGCGGGTCGTTGAACATATCCTCGGCCGAATAGATGCGGCTTGCGGGTACCTCGGCGTCGTTGAGTGCGCGCATCACCTGCTCCAGCGGCAGGCCGTTGGCCCAGCGGTCGATCACCCCGTACAGCTCGTCACGTCGCGCGTCGCGGCCATCGTTGCTGGCCAGCGCGGGGTCATCGGCCAGGTCGTGGCGGCCGATGGCCTGCATGAAGCGCTTGAAGATCGCATCGCCGTTGGCGCCGATCTGCACATGCTTGCCGTCGGCCGTGGTGTGGATGGAGGAGGGGGTGATGCCCGGCATGATGTTGCCGGTACGCTCGCGAATGAAACCGAACACATCGAATTCTGGCACCATGCTTTCCATCATCGCGAAGATCGCCTCGTACAGGGCCACGTCCACCACCTGGCCCTGGCCGCCGTTGACCTCGCGGTGACGCAGTGCCATCAGCGCGCCGATCACGCCCCACAATGCGGCGATCGAATCGCCGATGGAAATGCCGGTGCGCACCGGCGGGCGGTCGTCGAAACCGGTGATGTAGCGCAGGCCGCCCATCGACTCGCCCACCGCACCGAAGCCCGGTTGGTCCTTCATCGGCCCGGTCTGACCGAAACCCGACAAACGCACCATCACCAGGCGTGGGTTCAGCGCATGCAGCACATCCCAGCCCAGGCCGAGCTTTTCCAGCACGCCAGGGCGGAAGTTCTCGATCAGGATGTCGGCGTCGGCCAGCAGGCGCTTGAGGATATCGCGCCCGTCCGGGTGCTTGAGGTTGAGCGTCAGCGATTGCTTGTTGCGTGCCTGGACGAACCACCACAGAGACGTGCCCTCGTACAGCTTGCGCCATTTGCGCAGCGGGTCGCCGCCGTCCGGGGACTCGACCTTGACCACCTCGGCGCCGAATTCGGCGCAGATACGCGAGGCGAACGGGCCGGCGATCAGGGTGCCGAGTTCGATGACTTTCAGGCCGGCGAGGGGTTTGCTGGGCGTAGACATGTGGCATCCGTGGCAACTGGGCAGAGCCGTGGTTTTATCATAGGTCCACGACGGCAGATACTGCTGCGGCGCAAGGTGGGGCCGGATCGGGTAGACTAGGTGCCTTTTCTCTCTGCACGAAGCCCCCTCGACCATGGCCCAGCCGTCCACCACCTACAAATTCGAACTGAACCTGACCGATCTCGATCGCGGCGTGTACGAAAACGTCCGGCAGACCATTGCCCGCCACCCTTCGGAAACCGAAGAGCGCATGGCCGTGCGGCTGCTGGCCTACGCCCTGTGGTACAACGAGAACCTGTCGTTCGGCCGTGGTCTGTCGGATGTGGATGAAGCAGCGCTGTGGGAAAAGAGCCTGGACGACCGCATCCTGCACTGGATCGAAGTCGGCCAGCCCGACGCCGATCGCCTGACCTGGTGCTCGCGCCGCACCGAGCGCACCAGCCTTCTGGCCTATGGCAGCCTGCGCGTCTGGCAGAACAAGGTGGTGGACGCCGTCAAAGGCCTGAAGAACCTGAGCATCGCCGCCGTGCCGCAGGAGGTCCTGGAAACCCTGGCCACCGACATGCCGCGCACCATCAAGTGGGACGTGATGATCAGCGAAGGCACGGTGTTCGTCACCGATGACCGCGGCCAGCACGAAGTGCAGCTCGAGTGGCTGCTCGGCGAGCGTGGCTGAGCCGACCCCCCATGCGTATCGAACCTCGCCCATTGCCGACGACCCTGCCATTTCTGGGTAACCTGCCGCCTTTGCTGACCCGCCTGTACGCCGCACGCGGCGTAGAGTGCGAAGCCGAACTGGACAAGAGCCTGGCGCGCCTGTTGCCGTACCAGCAGCTCAAGGGCATCGAGGCTGCCGTGGACCTGCTGGTCGAAGCCCTCGACCAGCGCCAGCGCATCCTCATTGTCGGCGACTTCGATGCCGATGGCGCCACGGCCAGTACCGTTGGCGTGCTGGGCCTGCGCCTGCTGGGCGCGGCCCATGTCGATTACCTGGTGCCCAACCGCTTCGAGTACGGCTACGGCCTGACCCCGGAAATCGTCGAGGTGGCGCTGCAGCGCCAGCCGCAACTGCTGATTACCGTGGACAACGGCATCTCCAGCGTCGAGGGCGTCGCGGCGGCCAAGGCGGCCGGGCTCAAGGTACTGGTCACCGACCACCACCTGCCGGGCGAGCAACTGCCCGCGGCCGATGCCATCGTCAACCCGAACCAGCCGGGCTGCACCTTCCCCAGCAAGTCGCTGGCGGGCGTGGGCGTGATCTTCTACGTGCTCATGGCCCTGCGCGCGCGCTTGCGCAGCCTGGGGCGCTACGAGGCGCAGCCCCAGCCGAACATCGGCGAGCTGCTGGACCTGGTTGCCCTGGGCAGCGTGGCCGACGTGGTGCCGCTGGATGCCAACAATCGCATCCTGGTGCACCAGGGCCTCGAACGTATTCGTGCCGGGCGCGCGCGGCCGGGCCTGAAGGCGATTCTCGAGGTGGCGCGCCGCGATCATCGGCGCATTACCTCCACCGACCTCGGCTTCATCCTCGGCCCACGGCTGAACGCCGCCGGGCGCCTGGACGACATGAGCCTGGGCATCGAATGCCTGCTGTGCGAAGACGCAGCGCTGGCCCAGGACATGGCCCAGCAGCTGGATGACCTGAACCAGGACCGCAAGTCGATCGAGCAGGGCATGCAGCGCGAGGCCCTGGCCCAGCTCAAGGACCTGCCGGTCGAGTCCATGCCTTATGGCCTATGCCTGTTCGATGCCGACTGGCACCAGGGCGTGATCGGCATTCTTGCCTCGCGCCTGAAGGAGCGTTACCACCGCCCGACCATCGCCTTCGCCGATGCCGGCGATGGCATGCTCAAGGGCTCGGCCCGCTCGGTGCCGGGGTTTCACATTCGTGATGCGCTGGATGCCGTGGCAGCGCGCCATCCGCAGTTGATCAGCAAGTTCGGCGGCCATGCCATGGCTGCCGGCTTGTCCTTGCCCGAAGGCAACTTCCCCGCGTTCGCCGAGGCGTTCGACGAAGAAGTGCGCCGCCAGCTGCGCGAAGAAGACCTGACCGGGCGCCTGCTGTCGGACGGCAGCCTGGCCGTGGAGGAATTCCACCTCGACCTGGCCAAGGCCCTGCGCCACGCCGGCCCCTGGGGCCAGCACTTCCCTGAGCCGCTGTTCCATGGCGTGTTCCAGTTGGTGGAGCAGCGCGTGGTCGGCGAACGGCACCTGAAGGTGGTGCTCAAGAGCGAATGCGGGTCGGTGCGCCTGGATGGCATCGCCTTTGGCATCGACCGCGAGGTATGGCCGAACCCGACCGTGCGTTGGGTGGAGTTGGCGTACAAGCTGGATGTGAACGAGTTTCGGGGCAATGAAAGCGTGCAGTTGATGATTGCCCATATGGAGCCGCGCTGATTTTTGCGGGCTTGTGGAAATAGAGCGCCGCTTGAGCGGCGCTCAGTCTGATAGACGCTGCAAGCCTACTGACGAACTCTTGGTCGCCCTGCGGTTCACTGCAGTCCAAACACCCATCCGCCGTTGGCCACTGGCGTAGCGAAGCGGGAAATGTGGCTATGTTTCGATCGTGCGCTGTAGCTTCTTATTGCGCAGGCTCTGCCAGTGAATCACTGCAGCCCCTGAAAATGAGAGTAGGCTGAGCGTGCAGACGAACATCATTCCTGTTGCAGCTTTCCGATCACTCGTTTCGTTGACACGTTGTCTGAGTGAGGGGTCGGATAATATTTCATCCTCCGTCGATAATGTCCTTACGATAGGGCCTGAAAGGGTATCTTCGACTTCTACGAATAGAGGTGTTGCTTTACTGATATTGGCGTTGTCGTAGCGGGATCTGTCCACGTATATCCATGCTTTAAGCTTTTGGCCGTTGGGCGCATTGTAGCGAACACCTATCCCGTATATGGATTTGTCGTACTCCCAAATTTCGGGTTTTGAACTCAATAACGCAGGCATGCGAACCCATGGAGCGGTAACTGGCTTAATTTTCTCTCCAAAGCCATAGAGAAAAATGGGTAGTAAACAGAGCAATGCGCATCCGTTCAAAACCAGGCACTTCACACGGTCCTGCGCAGGTAGGCTGCGCATCAGTTTGATCCAAGCTCCCCACGTTAGCATCGGCGCCTCTTTCCTAGAAGTGATGAGTGGTCAGTAATATTTTTGCTTCACACCATTCGAGCGATTCGCGGCAGCTTCCTGCAATGAAGAAATGCCAGCAGGGGCGTGAGAAGGGTGTCGAGTTCACCGGCCAGTCATATCTCCATAAAGCATCAGAAAATGCCTTGGTGAGCAGAAGTTGTTCGTGGTCGGTAATGGCGTTATCGAGCGTGCTTATATCTTGTGTGGAGAAAATTTTGCTCATTGTCATGATCGTCGAGTCGATGGATGTTTTCCTTGATTTACGCGGATTTTTCGCAATTCGAGGGCGACAACGACGATAGTTTTTTTGTTTTTTAGCGGCGATAGGACGGAGGTGCTACTTATTGAAAAGAACTTCCTGCGCAGTCGTAGGATTATTGAAATTACTTTGTACGCTCTTTCTAGATAGCCAAGCCTGCTGGCGTCAAATCGCGGTGAAGGGTGGTATCACCCAGGGCGTCGGAGCAGTCAGCAATCCCGAGGAACCTTCCCCCCCACCAATCTGGTCTAGTCTGATTAATGACCGATACCGGACCAGCGTCGTGCATGAGTGTCCGGGCCGGATCACCATTGGAGTCCTTGGGAGGTGCCCTCATGAGCCTGCTGCTCGAGCCTTACACCCTGCGTCAGCTAACGCTGCCCAACCGCATCGCGGTTTCGCCAATGTGCCAGTATTCCGCCGTCGATGGCCTGGCCAACGACTGGCACCTCGTTCACCTGGGCAGTCGCGCCGTGGGTGGCGCCGGGCTGGTCATCACCGAAGCGGTGGCGGTCACTGCCGATGGGCGGATCACCGCCGAAGACCTTGGCCTGTGGGACGACGCGCAAATCGCGCCGTTGCAGCGCATTACCCGTTTCATCACTGCCCAGGGCGCCGTGCCGGGCATTCAACTGGCCCACGCCGGGCGCAAGGCCAGCACCCATCGCCCATGGCTGGGCAAGCAGGGCAGCGTGAAGATCGAAGATGGCGGCTGGCAGCCAGTGGGCCCGTCGAAGATTGCCTTCGACCCACAGCACACCCCGCCGCGTGAACTGACCCAGGATGAAATCCAGGGCGTGATCGCGGCCTTCGTCGCCGCGACCGAACGGGCGCTGGAGGCCGGTTTCAAGGTGGTCGAGATCCATGCCGCCCACGGCTACCTGCTGCACCAGTTCCTCTCGCCCCTGAGCAACCAGCGCCGCGACGAATATGGCAGCAGCTTCGAAAACCGCATCCGCTTGACCCTTCAGGTTACCGAAGCGGTGCGCAAGGCCTGGCCCCAGGAGTTGCCGCTGTTCGTCCGGGTGTCGGCGACCGATTGGGTGGAAGATGGCTGGAACCCGGATGAGACCGTCGAGCTGGCCCGGCGCCTGCGCGTGCTCGGTGTCGACCTGATCGATGTGTCCTCGGGCGGTACCTCGGTCAACGCCGAAATCCCCACCGGCCCCGGCTACCAGACCCGCTTCGCCGAGCGTGTGCGCAAGGAGTCGGAAATTGCCACCGGCACGGTAGGCATGATCACCGAACCGGCCCAGGCCGAGCACATCCTGCGCACCGGGCAGGCCGATGTCATCTTCCTGGCCCGTGAGCTACTGCGCGACCCGTACTGGCCCCTGCATGCCGATGATGACTTGGGCGGCAACAAGGCGACCTGGCCTGCGCAATATCAGCGCGCTACAAGCCGGGCTAACCCGATTCACGAGTCCGATTTGCGCGATTGAACGCAAGGCTCAGTTGTAGGCAGCCTGGCTGAGGATGTCGCTCACCCATTGATTGATGCTCTTGTGCGCCAGCTCGGCCTTGGTTGCCACGCTGGCGTGCAAAGCAGGTTCCAGGCGCAGGCTCAATTTCCCGGAGTAAGCCTTTTGCGGCTCTTTGCCTAGCCGCTCGCAGGTTTCGATGTAGTCGTCCACCGCCTCCTGAAACGCTTGCCGTAGTTCGCTTATCGACTCTGCATGAAAGCCGATGACGTCACGTATCCCGGCCACGTGGCCGATCAGCAGCTGGTCTTCATCGCTGTATTCGATTCGTGCGGCATAGCCGCGGTAAGTCATTACATTCATGGTGTCACTCCTGCCTGCTCAAGGAACTGGCGGGCGCCGTGCAATTGATAAGGCTTGGCATGCTTGTCTGGATGTGGCCGGTGAAACGTGGCGATCACGCCATTGAGTTCAAAGCGCACGCGCGACCCCCTCCCTTCAATGACCTTGGCTCCGATCGAAATCAGCAGCGATTCCACGCGCACCCATTCCAGGGCCTTGGGCACCGGTTTTTTGAAGATGGCCAGAAGGGTCGATCTTTGATGACTGTTCATGGTATCAGAATATGATACCAAGTCATCAGTTGGCTGTAGGGCGCTCGGTTGAGCTTTGAATGAAAGGTCGCAAAATCAAGAAGCCGAATTGCCCACAGGTACCAAGCAGCATCAAGGCTTGCAGAGTACCTGTGGGAGCCGGCTTGCCGGCGATAGCGTCAGTGATGCCTCCCCAGGTTCAATGCTTGATCATCACATGCCGCACACAGGTGTAATCCTCCAGCCCATACATCGACATGTCCTTGCCATACCCCGAGTGCTTCTGCCCGCCATGGGGCATCTCGCTGACCAGCATGAAGTGGGTGTTGACCCAGGTGCAACCATACTGCAGCCGCGCCGCCAGGCGATGGGCGCGGCCGGTGTCGCGGGTCCACACCGATGAGGCCAGGCCGTATTCCGAGTCGTTGGCCCACTCCAGCGCCTGGGCTTCATCGGTGAAGCGGGTCACCGACACCACCGGGCCGAACACTTCGTTGCGCACGATCTCATCGTCCTGCAAGGCATCGGCCAGCACCGTGGGGGCGAAGAAAAAACCATCCCCAGGCAGTGCCTTGCCGCCGGTGACCAGGCGAATGTGCGGCTGGGCAATGGCGCGGTTCACCAGGCCCGCCACCTTGTCACGGTGCTGGGCGCTGATCAGCGGCCCCAGCTCGGTGTCCTCGGCGTCCTGCACGCCGGCCTTGAGGCTTGCAACCGCCTGGCCCAGGCGCTCGACAAAACGCTCGTAGATGCCGCTTTGCACATACAGGCGGCAGGCCGCCGTGCAATCCTGGCCTGCGTTGTAGAAGCCGAAGGTGCGAATGCCCTCGATGGCGGCATCGATGTCGGCATCGTCGAACACCAGCACCGGCGCCTTGCCGCCCAGCTCCATGTGCATGCGCTTCACGCTGTCGGCCGTGGCGCCGATGATGTGCGCGCCGGTGGGGATCGAGCCGGTCAGCGACACCATGCGCACCTTGGGGTGGGTGACCAGCGGGTTGCCGACCGTTTGCCCACGGCCGAAAAGGATATTGAGCACACCGGCAGGCAGCAGGTCCTTGGCCAGCTCGCCCACCCGCAGGGCGGTCAGCGGGGTCAGCTCGGACGGCTTGATGACCACGGTATTGCCGGCGGCCAGGGCCGGGGCGATCTTCCATGCCAGCATCATCAGCGGGTAGTTCCACGGCGCGATCGAGGCCACCACGCCCAGTGGGTCGCGGCGAATCATAGAGGTGTGCCCCGGCAGGTATTCGCCGGCCGCCGAGCCGCCCAGGCAGCGGGCGGCGCCGGCAAAGTAGCGGAACACATCGACGATGGCCGGTATCTCGTCGTTCAGCGCGGCGGCGAAGGGCTTGCCGCAGTTCTGCGACTCCAGCCTGGCCAGCTCGTCGCCATGCGCCTCGATGGCGTCGGCCAGCGCCAGCAGGGCCAGCGAGCGTTCCTTGGGGCTGGTCTGCGACCAGCTGTCGAAGGCCAGGTCGGCGGCGCGCACGGCGGTATCGACCTGGGCTTCGCTGGCCTCGTTGATCTGTACCAGGGCGCTGCCCTCGGCCGGGTTGAGCACGGTCCAGGCCGGGCCTTCGCCAGCGACCAGGCGGCCATTGATCAGCATATCGGTTTGCATGGGGGCTCCTTTGAGGTCATTTGCCGCTGCCTGCGACGCCTTCACCGCCGCGGGTCAGGTAGTAGGCGCCGAGGATCGGCAGCATGGTCACCAGCATCACCAGCATGGCGACCACGTTGGTCACCGGCACGTCGCGCGGGCGGCTGAGCTGGTTGAGCAACCAGATCGGCAGCGTGCGCTCGTGGCCGGCGGTGAACGTGGTGACGATGATTTCGTCGAACGACAGGGCAAAGGCCAGCATGCCGCCGGCCAGCAGCGCCGAACCGAGGTTGGGCAGGATGATGTAGCGAAAGGTCTGCCAGCCATCGGCGCCCAGGTCCATCGAGGCTTCGATCAGGCTTTGCGAGGTGCGCCGCAGCCGCGCGATCACGTTGTTGTAGACGATCACCACGCAGAAGGTGGCGTGGCCGACGACGATGGTGAAAATCCCAGGCTCGATGCCCAGGCTCTTGAACGCCGACAGCAAGGCGATGCCGGTGATGATGCCGGGCAGGGCGATCGGCAGGATCAGCATCAGCGAAATGCCCTCCTTGCCGAAGAAGCTGCGCCGGTACAGCGCCGCCGACGCCAGGGTGCCGAGCACCAGGGCGATCAGCGTGGCCAGGCAGGCCACCTGCAGCGACAGCTTGATGGCCTCGAGCACGTCCGCGCGGGCGAAGGCCACGGCGAACCATTTCAGGGTCAAGCCCTGGGGCGGGAAGCTGAAGGCGGCGTCTTCGGTGTTGAAGGCGTACAGCACGATGATCAGGATCGGGAAGTGCAAGAACAGCAAGCCGCCCCACGCCGCCAGGCGCAGGCCGAGGGTGGCTTTTTCAGAGTGCATCGAAGGCTCCCAGGCGCTTGACGATGGACAGGTACAGCGCAATCAGCACGATCGGTACCAGGGTGAACGCGGCGGCCATCGGCATGTTGCCGATCGCCCCTTGCTGGGCGTAGACCATGCTGCCGATGAAGTAGCCGGGCGGGCCGATCAGCTGCGGCACGATGAAGTCGCCCAGGGTCAGCGAGAAGGTGAAGATCGAGCCGGCGGCGATGCCTGGGATCGACAGCGGCAGGATCACCTGCCAGAACGTCTGCGCAGGCCTTGCGCCGAGGTCTGCCGAGGCTTGCAGCAGCGACGGCGGCAGGCGCTCGAGCGAGGCCTGGATCGGCAGGATCATGAACGGCAGCCAGATGTACACGAACACCATGAAGCGCCCCAGGTGCGAGGTCGACAGCGTGCTGCCGCCCACCCCGGGCACGGCCAGCACGGCTTGCAGCAGCGCATCCAGGTGCAGTTGCTGGACGAACCACTGGGCCACGCCGCCCTTGGCCAGCAGCAGGGTCCAGGCATAGGTCTTGACGATATAGCTGGCCCACATCGGCAGCATCACCGCGATGTAGAAAAACGCCTTGGTCTTGCCGCTGGTGTAGCGCGCCATGTAGTAGGCGATGGGGAAGGCCAGCACCGCGCTGGCCAGCGACACCGCAACGGCCATGCTCAAGGTGCGCAGGATGATGTCGAAGTTCGAGGGGTTGAACAGGGCGGCGAAGTTGCCCAGGGTCAGGGTCGGCGTCACCGCCATGGTGAAGTCGTCGAAGGTGTAGAAGCCCTGCCACATCAGGTTGAGCAACGACCCCAGGTAGATCGCGCCGAACCAGGTCAAAGGCGGGATCAGCAGCAGTGACAGGTACAGGTTGGGGCGCCGGTACAAAAGGTTGGCAAAGCGCCGCAGCGGGCTTGCAGAGGGTTGCGCCAGGCTCATGTCAGCGGCCCTCGGCCAGCACGGTTTCCTGCAGCGCCGTCATCGCCTCGCGCGGCCAGCGCACCTGCACCCGCTGGCCGGCCTGCCAGGGTTGCGGCTGGTCTTGCCAGCGGTCGTTGGCGTGGCTCACCGCAAGCAATTGGCCGTTGTCCAGCTGCACTTCGTAGCGCGTGGCGCTGCCCTGGTACTGGATGTCGCGCAGCAGGCCGCTGAGCTGCACGTGCGGCCCGTCGCCGGGCAGGTCGCCCAGGCGGATATGTTCGGGGCGAATGGAGAACGGCGCGCGCGCCCCGCTGAGCTGCTCGGCCAGGTCGCCGCGGACCACGTTGGAGGTGCCGACGAATTCGGCGACGAAGGTGGTGGCCGGCTTCATGTAGAGCTGGCGCGGGGTGTCGACTTGCTCGATGCGCCCGCGGTTGAACACCGCCACGCGGTCGGACATCGACAGCGCCTCGGTCTGGTCGTGGGTGACGAAGATGAAGGTGATGCCCAACTGGCGCTGCAGCTTCTTCAGCTCGCCCTGCATCTGTTCGCGCAGCTTCAGGTCGAGCGCGCCCAGCGGCTCGTCGAGCAACAGCACCCGCGGCCGGTTGACCAGGGCGCGGGCCAGGGCCACACGCTGGCGCTGGCCACCGGAAAGCTGCGCCGGCTTGCGCTCGCCGTAGCCGGCCAGGGCGACCATGGCCAGCGCCTCTTCGGCCCGGGCATGGCGTTCGGCCTTGGCCACGCCCTTGACCTTCAGGCCATAGGCAATGTTGTCGCGCACGTTCATGTGCGGGAACAGTGCGTAGTCCTGGAACACCGTGTTGACGTCCCGCTGGTAGGGCGGCACGCCAGCGGCTTCGCTGCCATGGATGCGGATCGAGCCGCTGTCGGGTTGTTCGAAGCCGGCGATCAGGCGCAGGCAGGTGGTCTTGCCCGAGCCTGAAGGGCCGAGCATGGAAAAGAATTCGCCGTCTTCGATGTCGATGCTGACCTGGTCGACAGCCTTGACCTCGCCGAAGGTGCGGCAAACCTGGGTGAACTGGACGGCTAGGGGCATGGGCACTACTCGGCTGTTGTGTTGGGTTGCCTGGCCCCATCGCCGGCACTTGTGGGAGCCGGCGATGGGGCCAGTACAGGCGCAATCGACCTCAGCGCCCGCCCATGATCGCGATGTAGTCCTGGGTCCAGCGGCTATAGGGCACGAACTTGCCGCCCTGGGCCTGTGGCGTCTTCCAGAAGGCAATCTTGTCGAAGTTGTCGAAACCGTTGGTCTTGCACCCTTCGGCCCCCAGCAGTTCGCTGCTGGTGCACGCCGCCGGCACCGCCGGCAACGAGCCGAACCAGGCCGCCACATCGCCTTGCACCTTCGGTTGCAGCGACCAGTCCATCCACTTGTAGGCGCAGTTGGGGTGCTTGGCCTCGCTGTGCAGCATGGTGGTATCGGCCCAGCCCGTGGCGCCTTCCTTCGGAATGGTCGAGGCCACGGGCTGGTTCTCGGCCTTCAGGCCATTGACCATGTAGCCCCACGAACTGGACGCGACCACGCCCTCGTTCTTCACATCGCTCATCTGCACCGTGGCGTCGTGCCAGTAACGATGGATCAGCGGCTGCTGCTGGCGCAGCAGTTCGAGCACGGCCTTGTACTGGGCCTCGTTAAGCTCGTAGGGGTCCTGGATGCCCAGCTCCGGCTTGGCCGATTTCAGGTACAGCGCCGCGTCGGCGATGTAGATCGGCCCGTCGTAGGCCTGCACCCGGCCCTTGTTCGGCTTGCCGTCGGGCAGCGCCTGCGGCTGGAACACCACGCCCCAGCTGGTCGGCGCCTGCTTGAAGGTGTTGGTGTTGTACAGCAGCACGTTGGGGCCCCACTGGTACGGCGTGCCGTAGACTTGCTTGTCGACCACGTACCAGCCGCCGTTCTGCAGGCGTGGGTCGATGTTCTTCCAGTTGGGGATCAGCGCGGTGTTGATCGGCTGCACCTTCTTGCCGACGATCAGCCGCAGCGAGGCATCGCCAGAGGCGGTGACCAGGTCGTAGCCGCCCTTGTTCATCAGGCTGACCATTTCGTCGGAGGTGGCAGCGGTCTTGACGTTGACCTTGCAACCGGTGTCTTTCTCGAAGCCGCTGACCCAGTCATAGGCCTTGTCGCTCTCGCCGCGCTCGATGTAGCCGGGCCAGGCGACGATATCCAGCTGGCCCTCGGTGGCGCCCAGGGCCTTGGGCAGCTCGGCAGCCTGCAGGCCGGCGCTGGCCAGCAGCGCGCCGGTCACGGCGCCGAGCAATGCGGTCTTGTGCACTGACATGGTGTTCCCTCTTGTTCTTGGAAATCGGGGCAGTCATCACGCAAGCGGTGAAGCATTGGCTATAAGCGTAGTGCGCTTGCGCAGTACGTTGGCGATATCGAGTCTAGTTGGCTTTTTGCCAGCTAAAGCAACATCTGGAAGCAAATCCGGGCGTGGCCGGGCACCTGGCAGGGCTTACTCTGGCCGTTACTTTCTGAAACGTGGAGACACGCGCATGAACACCCGGGGCTTGCTCGATCAATTGCTCAAATCCGGCCAGCAACTGCTGAACAAGCAGTCGTCCGCCGGCAAACCTTCGCCAGGCGCGGGCGGGCTCGGCAGCCTGTTGTCCGGTGCTGGCGGCGGTGCCTTGGCCGCCGGGGCCATGGGCCTGCTGCTGGGGAGCAAGAAGGGGCGCAAGGTGGGCGGCAAGGTGCTGACCTACGGCGGCCTGGCGGCCCTTGGTGTGCTTGCCTACAAGGCCTACGGCAACTGGCAGGCGCGCCAGGGCGCGGGGCAGGGCGCGGCGCCGCAGACCCTCGACCGGCTGCCGCCGGCCCAGGCCGAAATCCACAGCCAGGCGGTGCTGCGCGCCCTGGTGGCGGCGGCCAAGTCCGATGGCCATATCGATGAGCGCGAACGGCAACTGATCGAAGGCGAGTTCACCCGCCTGGACAACGACGGCGAGCTGCAGCAGTGGCTGCACACCGAGCTCAACAAGCCCCTGGACCCGGCCGAAGTCGCCCGCGCGGCGCAAACCCCGGAGATGGCGGCGGAGATGTACCTGGCCAGCGTGATGATGGTCGACCAGGAAAACTTCATGGAGCGCGCCTACCTCGACGAACTGGCCCGCCAGCTGCGCCTGGACCCTGCCTTGCGCCAGGAACTGGAGAACCAGGTGCGCCTCGCCTCGGCGCAATAAGTGGCAAATGGCCTGTCCACTGGGCAAGGATGCCTGAATACCCCGCACTTCAGCCGCAAAACCGTAGGAAGCCTAGGCTATACTTCGACGATTTTTCCCGCTCGTTGTGAATTCCTGAGGGCTGAATGTGAAGAACTGGACCTTGCGCCAACGGATCCTGGCAAGTTTCGCCGTGATCATCGCCATCATGCTGCTGATGATCGTGGCCGCCTACTCGCGGCTGGTGGCGATCGAAAGTGCCGAGGAGGCGGTGGGTACCGACAGCATTCCCGGGGTCTACTACAGCTCGATGATCCGCAGCGCCTGGGTCGACAGCTACGTCACCAGCCAGCAGCTGGTGGGGTTGTCCAACCACCGCGAAATCACCCCGGCCGACATGGAGCTGTTCAAGAGCTTCGAAGAGCGCCTCAAGCAGCACATGGCCAGCTACCAGGCCACCATCCAGGACCGCGGCGACCAGGCCAGGTTCGATGACTTCGTGAAGATGGAAGAAACCTACGTCAAGATCGTTGGCGAGGTGCTCGATGCCTATCGCCAGCACAACTACGGCGAAGCCCAGCGGCTGATCAGCGACGTGCTGACCCCGGCCTGGGTCGATGGGCGCAAGCACCTCAACACGGTCATCGAGCACAACCGCGAATCGGCCGATGCCGCCACCCAGGAAATCGTCAGCGCCGTGAGCACCGCCAAGGGCAGCATGATGGTTTCGCTGTTGCTGGCGATCATTGCCGCCGGTATCTGCGGCCTGTTGCTGATGCGCGCCATCACCGCGCCGGTGCAGCGCGTGGTGCATGCCCTCGACAAGCTGCGCTCGGGCGATTTGAGCATGCGCCTGAGCCTGGACCGCAAGGATGAATTCGGCGCCATCGAAAGTGGCTTCAACGAAATGGCCGAGGCGCTGGCCAACCTGGTGTCCCAGGCCCAGCGCTCGTCGGTGCAGGTGACCACCTCGGTCACCGAGATTGCCGCCACCTCCAAGCAGCAGCAGGCCACCGCCACCGAGACCGCAGCCACCACCACCGAGATCGGCGCCACCTCCCGGGAAATCGCCGCCACCTCGCGCGACCTGGTGCGCACCATGACCGAAGTGACCAGCGCCGCCGACCAGGCCTCGAGCCTGGCAGGCTCCGGCCAGCAAGGCCTGGCGCGCATGGAAGAGACCATGCACCAGGTCATGGGGGCTGCCGACCTGGTCAACGCCAAGCTGTCGATCCTCAACGAAAAGGCCAGCAACATCACCCAGATGGTAGTGACCATCGTCAAGGTCGCCGACCAGACCAACCTGCTGTCGCTCAACGCCGCCATCGAAGCGGAAAAGGCCGGCGAATACGGCCGCGGTTTTGCCGTGGTCGCCACCGAGGTGCGGCGCCTGGCCGACCAGACGGCCGTGGCCACCTACGACATCGAGCAGATGGTGCGGGAAATCCAGTCGGCGGTATCGGCCGGGGTCATGGGCATGGACAAGTTCTCCGAAGAAGTGCGCCGCGGCATGTTCGAGGTGCAGCAGGTGGGTGAGCAACTGAGCCAGATCATCCACCAGGTGCAGGCGCTGGCGCCGCGGGTGCTGATGGTCAACGAGGGCATGCAGGCCCAGGCCACCGGTGCCGAGCAGATCAACCAGGCGCTGGCCCAGCTCAGCGACGCCAGTACCCAGACCGTGGAATCGCTGCGCCAGGCCAGCTTTGCCATCGATGAGCTGAGCCAGGTGGCCGCCGGCCTGCGTGGCGGCGTGTCGCGTTTCAAAGTCTGACCCAGATGACCGACCTGCATCCGCATTCGGCAGCGGCGGCCCGCGCCAAGGGCACGCTGTACCTGCAGTTTCGACTCGACCAGCAGCGCTTCGCCCTGGATGTGCGCGAAGTGATCGAGGTGCTGCCGCGCCGGCCGCTCAAGCCGATCGCCCAGGCCCCGGCCTGGGTCGCCGGCATCCTCGCCCACCGCGGCGTGCTGGTGCCGGTGATCGACCTGTGCGCCCTGAGCTTTGCCCGGCCCGCCGCCGAGCGCACCAGCACGCGCCTGGTGCTGGTGCACTACCGCAAGGTGCATCAGCTGGGGCTGATCCTGGAGCAGGCCACCGACACCCTGCGCTGCCCGCCAGACGAGTTCCAGCCCTATGGCCTGGACAACGGCGAGGCGCCTTACCTGGGCCCGGTGCGCCAGGATGCCCAGGGCATGCTGCAGCGCATCGAGGTGGATGACCTGCTCAGCGATGCGGTGCGCGCGTTGCTGTTTGCCGAGCAACCAGGCCAGCAGCAGGTGGGTTCATGAGCCATCAGCGGTTTTTCCGTTTCTTGCAGGAGCGCATCGGCCTGGATGTCGAGTCGGTGGGCATCCCCATGGTCGAGCGGGCCCTGCGCCAGCGTTGTGTCGCCCTGAATGCCGCCGACCTCGACGATTACTGGCTGCGCCTGCAGCAGTCGGCAGACGAACAACAGGCGCTGATCGAGGCGGTGATCGTTCCGGAAACCTGGTTTTTCCGCTACCCCGAATCGTTCACCGCGCTGGTCGGCCTGGCCCACAAGCGCTTGGCCGAACTGGCCGGCGAGCGGCCGTTGCGCCTGCTCAGCCTGCCCTGTTCCACCGGCGAGGAGCCTTACTCGCTGGCCATGGCCTTGCTGGATTCGGGCATGCAGCCGGCGGCCTTCCAGGTCGATGCCATCGATATCAGCCCCAATTCGGTGGCCAAGGCGAAAAAGGCCGTGTACGGGCGCAACTCCTTCCGTGGCCAGGCGCTGGCATTTCGCGAGCGGCATTTCCACGAAGCCGGCGACAACCATGAACTGGACGCGCGGGTGCGGCAGCAGGTGAGGTTCGAAGTGGGCAATGTGCTCGACCCGATCCTGGCCGGGCGCAATGGCCAGTACGATTTCGTGTTCTGCCGCAACCTGCTGATCTACTTCGACGTGCCGACCCAGCAGCGGGTCTTCGAGGTGCTCAAGCGCTTGGTGCACGACCAGGGTGTGCTGTTCATCGGGCCTGCCGAGGGCAGCCTGCTGGCGCGCCTGGGCATGCGCCCGCTGGGGATTGCCCAGTCGTTTGCCTACGTGCGCCAACCTGCCGAAACGCCGGTTGCCGCGCCCAAACCCCTGCACAGCGCCCCCGCCAGCGTCGCGCCGAGCGTGCCCAGCCGGCCAGCGCCAGCGCCTGCGCCGCCGCCGCGCAGGCTGATAGCGGCCGCAGCGCCCAAGGCTGAACCACGCGAGAGCGAAAGCGAGTTGCTGGCCAGCATCGCCCAGCAGGCCAATGCCGGCGACAGCGCCCAGGCGCGAGCGAGCTGCCAGCGCTACCTGCGCGAGTTTGCGCCCAAGGCCCAGGTGTACTACTGGCTGGGGCTGCTCAGCGACACCGAAGGCGACGCCGCGCAAGCGCTGAGCCATTACCGCAAGGCCCTGTACCTGGAGCCGCAGCATGCCGAGGCGCTGCTGCACCTGGCCACTTTGCTGGCCGCCCAAGGGGACAGCGCCGGGGCCCGTCGCCTGCAGGAACGCGCCGCGCGCGCCGGTCGGGAGTCTGAACGATGAACGTCGAACACGCCGTGGCGCTGCTCGCTGAAGACGACCAGCACATCGATGACTGCTGGAACCGCATCGGCGTGCATGGCAACAAGCAGTGCCCGCTTTTGGAGCGGCACATCCACTGCCGCAATTGCGATGTCTACGCTGCAGCCGCCACGCGCCTGCTGGACCGCTACGCGCTGGTCCAGGACGAGCAGGTGCACCATGCGCAGGCCAGCGACGCCCATGCCGGGCGCTCGCTGCTGCTGTTCCGCTTGGGCGAGGAATGGCTGGCGCTGGCCACCGCGTGCCTGGCAGAAATCGCCCCGGTGCAGCCGGTGCATTCGTTGCCACATCAGCGCTCGCGGGTGTTGCAGGGCGTGGCCAACGTGCGCGGCGCACTGGTGCCGTGCCTGTCCCTGGGCGACCTGCTGGGGGTCGAGCAGTTGGTCGAACAACAGCCGCGCAGTGGCCGGGCCATGCCCCGGCTGCTGATCCTCGCTGCGGCAGGCGGCCCGGTGGTGATGGCGGTGGATGAAATTGATGGCATCCACCGCCTGGACCTCGCGCCGGCCGCTGCCGCCGAGGAAGCGGCGCCGTTCACCGCCGCCGTGCTGCAGTGGCGCGGGCGCAGCGTGCGCGTGCTGGATGAACAACAACTACTGTCTGCCGTGCAGCGGAGCCTGTCATGACCCCTGAGCAAATGCGCGACGCATCGTTGCTCGAGCTGTTCAGCCTGGAAGCCGAAGCCCAGACCCAGGTGCTCAGCACCGGGTTGATGGCGCTGGAGCGCAACCCGACCCAGGCCGATCACCTGGAAGCCTGCATGCGCGCGGCCCACTCGCTCAAGGGCGCGGCGCGGATCGTCGGCCTTGATGCCGGGGTCAGCGTGGCCCATGTGATGGAAGACTGCCTGGTGGCCGCCCAGGAAGGCCGGCTGTTGCTGCGTGCCGAGCATATCGATGCGCTGCTGCGCGGTACCGACCTGCTGCTGCATATCGCCACCCCCGATGACCCGCAGGGTGAGGCCGCGGTGCCGGCGTTTCTGGTGCAGATGGCAGGCCTGATCGATCCGTCGGCCGCGCCTGCGCCAGTGGCCCAGGCGCCGCGGGTCGATGTGCCGGTGCCGCCACCTGCGCCAGCGCCGGCCGAGCCGCCCGTGCTCGAAGCCGAGGCGGACAGCGATGCGCCCGCCCTGCGCAAGGCTGGCAAGCGCAGTGGGGAAGGCGGCGAGCGGGTTCTGCGGGTCACGGCCGACCGCCTCAACAGCTTGCTCGACCTGTCGAGCAAGTCGCTGGTCGAGACCCAGCGCCTGAAGCCCTACCTGGCCACCTTGCAGCGCCTCAAACGCATGCACGGCCAGGGCATGCGCGCCCTCGACGGCCTCAAGGCGCAACTGGAGGACAGCGGCCAGAGCCCGGAAGTGCTCGACGCCCTGGCCCAGACCCAGCGCTTGCTGCAAGAGACCCAGCAGATCCTGCAACAGCAGGCCGCCGACCTCGACGAATTCGGCTGGCAAGCCAGCCAGCGCGCACAGTTGCTCTACGACACCGCACTGGCCTGCCGGATGCGCCCGTTCGCCGATGTGCTCACCGGCCAGAGCCGCATGGTCCGTGACCTGGGGCGCTCGCTGGGGAAACAGGTGCGCCTGCAAATCGACGGCGAGAAGACCCAGGTCGACCGCGACGTGCTGGAAAAGCTCGACGCGCCGCTGACCCACCTGCTGCGCAATGCCGTCGACCATGGCATCGAACAGCGCGAGCAGCGCTTGCTGGCCGGCAAGCCGGAGGAGGGCGCGATACGCCTGCGCGCCTCCCACCAGGCCGGCCTGCTGATTCTCGAACTGAGCGATGACGGCGCCGGCATCGACCTTGAGCGGTTGCGCCGCAGCATCGTCGAGCGTGGCCTGTCGCCGGCGGCCACGGTGGCGCAGATGAGCGAGGCGGAGCTGCTGACCTTCCTGTTCCTGCCTGGCTTCAGCATGCGCGACAAGGTGACCGAAGTGTCTGGCCGCGGCGTCGGCCTGGACGCGGTGCAGCACATGGTCCGCGAACTGCGTGGCTCGATCGAGCTGACCCAGGTGGCCGGCCAGGGCTGTCGCTTCCACCTGGAAGTGCCGCTGACCCTGTCGGTGGTGCGCAGCCTGGTGGTGGAGGTGGGCGGCGAGGCCTACGCCTTCCCGCTGGCGCACATCGAACGCACCCTGGAGGTCAGCGCCGAGCAGATCGTGCAGATCGAAGGGCGCCAGCACTTCTGGCACGAGGGCCAGCACATCGGCCTGGTGGCGGCCAGCCAGCTGCTCAACCGGCCCAACGGCCACGGCGAGCAAAGCAGCTTGCGCGTGGTGGTGATCCGCGAACGGGAACAGCTCTACGGCGTGGCCGTGGAGCGCCTGGTCGGCGAGCGGGTGCTGGTGGTGATGCCGCTCGACCCGCGCCTGGGCAAGGTCCAGGACATCTCCGCCGGCGCCCTGCTGGACGACGGCTCGGTGGTGTTGATCGTCGACGTCGAAGACCTGCTGCGCTCGGTGGAGAAGCTGCTGAGCACCGGCCGCCTGGAACGTATCGAACGTGGCGCCCAGGCCGGGCGCGGCGCTGCGCGCAAGCGCATCCTGGTGGTCGACGATTCGCTGACCGTGCGCGAACTGCAGCGCAAGCTGTTGAGCAACCGGGGCTACGAAGTGGCCGTGGCGGTGGATGGCATGGACGGCTGGAACGCCCTGCGGGGCGAGGACTTCGACCTGCTGATCACCGACATCGACATGCCGCGCATGGACGGCATCGAGCTGGTCACCCTGGTGCGCCGCGACCAGCGGCTGCAGTCGTTGCCGGTGATGGTGGTGTCGTACAAGGACCGCGAGGAAGATCGCCGGCGTGGTCTGGATGCCGGCGCCGACTATTATTTGGCCAAGGCCAGCTTCCACGACGATGCGTTGCTGGATGCGGTGGTCGAACTGATCGGAGGTGCTCAAGGATGAAGATCGCCATCGTCAACGACATGCCCATGGCCGTGGAGGCGTTGCGCCGGGCCTTGGCCTTCGAGCCTGCGCACGAAGTGATCTGGGTCGCCGGCAATGGCGCCGAGGCCGTGGGCAAGTGCGCCGAGGCCACCCCCGACCTGATCCTCATGGACCTGATCATGCCGGTGATGGACGGCGTCGAGGCGACCCGGCGGATCATGGCCGAGACGCCGTGCGCCATCGTCATCGTCACCGTCGACCGCAAGCAGAACGTGCACCGGGTGTTCGAAGCCATGGGCCATGGCGCCCTGGATGTGGTCGACACCCCGGCGCTTGGCGCGGGCGATGCGCGCGAGGCGGCGGCGCCGCTGCTGCGCAAGATCCTCAACATCAGCTGGCTGATCGGCCAGCAGCGCCCCAGTGCGACCAAACCGGTGGCCGCGCCCATACGCGATGCCGCCCAGCGCCGGGGCCTGGTGGCGATAGGCTCCTCGGCCGGTGGGCCGGCGGCCCTCGAGGTGCTGCTCAAGGGCCTGCCCAAGGCGTTTCCGGCGTCCATCGTGCTGGTGCAGCATGTCGATCAGGTGTTCGCCGCCGGCATGGCCGAATGGCTCAGCAGCGCCTGCGGGCTGCCGGTGCGCCTGGCCCGCGAGGGCGAGCCGCCGCAGCCGGGGCAGGTGCTGCTGGCCGGCACCAACCACCATATCCGCCTGCTGCACAATGGCCAGTTGGCCTACACTGCTGAACCGGTCAACGAAATCTACCGGCCCTCGATCGATGTGTTCTTCGAGAGCGTGGCGCGCTACTGGCGCGGCGATGCGGTGGGCGTGCTGCTCACCGGCATGGGCCGCGATGGCGCCCAGGGCCTCAAACTGATGCGCCAGCAGGGCTTCCTGACCATTGCCCAGGACCAGTCCAGCAGCGCAGTCTACGGCATGCCCAAGGCCGCCGCGGCAATCGATGCGGCGGTGGAAATCCGTCCGCTGGAGCGAATTGCCGGGCGCTTGATGGAAATCTTTGCAAAATGACGATATGTATTGAATCACGCCGCCCCGGCTGCAGTGATCAGGTGAAAATGGATGACTGATTTACCGATCGACGGTTTCGCGACTACCAACGAAAACTCGGCGATGGTGCTGCTGGTCGACGATCAGGCGATGATCGGCGAAGCCGTGCGTCGTGGCCTGGCCCATGAAGAGAACATCGACTTCCACTTCTGCGCCGACCCGCACCAGGCGGTGGCCCAGGCCATGCGCATCAAGCCCACGGTGATTCTCCAGGACCTGATCATGCCCGGCCTGGACGGCCTGACCCTGGTGCGCGAATACCGCAACAACCCGGCCACCCAGGACATTCCGATCATCGTCCTGTCGACCAAGGAAGACCCGCTGGTCAAGAGCGCAGCGTTCGCCGCCGGCGCCAACGACTACCTGGTCAAGCTGCCCGACACCATCGAGCTGGTGGCGCGCATTCGCTACCACTCGCGCTCGTACCTGACGCTGTTGCAGCGGGACGAGGCCTACCGCGCCTTGCGCGTCAGCCAGCAGCAGCTGCTCGACACCAACCTGATGCTGCAGCGGCTGATGAACTCCGACGGCCTCACCGGGTTGTCCAACCGCCGCCACTTCGACGAGTACCTGGAGCTGGAATGGCGCCGGGCCATGCGTGAACAGCAGCAGTTGTCGCTGCTGATGATCGATGTGGATTTCTTCAAGGTGTTCAACGACAGCTTCGGCCATCTGGCCGGCGACGAGGCGCTGCGCCAGGTCGCCGAAGCCATCCGTGGCTCGTGCTCGCGGCCCACCGACCTGCCGGCACGCTACGGTGGCGAGGAATTTGCCCTGGTGCTGCCCAACACCTCGCCGGGCGGGGCGCGGCTGGTGGCGGAAAAACTGCGCCAGACCGTGCATGGCCTGAACATCCCGCACATCGCCCCCGAGGCCGACTCGCGGCTGACCGTGAGCATTGGCCTGGCCACCCAGACGCCAGCGATCGGCAGCCATTGCCGGCAGCTGATCTCGGCGGCGGACAAGGGCCTGTACCTGGCCAAGGACAGCGGCCGCAACCAGGTCGGGATCGCCTGAAGCGCCTCATCGCCGGCTGGCCGGCGATGAGGCTGTCTCGACTGCCCGGCGGGTCTGCCGCCAAGCCCAAGACTCGGTTATACTCCCCGGCTTTTCACCGAATTCGCGCGAGTAGCCTGCCCATGGAAATCCAACCGATCCTGAACACCATCAAGGACCTTACCGAGCGTTCCCAGTCCATTCGGGGGTATCTTTGACTACGATCACAAGCATGACCGCCTGATCGAAGTCAACCGCGAGCTGGAAGACGCGGCCGTCTGGAACAAGCCCGAGTACGCCCAGGCCCTGGGCCGCGAGCGTGCCATGCTGGCGCAGGTCGTCGAGACCCTGGACAAGATGGCCAATGGCCTGGCCGACTGCAAGGACCTGCTCGACATGGCCGTCGAGGAAGGTGATGAAAGCGCTGTCAGCGATGTCGAGACCGAACTGCAGGCCCTGGAAGAATCCCTGGCCCAGCTCGAGTTCCGTCGCATGTTCAGCGGCGAGATGGACATGAACAACGCCTACCTGGACATCCAGGCCGGCTCCGGCGGTACCGAAGCGCAAGACTGGGCCAACATCCTGCTGCGCATGTACCTGCGCTGGGCCGACAAGCGCGGTTTCGACGCCACCATCATCGAGCTCTCCGAAGGTGAAGTCGCCGGCATCAAGGGCGCTACCGTGCACATCAAGGGCGAGTACGCCTTCGGCTGGCTGCGCACCGAGATCGGCGTGCACCGCCTGGTACGCAAGAGCCCGTTCGACTCCGGTGCCCGTCGCCACACCTCGTTCTCGGCGGTGTTCGTGTCGCCCGAGATCGACGACAAGGTCGAGATCGAGATCAACCCGTCCGACCTGCGCATCGACACCTACCGCTCCTCCGGTGCCGGTGGCCAGCACGTGAACACCACCGACTCGGCGGTTCGTATCACCCACGTGCCGACCAACACCGTGGTGGCCTGCCAGAACGAACGCTCCCAGCACGCCAACAAGGACACCGCCATGAAAATGCTGCGGGCCAAGTTGTACGAACTGGAAATGCAAAAGCGCAACGCCGCTTCCCAGGCGCTGGAAGACAGCAAGTCGGACATCGGCTGGGGCCACCAGATCCGCTCCTATGTGCTGGATGACTCGCGCATCAAGGACCTTCGCACCGGCGTCGAGCGTAGCGACTGCAACAAGGTTCTGGACGGCGACATCGACCAGTACCTGGAAGCGAGCCTCAAGCAGGGGCTGTAAGCCGCACACCACTGCCGCGATGCCTGGCTGCCCGCCGGTGTCGCGTGCCCTGCCCGAATAGGGCAACGAATACCTGATGGAAAGAATGACGACATGAGCGACCTCAAGACCGAATCGCAAGACCTGCAACAGGAAGAAAACGCCCTGATCGCCCTGCGCAAGGAAAAACTTGCCGCCGAGCGTGCCAAGGGCAATGCCTTCCCCAACGACTTCCGTCGCGACAGCTACTGCAACGACCTGCAGAAGCAGTACGCGGACAAGACCAAGGAAGAGCTGGAAGCAGCCGCGATCCCGGTCAAGGTTGCCGGTCGCATCATGCTCAACCGTGGCTCGTTCATGGTGATCCAGGACATGACCGGCCGCATCCAGGTCTACGTCAACCGCAAGACCCTGCCCGAAGAGACCCTGGCCGCGGTCAAGACCTGGGATTTGGGCGACATCATCAGCGCCGAAGGCACCCTGGCCCGTTCCGGCAAGGGCGACCTGTACGTCGAGATGACCAACGTGCGCCTGCTGACCAAGTCGCTGCGCCCGCTGCCCGACAAGCACCACGGCCTGACCGACACCGAGCAGCGCTACCGCCAGCGCTACGTCGACCTGATGGTCAACGAAGAAACCCGCCACACCTTCCGTGTGCGTTCGCAGGTGATCTCGCACATCCGCAAGTTCCTCATCGAGCGCGACTTCCTCGAAGTCGAGACGCCGATGCTGCAGACCATCCCTGGCGGCGCCGCGGCCAAGCCGTTCGAAACCCACCACAATGCCCTGGACATGGCCATGTTCCTGCGCATCGCGCCGGAGCTGTACCTCAAGCGCCTGGTGGTCGGTGGCTTTGAAAAAGTGTTCGAGATCAACCGCAACTTCCGTAACGAAGGCGTATCGACTCGTCACAACCCTGAATTCACCATGCTCGAGTTCTACCAGGCCTACGCCGACTACCGCGACAACATGGACCTCACCGAGGAACTGTTCCGCGAGCTGGCGCTGCTGGTACTGGGCAGCACCGACGTGCCGTATGGCGACAAGGTGTTCCACTTCGGCGAGCCGTTCGCGCGCCTGTCGGTGTTCGACTCGATCCTCAAGTACAACCCCGAGCTCACCGCCGCCGACCTGCAGGACGTCGACCGTGCCCGTGATATCGCCAAGAAGGCCGGCGCCAAGGTGCTGGGCCACGAGGGCCTGGGCAAGCTGCAGGTGATGATTTTCGAAGAGCTGGTCGAGCACAAGCTGGAGCAGCCGCACTTCATCACCGAGTACCCGTTCGAAGTCTCGCCGCTGGCCCGTCGCAACGACGACAACCCGGCCGTGACCGACCGTTTCGAGCTGTTCATCGGTGGCCGCGAGATCGCCAACGCCTACTCCGAGCTCAACGATGCCGAAGACCAGGCCGAACGCTTCCTGGCCCAGGTGGCCGAGAAGGACGCCGGTGACGACGAAGCCATGCACTACGACGCCGACTTCGTGCGTGCGCTGGAGTACGGCATGCCGCCGACCGCAGGCGAAGGCATCGGTATCGACCGCCTGGTCATGCTGCTGACCAACTCGCCATCGATTCGCGATGTGATCCTGTTCCCGCACATGCGCCCACAGGCCTGAGCGAACTGAACAAGCCGCCTTTCGAGGCGGCTTTTTCATGCCTGAAGACTGTCTGTAGCAGCCCTATCGCCGGCAAGCCGGCTCCCACAGGAAGCGTTGTGGAGTTCCTGTGGGAGCCGGCTTGCCGGCGATAGGGGCCGCCGCTGACTCGAACAATGAGGTACCCAGAGTGACCCCCGCAATGGCCCAGCAAGGCGCCGCCGGCATCGCCAGCGCCGTCGCCGAAAGCGTGCAATACCAAGGCCGCAAGACCGCCCGTCAAGGCAGCGAACAGCGCCGCCAGCTGATCCTCGACGCCGCCATGCGCATCGTCGTGCGTGATGGCGTGCGCGGCGTGCGCCACCGCGCCGTGGCCGCGGAAGCGGGCGTGCCGCTGTCCGCCACCACCTACTACTTCAAAGATATCGAAGACCTGCTCACCGACACCTTCGCCCAGTACGTCGAACGCAGCGCCGCCTACATGGCCAAGCTGTGGGCCAACACCGAAGTGGTGCTGCGTCAGCTGCTCGCCCAGGGCGACGGCAGTGCGCAATCGCGCGCGCGGCTGGCCGACGAAGTGGCACGCATGACCGCCGACTATGTGTCGCGCCAGTTGCTCAACCGCCGTGACTTCCTCATGGCCGAGCAGGCCTTCCGCCAGGAGGCGCTGCTGTGCCCGCGCCTGGCCGAGCTGGTGCGCGCCCACCAGCAGATCCTGCTGCATGGCACGCGGCAGATGCTGCAGGTGGTGGGCTCGCGCCAACCCGAACAGGACGCCCAGATGTTGACGGCGATTATCGAGCAGATGGAATATCAGGGCCTGCTCAAGGATGCCGATGCGCAAGCCGATGGGCAGATGCTCGCTATGCTTACCCGTTACCTGCACCTGGTGCTGGCATCGGCCTGAGCCGAGAACGACCTTTCAAGGAGAACCTGATGAAAGCCTGGCGTGTGGTGCTGTTGACGTTGTCATTCCTGCTGCTGGGCGGTTGTCTGGTGACCTTCCACGAACCGCTGCCGAGCAACCAGGCGGCGCCCAAGGCGCTGCTGGGCAAGTGGCACAGCAAGGATGCCTGGGGCGAGCCGCTGCAGTTGGTGATCAGCCGCAGTGGCGCTGGCGCCTACAAGGCCGTGGCCACGGCCAAGGGCAAGAAGCCTGAGGAATATGTCTTTAGCGTGTCGCGCCATGGCAACCGCTGGTACCTCTCGGCCGGGGTGCCCAAGCGCCTGGGCGGCAACTTCCTGATCGGCGGGTTCGACATCGTCGAGGGCAAGCAACTGGTGCTCTACAACCTCGACGTCGAGCAGATCGAGCAGGCGGTGGAGAAGAAGGAACTGACCGGGCGCAGCACCCAGGTGCCGGAAGACAACGGCGCCGGGGTGCTGATCGACAGCCCGTCGGCGCGGGTGCTGGCCTACCTGGACGACCCGGCCAACTCCGACCTGTTCGTCGAGGTGGCACGCTTCCAGCGCAGCGGCAAATAGCCAGGATCTGATTTTCAAGGAGTCCCCGGTGGACGAATACCAGCAGACCATCCGCGCCCTGTCCGATCGCATCGTCACGGCGCAGACCCCGATCCGCGTGCTCGATGCGGTGAAGTGGGACGACAATATTCGCCAGGGTTTCCTCAAGGCCAGGGGCAAGGAGCCACCGGCGGTGGACCGTGCCTATTACCAGTCGCGCCCGCTGTCGTTCGACTCCAGCGCGGTGAAGGCCGAATTCCAGAGCATCGAGCGCGACATCACCCGCCAGCTGGGCCAGTTCAACCCGGTCGGGCAGATCATGCGGCGCATGTGCAAGGAGTACCGCATGGTGGTGCGCATGCTCGAAGCGCGCGGCACCGAGGATTTCGGCCTGATCTCCCAGGAGCTGTATGGCGCCGCCTCCGATGCCTTCCACGCCGGTGACCCGACCCTGGCCGACCTGGGCCTGATGCTCTCGGACTACCTCAACAACATCGATGGCCGCGGCGACCTCAAGGACGAGCCGAAGAACCTCACCGCCAAGGAGGCCGTGGACATCCTCCAGCAGCGCCTGAACAAGGTGTTCGGCGAGGCCGAGGAAACCATCCGCGTGTTCGAGTCCGACGGCATCGTCGCCGACGCCGCAGCCGGTGCCGACTACATCAAGATTCGCGCCGACGCCATGTTCAACAGCCGCGACGTGCGCGCGCTGGAAGTGCATGAAGGGCTGGTGCACGTGGGCACCACGCTCAATGGCCTGAACCAGCCGATCTGCACCTTCCTGGCCAAGGGCCCGCCCTCCTCGACGGTGACCCAGGAGGGCCTGGCGATCCTCATGGAGGTGATCGCGTTCGCCTCCTACCCCAGCCGCCTGCGCAAGCTCACCAACCGCACCCGGGCCATCCACATGGTCGAGGAGGGCGCGGACTTCCTGCAGGTGTTCGAGTTCTTCCGCGCCCAGGGTTTCGAAATGGCGCAAAGCTACAGCAACGCCAGCCGGGTGTTCCGCGGTTCGGTGCCCAATGGCCTGCCATTCACCAAGGACTTGTCCTACCTCAAGGGCTTCATCATGGTTTACAACTACATTCAGTTGGCCGTGAAGAAGGGCAAGCTCGAGCAGATTCCGCTGCTGTTCTGCGGCAAGACCACCCTGGAAGACATGCGCACCCTGCGCCAACTGGTCGAAGAGGGCCTGGTCGAGCCACCCAAGTACCTGCCCGAACAGTTCCGCGACCTCAACGCCCTGTCGGCGTGGATGTGCTTCTCCAACTTCCTCAACCACCTGAGCCTGGATCGCATTGAAGCCGATTACGCGAACATTCTCTGAGCGCTGCCGCCTGCTGGCCCTGGGCATGCTCCTGCTGGGGCTGGGCGGTTGCAGCAGCCTGCTGTTCTACCCCGAACCGGGCGAAGCGTTCACCCCCGCGCGGGCCCAGCTGCAGTACCGCGATGTCACGCTCACCACCTCCGATGGCGTGCGCCTGCATGGCTGGTGGCTGCCGGCCAAGGCCGGCGTCGAGGTCAAGGGCACGGTGCTGCACCTGCATGGCAACGGCGGCAACCTGCCCGGCCACCTGGGCGCCAGCTACTGGTTGCCGGAGCAGGGCTACCAGGTGCTGATGATCGATTACCGCGGCTATGGCCTGTCCCAGGGCAAGCCCAGCTTGCCGGAGGTGTATGAGGACATCGCGGCCGCCATGGCCTGGCTCGACCAGGCGCCGCAGGTCAAGGGCAAGCCTTTGGTGCTGCTGGGCCAGAGCCTCGGCGGGGCGATGGCGATCCATTACCTGGCGCAGCATCCCGAGCAGCGTCAACGCTTCAGTGCACTGGTATTCGATGGTGTGCCGGCCAGCTACCGCGCGGTCGGCCGTTATGCCCTGAGCACTTCATGGCTGACCTGGCCGCTGCAGGTGCCGTTGTCCTACCTGGTGCCGGACGGCGACAGCGCAATCCGCTCGGTCGAGCAGCTTGCCAGCCCGCCCAAGCTGTTCTTCCACAGCATCGACGACACCCTGGTGCCGATGGACAACGGCATCCGCCTGTACCAGCACGCACCGCCACCGCGGGTATTGCAGCTGACCCGTGGCGGCCATGTGCAGACCTTCGCTGACCCGGTGTGGCGCCAGGTGATGCTCCGCTTCCTGGATGACCCCAGCCATTTCAACGGCCTGCGGCGCCTTGCCGAAGTGCCCAACTACCCTGACCAGAAGAAGAACCCGCAATGAGTGAAGAACGCAACGCCATCCCCCTGATCCTGACCGGTGTCGGCAGCATCATCGTGACGGTGGGGGCCCTCTGGTATTACGGCTACCTGCATTTCGCCAAGCCCGAGGATGCGCTG
Organism: Pseudomonas sp. NPDC087029; assembly: GCF_044745345.1. Lineage (NCBI taxonomy): Bacteria > Pseudomonadati > Pseudomonadota > Gammaproteobacteria > Pseudomonadales > Pseudomonadaceae > Pseudomonas > Pseudomonas sp. NPDC087029. The sequence goes on along the minus strand of NZ_JBIVAB010000003.1, from coordinate 341,000 downwards.
CTGTTGCAGGATTTCACCATGCTCAAGACCGTGCCGGGCGAAGACTACAAGGTCTCGCTGGAGCCTGCGGCGCAGGTGGCGCAGTGCATGGATGGCGTGCTGGTGCTGTTCGATACGCAGCAGAAGGGCTTGACCGGGGTGCTGGTGGACAACCGCAAGCGCGCGGTGCGCTGCATGGGGGAGGAGACCCCACAGCAGGTGCAGTGATGCCATTGGCTTCCACCTGTGGGAGCCGGCTTGCCGGCGATAGGGCCGGTACAGTCAAGAAAAAGCCCCGCATCGCGCGGGGCTTTTCATTTCAGCCAAGCCAGCTTGCGCTTAGCGCTGGCTCACCGAACGCGGTGCCACCGGCTGGTTGTCGTTGGAGATGGTCACCTCCACCCGACGGTTCTGCGCACGGCCGGAGTTGCTGGCGTTGTCCGCTACCGGGTACTCCTTGCCATAACCCTGGGCGACGATGCGCGCAGGGTCGACGCCGGCACGTACCAGCGCCATGCGCACGGCGCCGGCGCGGCGCTCGGAGAGGGTCTGGTTGTAGTTGGCCGAACCCACGCTGTCGGTGTAGCCCTCGACGATCACCTTGCGCTCAGGGTTCTCCTGAAGGAACTGAGCCAGCTTGGTGACGTTGGGCAAGGCGCTGCTCTTGAGCTGGGCCTTGTTGAAGTCGAACAGCACATCGCCGAAGGTCACCAGGGTGCCGCGGTCGGTCTGCTTGGCGTTGAGGCTGTCCTGCAGCTTGGCGATCTGCGCGTCGCGGGCATCGAGCTTGGCCTTGGCGCGTTCGGCGGAAGCGTTTTTCAGCTCGTTTTCGGCGGTGCGCAGGGCAATGGTCTGCTTGGCCACCTCGACGCGCTGGTTGGTCAGGTAGGCCAGCTGGTCGACCTTCTCGTTGTTCTCACGCTCCATGAAGGCCTTGTCGGCCTTGTTCAGCCAGTCCTGGGCGTCCTTGGTTTCGAGGGCCGCGACCTTGCTTGCCTGTGGGTCGCTCTGCAGCGCCGAGAAGTTGGTGCGGGCCGATTCCAGGTTCGGGTTCGGGTCGTGGGAGCAGGCAGCGAGACCGACGCTCAGGGCCAGCAGGGCGGGAATCATGACGTAATTGCGCATAGTGTTCATCCTTTGATCGATTGCGAAGGCTCAGGTTAGGGGTGCCGCGCTCACTGAGCGCTGCGCATGCCTTCCTGACGCACGTCCTGGACGCCCTGGCGGGCTTCCTGTACGGCCTTCTCGGCCTTGGCCGCCTGGGCCTTGCGTTCGGCGAGGCGAGCGTCCCACTCGGCCTGCTCGGCCAGGCGCTTGGCGTCGTCGTACTTCTTGTCGTGCATGGCGATTTCGGCTTCTTTGAACTTGTCCTGCGCGGCTTTCATTTCCACGGCGGCAAACTCGGTGCCGCCAGCGCTGACCGCGGAGTTCACGGCGGACTGGGTCACGGCGTACTGCTCGGTCGGCGGGTTGCCGGCACAGCCGGCCAGGACCAGGCTACTGCCCAGGGCCAGCGCGGCCAGCTTGAGTCCGCGCACATGGGGGGATGAGGGTTTCGCGGTGCGGGTCTTCATGGTGGTCAGCTCCATTGGATCACTCCTGATAACGACAATGTCCGTAGCAGTCCATCGCTCAATCCCTGACCTTTGTCAGCACGTTCGCTGCACGGTGCACGACAACAGGTGTGCAGGGTTTTAGCGTGATGGCTATTGGCTGTGACCGGGGGCTTTTTTGAATGGTTCACAAAATTTTCAAGTTATTTCTGACTGATTAGTCAGTTGCTGCGGCGGGGAACTTTCAAGGGAAAGCGAAGGTATTCCGGGCTGCGAACGCGCCCGGAATGCTGTGGGACGGGTCAGTTGCCGGAGTCTTCACCGGTGTTGCTGAGCTCGCGCAAGTGGCGCCGGGAGAGGGCCAGAAAGCGCGGTGTGGAACCAATGTCCTCGTACAGCGGGTCGCCTTCTTCGTCGGTGGAAATGACGGTTTGGCCCTGCACATACGGGAAGCTGGCTTCCAGCTCTTCCAGGGCGGCGGCTACCAGTTCGCCAAGCAGTTCCTCGGCGGTGCGCTTGGGGTACATGTCGATGAGCGCTGCCAGGCGTGCCTCGGACTCCAGGTCCAGGTGCAAGCTATGGCCGGTGGGGCTCAGGGTACCTGCGGCATTCTGCTCCCAGTGCTGGGCGAGTTCGCGGATTTTCATGATGACCTCTGTCGACGCCTGGATAGGCTGCATTGCATCGGACTGCTCAGCTCTCACTTTAGTTTGCTTTGGCCGATCTCGGCTTGCCATGGCGCCTCGCCTGTGGGCACTCTTGGGGACGTGCTGTTTCCTGGGCAGGGCGCGGGCCAGCCGCGCCGAAGAGAGGGCCAATGACCGATATCGATGTGCGCTTGCGTGAAGATGTCCATCTGTTGGGGGAGTTGCTCGGCGAAACCATTCGCCAGCAGCATGGTGAAGCGTTCCTGCAGAAGATCGAGGACATTCGCCACAGTGCCAAGGCCGACCGCCGCGGTCCCGGCGAGCAATTGAGCTCGACCCTCGGCGACCTAGCCGAGGACGACCTGCTGCCGGTGGCGCGGGCGTTCAACCAGTTCCTCAACCTGGCCAACATGGCCGAGCAGTACCAGCTGATTCGCCGCCGCGATGGCGAACAGCAAGAGCCCTTCGAGGCGCGGGTGCTGCCCGAGCTGCTGGCGCGCCTGAAGCAGGCCGGGCACAAGGATGATGCGCTGGCCCGGCAACTGGCCAAGCTGGACATCCAGCTGGTGCTGACCGCACACCCCACCGAAGTGGCCCGGCGCACGCTGATCCAGAAGTACGACGCCATCGCCGGCCAGCTGGCGGCGCAGGACCACCGCGACCTCACCCCCAGCGAGCGCCAGCAGGTGCGCGAGCGCCTGCGCCGGCTGATCGCCGAGGCCTGGCACACCGAGGAAATCCGCCGCACCCGGCCCACCCCGGTAGATGAAGCCAAGTGGGGCTTTGCGGTCATCGAGCATTCCCTGTGGCACGCGATTCCCAGCCACCTGCGCAAGGTCGACAAGGCGCTGTTCGACGCCACCGGCCTGCGCCTGCCGCTGGAGGCTGCGCCGATTCGCTTCGCCTCGTGGATGGGCGGCGACCGTGATGGCAACCCCAACGTCACCGCCGCGGTGACCCGCGAAGTGCTGTTGCTGGCCCGCTGGATGGCGGCCGACCTGTTCCTGCGCGATATCGATGCGCTGGCCGCCGAGCTGTCCATGCAGCAGGCCAGCAGCGCGCTGCGCGAGCAGGTTGGTGACAGCGCCGAGCCCTACCGGGCAGTGCTCAAGCACTTGCGCGACCGCCTGCGGGCAACCCGCGCCTGGGCCCATTCCTCTCTGGCCAGCTCGCAGCCGGCCAGCGCCGATGTGCTGGTGGACAACCGCGACCTGATCGCCCCGCTTGAGCTGTGCTACCACTCGCTGCACGAATGCGGCATGGGCGTGATCGCCGACGGCCCACTGCTCGACACCCTGCGCCGCGCGGTCACCTTCGGCCTGTTCCTCGGCCGCCTCGACGTGCGCCAGGATGCCGCCCGGCACCGTGACGCGCTGTCGGAAATCACTGACTACCTGGGCCTGGGCAACTATGGCCAATGGGATGAAGAACAGCGCATCGCCTTCCTCCAGGCCGAGCTGAAGAACCGCCGGCCATTGCTGCCCGCGCACTTCCAGCCCCAGGCAGACACCGCCGAAGTACTCGCCACCTGCCGTGAAATCGCCGCCGCGCCGGGCGCTTCGCTGGGTTCCTATGTCATCTCCATGGCCGGCGCCGCCTCCGATGTGCTGGCCGTGCAACTGCTGCTCAAGGAAGCCGGGCTGACCCGGCCCATGCGCGTGGTGCCGCTGTTCGAGACCCTGGCCGACCTGGACAACGCCGGGCCGGTGATGCAGCGCCTGCTCGGGCTGCAGGGCTACCGGGCCGGCCTGCGCGGGCCGCAGGAAGTGATGATTGGCTATTCCGACTCGGCCAAGGATGCCGGCACCACCGCCGCCGCCTGGGCCCAGTACCGCGCCCAGGAAAGCCTGGTGCGCATCTGCCGCGAGCATCAGGTCGAGCTGCTGCTGTTCCATGGCCGCGGCGGCACCGTCGGCCGTGGCGGCGGCCCGGCCCACGCGGCAATCCTGTCGCAGCCACCGGGCTCGGTGGCGGGGCGTTTCCGTACGACCGAACAGGGCGAGATGATCCGCTTCAAGTTCGGCTTGCCGGGCATCGCCGAGCAAAACCTCAACCTGTACCTGGCCGCGGTGCTCGAAGCCACCTTGTTGCCACCACCCCCGCCGCAGCCTGCCTGGCGCGAGCTGATGGACCAACTGGCCGCAGACGGCGTCAAGGCCTACCGCGGCGTGGTGCGCGACAACCCGGATTTCGTCGAGTACTTCCGCCAGTCCACGCCCGAGCAGGAGCTGGGGCGCCTGCCGCTGGGCAGCCGCCCGGCCAAGCGCCGCGCCGGCGGTATCGAGAGCCTGCGGGCGATCCCGTGGATCTTCGGCTGGACCCAGACCCGCCTGATGCTGCCCGCCTGGCTGGGCTGGGAGACGGCGCTGAGCAACGCCCTGGCGCGTGGCCAGGGCGAGCTGCTGGCGCAGATGCGTGAGCAATGGCCGTTCTTCCGCACCCGCATCGACATGCTGGAAATGGTCCTGGCCAAGGCCGATGCACAGATTGCCGAGGCCTACGACCAACGTCTGGTGCAACCGGGCTTGCTTCCTTTAGGTGTGCACCTGCGCGACCTATTGTCGCAGTCCTGCCAGGTGGTGCTGGGCCTGACCGGGCAGCCGGTGCTACTGGCGCACAGCCCCGAAACGCGGGAATTCATCAGCCTGCGCAACACCTACCTGGACCCGCTGCACCGCCTGCAGGCCGAGTTGCTGGCGCGTTCGCGCAGCCGTGAAGCCGCTCTGGACAGCCCGTTGGAGCAGGCCTTGCTGGTGACCGTGGCCGGTATCGCGGCGGGCCTGCGCAACACCGGCTGAGGCGCTGCCGGGCTGCCCGAGCCTGGGGGCGCAGCCTGGGCTGAGGCAGGGCAGCAAGGATGGTTGCGCCGGGCGCAACCACCCTTTGCCGGGGCTACCGATGGCGCATTCCTGCAACTTTGGGACGCTTGTCTGGCTGCCGAGCGCTGTGTATCTTGAGCAGCCTTCTGACCGATTTATGGTCATACCCGATTTTCCGGACTTGGCCCTGGTCGCCGAATCCATTGAATTTCATAAAAAAATTTGAGGAGCACGAGATGCGCGTAATTCTGCTGGGAGCTCCCGGGGCCGGTAAAGGTACTCAGGCAAAGTTCATCACCGAGAAGTTCGGTATTCCACAGATCTCCACCGGTGACATGCTGCGTGCCGCCGTCAAGGCCGGCACCCCACTGGGCCTGGAGCTGAAGAAAGTCATGGATGCTGGCCAGCTGGTCTCCGACGAGCTGATCATCAGCCTGGTCAAGGAGCGCATCGCCCAGCCTGACTGCGCCAATGGCTGCCTGTTCGACGGCTTCCCACGCACCATCCCGCAGGCCGAAGCCATGGTCGCGGCCGGTGTCGACATCGACGCCGTGGTCGAAATCGCCGTCGACGATGAAGAAATCGTCGGCCGCATGGCTGGCCGCCGCGTGCACCTGGCCTCGGGCCGCACTTACCACATCCAGTACAACCCGCCGAAAGTGGAAGGCAAGGACGACGTCACCGGCGAAGACCTGATCCAGCGCGACGACGACAAGGAAGAAACCGTTCGCCATCGCCTGTCGGTCTACCACAGCCAGACCAAGCCGCTGGTGGACTTCTACCAGAAGCTGTCGGCTGCCAATGCCGGCAAGCCGAAGTACAGCCACATCGAAGGCGTGGGTTCGGTCGAAGCGATCACTGCCAAGGTTCTGGCAGCCCTGAGCTGATCCAGCACCGTGCGTCACAACGGCCCGCTTGCGGGCCGTTGTCGTTTATACTGCCGCTCTTTTTCACTCGCACCTGGATACCCGTTCGATGACCACCCTGCTGGCCCTGGATACCGCCACCGAAGCCTGTTCCGTCGCGCTGCTGCATGACGGCAAGGTAACCAGCCACTACGAGGTGATCCCGCGCATGCATGCGCAAAAGCTGCTGCCGATGATCAAGCAGCTGCTGGGCGATGCCGGCGTGGCGCTGAACGCCCTCGACGCCATCGCTTTCGGCCGTGGCCCCGGTGCCTTCACCGGCGTGCGCATCGCCATCGGTGTGGTCCAGGGCCTGGCCTTCGCCCTCGAGCGCCCGGTGCTGCCGGTGTCCAACCTGGCGGCGCTGGCCCAGGGCGCGCTGCGCGAGCATGGCGTGCAGCAGGTGTCAGCCGCCATCGATGCGCGCATGGACGAGGTCTACTGGGGTTGCTACCAGGCGGTGGACGGCGAAATGCGCCTGCAAGGCCAGGAAGCCGTGCTGCCGCCCGAGCGCGTGGCCTTGCCTGAAGGGAGCAGCGGCGACTGGTATGGCGCCGGTACCGGTTGGGGCTATGCCGAGCGCCTGGCCGTGCAGGCCAGCGCCAGCAACCCGGCGGCGCTGCCCAACGCGCTGGACATCCTCAGCCTGGCGCGTTTTGCCTGGGCACGCGGCGAGGCAATCGTCGCCGAGCAGGCGCAACCTGTGTACTTGCGCGATAATGTAGCTACGCCCAAAGCCCGTTAGGTGCTGTTCGTCGGTTATAGCGGTTGTCGATAAAACCTTTGGCGCGAACTGTGGTCCAGTTATCACTCGAGCATTAGCGACGGAACTCTGATGCTGCTAAATTGCCATCATTGGTCCTGAGTGCTCACTTCATGCGTATCGACGGTTTCTCATCGCAGTCCTACCCGGTCAAGCGCGCCCCGCGCAAAGCGGCAGTGCGCGATGAAGCCATCGACGATGCCGAGCTGGTCGAAGAGGGCGAAGTCGTTCAAGAGGCGGCACCACGCCGCCGCCCCGGTGGCCTGCCGGCCCGCCCGCAAGACATGGTCTTCCCCCGCGCCCGCGATCGTCGCACTGCCACGGCGCTGGCCAGCTACCTGAGCACGGCCGGCTTTACCGACTGGGACATGGAAGTCATGGGGCTCGACCTGTACATTTGAGGGATGAGTCCATCCCACCTGCCTTACTTTCTCGGTTGCCCGTCATGGAGTGAAAACGCCTGGCGCGAGTACCTGTATCCCGCTGACGCCCGCACCTCGCAATACCTTGGCCTGTACAGCCAGGTGTTCAATGCGGTCGAGGGCAACACCACCTTCTACGCCCGCCCTGCACCTGGCACCGTTGCGCGCTGGGCGCAGGCGATGCCCGCGCACTTTCGCTTCACTGCCAAGTTTCCCCGTGATGTCAGCCATGAAGGCGACCTGCGCGAGCGCCTGGAAGCGGCGTGCGAGTTCACCCGGCTGTTGGCGCCGCTGGGCCCGCGTGTTTCACCCTACTGGTTGCAGTTGCCCGCCCAGTTCGGCCCGCCGCGCCTGGCCGAACTGAGCCAGTTTCTCGATGAAGTCGGCGTGCCGGTGGCGGTCGAGGTACGCCACCCGGCGTTCTTCGCCAAGGGGGAGGAAGAGCGGTTGCTCAACCGCCTGCTGCGCGAGCGCGGCGTGGAGCGCATCTGCCTCGACCCACGCGCCCTGTTCAGTTGCACCTCGCGCGAGGCCGCCGTGCTCGACGCGCAAGCCAAGAAACCCAAGGTGCCGCCGCGCCCTGCGGCGTTCAGCCAGCACCCGCAGGTGCGCTTCATCGGCCATCCCGAGCTCGAAGCCAACGAGCCTTTTCTCACGCCCTGGGTGGAAAAGATCGCGGGCTGGATAGAAGAAGGCCGCAGCCCCTACATCTTCCTGCACACCTCCGACAACCGCCTGGCCGCCGCGCTGGCCCAGCGCTTCCACCAGCGGCTGATGGCGCGCCTGCCAGGCCTGGCAGCATTGCCGGAATTGCCGCGCGCTCCCGAGGTCGAACAACTGGGACTACTCTGACTTTTCCCCGACCACCCGGAGGTTGTGACCATGGATGTACAAACCCTGCGTGCCGAAGCCTTCAAGGCGCTGCACGAGCGTGATGGCGCCTTCGTCATCCCCAACCCTTGGGATGCCGGCTCCGCCAAGCTCCTGGCAAGCCTGGGCTTCGAAGCGCTGGCCACGACCAGTGCCGGCCTTGCCTTCGGCCTCGGGCGGCCGGATGCCGAGGGGGCCTTGAGCCTCGATGAGACGCTCGACAATGCCGGGCATATCGTCGACGCCACGGCCCTGCCGGTGGCCGCCGACCTGGAAAACGGCTTTGGCGACCTCCCTGAAGAATGCGCCCAGACCATCCTGCGGGCCGCCGAAGCTGGCCTGGTGGGCGGCTCGATCGAAGACGCCAGCGGCCGCAGCGATGCGCCGATCTATGACTTCGGCCTGGCCGTGGAGCGCGTGCGCGCCGCCGTGCAGGCCGCGCGCGGCTTGCCGTTCCCGTTTACCGTGTGTGCCCGCGCAGAAAATTTGCTGCACGGGCGCATGGACCTGGACGACACCATCCTGCGCTTGCAGGCCTACGCCGAGGCGGGCGCCGATGTGCTGTATGCCCCAGGGCTACGCAGCGTGGATGAGATTCGTGCGGTGGTGCAGGCCGTGGCGCCAAAGCCTGTGAACGTGCTGATGGGCCTGGCCGGGGTGCCGCTGAGCGTCAACCAGCTGCAGGACCTGGGCGTGCGCCGCATCAGCGTAGGTTCGTCGCTGGCCCGCGCGGCGCTTGGGGCGCTGCAGCGTGCGGCGCTGGAGATTCGTGATCAGGGCACGTTCAGCTATGGCGAGCAGGCGCTGCCCTTCGCCGAGCTCAACGACCTGTTCCGCCGCTGAGGTGGCGTGCGCGCACTGGCCTGGTTATGCGGCCTGCTGCTGATCGCGGCGGGCCTGGCCTGGCAATACGGCTGGCGCCTGCCGGACGCCTGGAACCCGTGGGCAGCGCTGGACGTGCGCCAGCCGCCGAACCTGCTCACGCCCTTCAAGCTCTCGCGCCTGCGCGACGACCCGGCCTTGTGCCGCCAGGCCCTGCAAACCAGCGAGCTGCGCTACAAGGCACAGGCCGATAGCCCGGCCACCGCCAGCTGCCCATTGCGCAATGTGTGGCGTATCGAGCAGGGGCAGGCGCGGCTGAGCAGCAGCTTTCTTGCCAGCTGCCCGCTGGCGGTGGCGTATGCACTGTTCGAAGTGCATGGCCTGCAACCGGCGGCGCAGCGGGTGTTCGGCCAGCCCGTGGCGCAGGTCGAGCACCTGGGCAGTTTTGCCTGTCGCAACGTCTATCACCGCAAGCAGGGGCGCTTGAGCCAGCACGCCACGGCCAATGCCTTGGACATCAGCGGTTTTCGCCTGCAGAGCGGCGAGCGCATCCTGCTGGCGCGGGACTGGCAGGCGGGTGGGCAGAAGGCGCAGTTCCTGCGCGAAGTGCAACAGGCGGCGTGCGAAAGCTTCAGCACGGTACTGGGCCCGGACTACAACGCCGCCCACCACAACCACTTTCACCTGGACATGGGGCGCTGGCAGGTCTGCCGCTGATCTCAGGCGTGGACGCGAACGTTGTTCAGCACTACCGGGCGTGCCCAGTGGGTATCGAATTCCAGGTCGTTCTGCTGCTGGGCCAAGGTGGCCGGCGCATAGGGCTCGGGCGCCGGGTCCAGCAGGTGCATCTCGAATTCGGCGATCGGCAGGTGCAGCGGGCGTGGCGACGGTGCCGGGCCAGGTTGCCCGAGAGGGTGGCCCTGGCTCATCACCACAGGGCGCAGCCAGCTGTTGCTGAGGTCGAGCTGGCGCTGTTGCTGGATCATCTCGGCAGCGCTGAACGGCTCGGGGGCCGGCTCCAGCAGGTTGGCTTCGAGTTCGGCCTTGGGCAAGAACAGCGGCTCGGGCGGGGCAATGATGGTGTCCTGCACGGGGCAGGCGCGCTGGGCATCGATCAGGGCCAGGGCCTTGGCCCCACCGATCGGTTCGCCACTGTCCTGGTCGTACTGCACCAGCGCCTGGCTGAAGGTGTCGGGTTGTTCCGCTTGCTGCTCGGCCATGGCGCGGGCGAAGAAATCCTGCCACAGGTGGCTGACGCCCCCGAGTGCCTGGGTATTCTGCCGACCGTAGTTGCCGACAGGCGACAAGTAGGTCAAGCCGATGGGAAGAGTATCTGTCATGGCAGTCGCGCGCGTTGTGCTCTGGCAGAATAGCGGGATATTGCCTGTATCGGCCGAGGTGGCCGATTCATTAAGGGCTTGGTTGGTTTTTTTGGGTGTGAACGATGGAAGAGCAAGGCACGGGTATCAGGGTCGAGGCGATGTCGGCCGAGTATGCGCAACAGGCTGCGGCGTGGGCCGAGCGCCTGGGCTTGCCGCTGCAGGACGAGGCTGCCGGCTTCGCCGTGCAGGTGGGCGCCGAAGGCTTGCAGATCCAGCAACTCGGCCCGCAGGCGCCGGGGCCGGTGCGGGTGGACTTCGTCGAAGGCCAGGCCGCGCATCGGCGCCAGTTCGGCGGTGGCAACGGGCAGATGATCGCCAAGGCCGTGGGCATTTCCCAGGGCGTGCGACCGCAGGTGCTCGATGCCACGGCAGGGCTGGGCAAGGATGCCTTCGTGCTGGCCAGCCTGGGTTGCCAGATGACGTTGATCGAACGCCAGCCGCTGATTGCCGCCTTGCTCGAAGATGGCCTGGCGCGCGCCCGCTCGGATGATGAAGTTGGCCCTATCGTGGGCCGCATGCGCCTGCTGACCGGCAATGCGATCGAGCGCATGCGCAGCTGGGAAGGGGAGGCGCCGCAGGTGATCTATCTCGACCCGATGTTCCCGCACCGCGACAAGAGCGCGTTGGTGAAGAAGGAAATGCGCGTGTTCCGGCCCTTGGTCGGTGATGACCTGGATGCGCCGGCGCTGCTTGAGGCGGCGCTGGCGCTGGCCAGCCACCGCGTAGTGGTTAAGCGCCCGCGCAAGGCGCCGATCATTGATGGACCCAAGCCCAGCCATAGCCTGGAAGGCAAGTCGAGCCGGTATGACATCTATCCGAAGAAGGCCTTGAAGGCCTGAATGCTCGGCTGTCCGTAGGAGCGGCCTTGTGTCGCGAAAGGGTCGCGAAGCGGCCCCAGCAATTTATACCGCACCACTAAGCCTGGGGCCGCTTCGCGACCCTTTCGCGACACAAGGCCGCTCCTACTCCGATGGTGTACTGCCTCAGGGCTTGAACGCCCGAACGAACACCCCCACCACCTCACGCACATGGGCCTCGATCTCTTCACCTTCCAGCGGCCCCGCGCACCCCAGCAGCAACCGGTAGTCCGGCGCCCCCTTGACCAGGCAGAAAAAGTGCTCGGCCGCCCGCAAAGGGTTGTCGATACGCAGCAGCCCACGCTCGTCGATCTCGCGCAGCAATGCCTCCATGCCGGCCAGCACCCGCTTGGGCCCCGCCTCGTAGAAGAACTCGCCAAAGCCCGGATCCTGGCTGCCCAAGGCCATGATCAAGCGGCACAACTTGACGGCCTCGTCACTGCTGATCAACGCCTGGAAGCTGCGCGCGATGTGCAGCAGCACCTCTTCAACCGGCGCACCCTCGGGGTACTCGAAGATCAGGTCGGGCAGCTGGTTCTGGCAAGTGGCCATGACCGCCGAGCCGAACAGGGTCTGCTTGTCGGTGAAGTGGCTGTAGACGGTGAGCTTCGAAACACCTGCCGCCGCCGCGACCGCATCCATGCTGGTGTTGGCATAGCCAAGGCTGAGGAACAGGGTCTTGGCGGCTTCGAGGATCGCCTCGCGTTTGGCGAGGTCCTTGGGCCGGCCTGGGCCGATGGGTGCGTCGTTGGGCATTGGAGTCCGCATCTGGTTGAAGGGGCGCACATCTTACCGGCTAAGCGCGCTGGCGGCTGTAGGTGGGCGACCAATCGTTAATGTTGATTTTCTTTCCGACGCTGGCTTCCCGGCCTCGGTTCCCTGACTTAATATACTCGCCAGTATAAATATTCGATGCGCCCGTCGCGAAAGGATTCATCATGTTGCGTCAAGCCTTGTCCCTTGCGTTGCCCGCTGCCGCCGCCTTGCTGCTCGCGGCCTGTGGCCAGGAGGCTGCCGCGCCCGCCGCGCCGCGCCCGGCCCTGGTGGTCCAGCCACAGCCCGCCGAAGCCGCCGCCGACAGCTACCCCGGTGAAGTGCGCGCGCGCTTCGAGCCGGAGCTGGCCTTTCGCATTGGCGGCAAGGTAAGCAAACGGCTGGTGGAGGAGGGGCAGCGGGTCAAGGTCGAGCAGCCGCTGGCCGAGCTCGACCCCCAGGACGTGCGCCTGCAGCTGGAAGCCAACCGCGCCCAGATGGCCGCCGCCGAAGCCAACCTGGCGCTGGTGCGTGCCGAGCGTGACCGCTACCAGAAGCTGCTGGAGCGGCAGATGGTCAGCCACTCCCAGTACGACAATGCCGAAAACCTCTACCGCGCCGGCCTGGCCCGCCTGAAGCAGGCCAAGGCCGAATTCGACGTGGCCGGTAACCAGGCCGAGTACGCCGTGTTGCGTGCACCGCAGGCCGGGGTCATCGCCAAGCGCCAGGTCGAGGTCGGCCAGGTGGTGGCGGCCGGGCAAACGGTGTTCACCCTGGCCGCCGACGGCGAGCGCGAGGTCGCCATCGGCCTGCCGGAGCAGCAGTTCGCCCGCTTTGCCGTGGGCCAGCCGGTCAGCGTGGAGCTGTGGTCGCACCCCAACCAGCGTTTCGACGGGCGTATCCGCGAGTTGTCGCCTGCTGCCGACCCGCGCTCGCGCACCTTCGCCGCGCGCATCGCCTTCACCTCGGCCAAGGCGCCGGCCGAGCTTGGCCAGAGCGCGCGGGTGTTCATCGCCCATGACGGGGTGATCCCGCTGGCGGTGCCGTTGTCGGCAGTGACGGCAGAAAGCGGCCAGGCCTATGTCTGGCGGGTCAACCAGGACAGCCGCCTGGAGCGCGCCATGGTGCGCCTGGGGCCCTACGGCACAGACAGTGTGCCGGTGCTCGAGGGCCTCAAACCCGGCGACTGGGTGGTCGCCGCCGGCGGCCATGTGCTGCGCGAAGGGCAGGAGGTGCGACCTGTGGATCGCACCAACCGTGTGGTGAACCTGACGGCCAAGGAGTAAGTCCCGATGGGTTTCAACCTTTCCGCCTGGGCGCTGCGCAATCGCCAGATCGTACTGTTCCTGATGATCCTGCTGGCTGCCATTGGCGCCATGTCCTACACCAAGCTGGGCCAGAGCGAAGACCCGCCGTTCACCTTCAAGGCCATGGTCATCCGCACCCTGTGGCCCGGCGCCACGGCCGAGGAAGTGTCGCGCCAGGTCACCGAGCGCATCGAGAAGAAGCTGATGGAAACCGGCGAGTACGAGAAGATCGTCTCGTTCTCCCGGCCGGGCGAGTCCCAGGTCACCTTCATGGCCCGCGATTCGCTGCACTCCAAGGACATTCCCGAGTTGTGGTACCAGATCCGCAAGAAAGTCGCGGACATTCGCCACACCTTGCCGCCAGAGATCCAGGGGCCGTTCTTCAACGACGAGTTCGGCACCACCTTCGGCAATATCTACGCCCTGACCGGCGCCGGCTTCGACTATGCGGTGCTCAAGGACTATGCCGACCGCATCCAGATCCAGCTGCAGCGGGTCAAGGACGTGGGCAAGGTCGAGCTGCTCGGGCTGCAGGACGAGAAGATCTGGATCGAGCTCTCCAACCTCAAGCTGGCGACCCTCGGCGTGCCGCTGGAGGCCGTGCAGCAAGCGCTGCGCGAGCAGAACGCGGTAAGCACCGCGGGCTTCTTCGAGACCCCGAGCGAGCGCCTGCAGTTGCGGGTCAGCGGGCGCTTCGACAGTGTCGAGCAGATTCGCCAGTTCCCCATTCGCGTGGGTGACCGCACGTTCCGCATCGGTGATGTGGCCGACGTGCACCGCGGCTTCAACGACCCACCCGCGCCGCGCATGCGCTTCATGGGCGAGGACGCCATCGGCCTGGCGGTGTCGATGAAAGATGGCGGCGACATCCTGGTGCTGGGCAAGGCCCTGGAGGGCGAGTTCGAACGCCTGGCGCGCAACCTGCCGGCCGGCATGGAGCTGCGCAAGGTCTCCGACCAGCCCGCCGCGGTCAAGGCTGGGGTGGGCGAGTTCGTCCAGGTGCTGGTCGAGGCGCTGGTGATCGTGCTGCTGGTGAGCTTCTTCTCGCTGGGCCTGCGCACCGGCCTGGTGGTGGCCTTGGCCATCCCCCTGGTGCTGGCCATGACCTTTGCCGCCATGCATTACTTCGGCATCGGCCTGCACAAGATCTCGCTCGGGGCGCTGGTGCTGGCCCTGGGCTTGCTGGTGGACGACGCGATCATCGCCGTGGAGATGATGGCGATCAAGATGGAGCAGGGCTTCGACCGCTTCAAGGCGGCCAGCTACGCCTGGACCAGCACGGCATTCCCGATGCTGACCGGCACGCTGATCACGGCCGCCGGCTTCCTGCCCATCGCCACCGCCGCATCCAGTACCGGTGAATACACCCGCTCGATCTTCCAGGTGGTGACCATCGCGCTGCTGACCTCGTGGGTCGCGGCCGTGGTGTTCGTGCCGTACCTGGGCGAACGGCTGCTGCCGGACCTGGCCAAGCTGCATGCGGCGCGCCACGGCAGCGGCGCGCCAGACCCTTATGGCACGCCGTTCTACCAGCGCGTGCGGCGCGTGGTGGAGTGGTGCGTGCGGCGGCGCAAGACGGTCATCCTGCTGACCATCGCCGCCTTCATCGGCAGCATCCTGCTGTTCCGTTTCGTGCCCCAGCAGTTCTTCCCGGCCTCCGGGCGCCCTGAGCTGATGGTCGACCTGAAGCTGGCCGAAGGCGCGTCGCTGGCCAACACCACCGAGCGGGTCAAGCAACTGGAGGCGCTGCTCAAGCAGCAGGATGGCATCGACAACTATGTGGCCTACGTGGGCACCGGCTCGCCGCGCTTCTACCTGCCGCTGGACCAGCAACTGCCGGCCGCAAGCTTTGCCCAGTTCGTGGTGCTGGCCAAGTCGATGGACGACCGCGAACGCCTGCGCAGCTGGCTGATCGACACCGTCGACCAGCAGTTCCCCGACCTGCGTGCCCGCGTCACGCGCCTGGAAAACGGCCCGCCGGTGGGTTACCCGGTGCAGTTCCGGGTCACCGGCGAGCATATCGAGAAGGCCCGCGCGCTGGCCCGCGAGGTGGCCGACAAGGTGCGCGAGAACCCGCATGTGGTGAACGTGCACCTGGACTGGGAGGAGCCGAGCAAGGCGGTGTTCCTGGAAATCGACCAGGACCGCGCGCGCGCCCTGGGCGTGAGTACCTCCAGGCTGGCGAGCTTCCTGCAGAGCTCGCTGACCGGCACCACCGTCAGCCAGTACCGCGAGGACAACGAGCTGATCGAGATCCTTTTGCGCGGTACCCCGCGTGAGCGCAACGAGCTGGGCAACCTCGGCAGCCTGGCGTTGCCCACCGACAACGGCCAGAGCGTGGCGCTGTCGCAGGTGGCGACCCTGGAATACGGCTTCGAGGAAGGCATCATCTGGCACCGCAACCGCCTGCCGACGGTGACCGTGCGCGCCGATATCTACGACAAGGAGCAGCCTGCGAGCGTGGTCAAGCAGATTGCCCCGACCTTGCAGGCGATCAAGGACAAGCTGCCCGATGGCTACCTGCTGGAGGTGGGCGGCACGGTCGAGGACTCCGAGCGCGGGCAGCGCTCGGTGAATGCCGGCATGCCGCTGTTCATCGTGGTGGTGCTCAGCTTGCTGATGATCCAGCTGCGCAGCTTCTCGCGCACGGTGATGGTGTTCCTCACCGCGCCCCTGGGGCTGATTGGCGTGACCTTGTTCTTGCTGGTGTTCCGCCAGCCATTCGGGTTCGTCGCCATGCTCGGGACCATCGCCTTGGCGGGGATGATCATGCGCAACTCGGTGATCCTGGTGGACCAGATCGAGCAGGATATTGGGTCAGGGATGGACCGCTGGCAGGCGATCATCGAGGCCACGGTGCGGCGCTTCCGGCCGATCGTGCTGACCGCGCTGGCGGCGGTGCTGGCGATGATTCCGTTGTCCAGGAGTGTGTTCTATGGGCCGATGGCGGTGGCGATCATGGGCGGGTTGATCGTGGCCACGGCGTTGACCTTGCTGTTCTTGCCGGCGCTGTATGCGGCTTGGTTCAGGGTTAGGAAGGGTTGAGGATCGCAGGGGAGGGCTTTGCCCTCCTTTCGCGACACAAGGCCGCTCCTACAGGAGATCGCATACCCCTGTAGGAGCGGCCTTGTGTCGCGAAAGGGGCGCAGAGCGCCCCCAGCAGTTCTTCAAAGCGCGCCAAACACCTTCTTGGCAAGGCTGGTAGCCGCCTGAGCCGGGTTCTGGCGAATGCTCTGCTCCTGCTTGCCAATCATCTCGAACAGCCCGTCCAGGGCCTTTTCGGTCACGTAGTTCTCGATGTTGGCGTCATTCTTGATCAGCCCAAGGCCCTTGGCCTGGCCGGCAAAGCTGTTGTACTGCTGGGCCAGGCCGACCTTGTCGGTGGCCTGCTTGACGATGGGCAGGAACTTGGCGCGAATCTGCTCGCGGCTGCTCTTGTTCAGGTACTGGGTGGCCGACTCGTCGCCGCCGCTGAGAATGCCCTTGGCGTCGCTGACGCTCATGTTCTTCACCGCATCCATCAAAATTGCCTGGGCTTGCGGCACCGCGGCTTCGGCGGCCTTGTTCATGCTGGTTTCCAGGGCGTCGACCTGGTCACCCTTGCCGAACATCTTCATGGCCTTGGCAGCCTTGCCAAGGTTGCCCGGCAGCTCGATGCGCACCTGCGGGTTGTCGTTGAAACCACCGGGGGTGCTCAGTTGCTTGACGGCCAGCTGGGCGCCTTGGGTGAGGGCGTCCTTCAGGCCGCCGGTGGCGTCTTTCTGGCTCAGGTCGCCAAGCGACAGGGCCAGGGCGCTGGCCGACAGCAGCAGGCCGGCGCACAGCGCGGAGAAGCGCAGGGAAGTGCGAATCATGAAGCGTTCCTTCTAAACGAAAACAAAAAGCGCGTCAGCGCACCGGATCGACCTTGATCCGCACAGGCTGCGAGTCGCTGCCGTCGAGCTTGACGCCGTGGTGTTCGGTATTGATGAACAGCAACTTGCCGTCCAGTTCGATGCGGGCGCTGACCGCATAGCGGTGGCCGGGCTTGATCTGGGCCGGGTCATAGCTGAGGTGGAAGGGCAGCGGTACGTTGCCTTTGACCGGGCCGGCCTGGCTGGCCAGGGTCACGGCAGGAGCGTCCATCAGCGACACGTCCTGCAGGCTCACGCTCAAGGTCGCGGCTGGCGGCAGGGCGATGCGCTGCAGGTAGAAGACTTCACCGTCCAGGCTGGCCTGGGTCGATGGGGTATGGCTGGAACAGGCTGCGAGCAAGGATGCGCAACACAGCATAAAGAGCTTTTTCATGGAATCTCCGTGGTCCTTTGGGGTTGGCTTTTGGCCAACCCCAGGGACTTTAGCGGATTTTTCCCACGGATGAAGCCATCAGAGGATGGAAGTTTCCAACGCATCCTCGCGGTGCAGGGCCACTTGCCGGATCGACAGGCGCAGTTCGGCCGACAGCACGCGCTTGGCCACGCCCTCGGCCAGTTCGCCTAGCTTCTCGTGATAGCCGAGCTTGCCGTCCGTGCCTGGGCGCAGCACGCCTTGCTCGATCAAGGTCTGGATGAAGTGGCGGAACAGCGCCTTGTCGAAGAACTCCGGGGCGTTCAGGCCATGCAGGATCGACAGGCGCTGGGCCATCATCACGCAGAGGTCTTCCAGCGCTTCGGCACTGAGGCTGTGCTGGCCGCTGTTGAGCAGCAGCGAAGTGGCCATGTAGAAGCGCTGCAAGGTCTGGGTGATGGTGCGGGCGAGCAGGGTCAGCAGGACGAACTGGCGCGAACTCGGTGCCGGGCGAACGAACATGTCGCCCTCCTGGCGCAGCAGGCCCTGTTCGACCAGCGCGGCCAGCCACTGGTCGATCACCTCGTCCAGTTGCTCGGGCTGCCAGCGCAGGAACAGCTCGGCCTGCAGGTACGGGTACAGCGCGTGCACGTACTGGCCGAGCAGTTCGCGGCTCATCCGAGAGCTGCTGTGGAAGAAGCTCGCCAGCAGTGCCGGCAGGGCAAAGATGTGCAGCACGTTGTTGCGGTAATAGGTCATCAGCACCGCGTTGGCTTCATCCAGGTAGAGGATGCGGCCCAGGGCGTCGTTCTGCTCGGCCAGCAGGTCCATGCCCCTGACATGCTCGATCAGGGCCTTGCCGTCACCTTCGGGCAAGGTGGTGTGGGTGGAGTAGGGCACCTTGCGCAGCAGCGCCAGGTACAGGTCGAGCACCCGGGTCAGGGCCTGTTCGTCCAGGGCCAGGCGGCTGGTGGACAGCAGCGCCAGGGCCACCAGGTTGACCGGGTTGACCGCCGCCGCCTCGTTCAGGTGGCGGGCCACCGCGTCGCCCAGGCGGCTGGTGGTTTCGTTGAGCCAGGCCGGGCGGAACTGCGGGCCGTGGTCCTGTTCGCGCCAGCCGGGTTGCTGCTGGTCGAGGAAACCGGCCAGGCGGATCGGTTCGCCGAAGTTGACGTAGACCTGGCCAAAGCGCTGCTTCAATGCGCCGATCACCTTGAAGATGTCGAAGATCGATTCCTTCTTCTTGCTCGCCCCGCGCAGCTCGCCCAGGTAGGTGCGGCCTTCGAGTACTCGCTCGTAGCCGATGTACACGGGCACGAAGACGATCGGCGTGCGCGAGGAGCGCAGGAAGCTGCGCAGGGTGATCGCCAGCATCCCGGTGCGCGGCTGCAGCATGCGCCCGGTGCGCGAGCGCCCGCCCTCGACGAAGTACTCCACCGGGAAGCCTTTGGTGAAGAGGGTGTGCAGGTACTCGTTGAACACCGCCGTGTACAGCGGGTTGCCCTTGAACGTGCGGCGCATGAAGAAGGCGCCGCCGCGGCGCAGCAGGCCGCCGATCAGCGGCATGTTGAGGTTGATGCCGGCGGCGATGTGCGGGGGCGTCAGGCCATTGCGGAACAACAGGTAGGACAGCAGCAGGTAGTCGATGTGGCTGCGATGGCAGGGCACGTAGATCACTTCGTGGCCCGGGGCGATGCCCTGCACCTGCTCGATGTGGTTGACCTTGATGCCGTCGTAGATCTTGTTCCAGAACCAGCTCAGCACCACTTCGAGGAAACGGATGGCGGTGTAGGTGTAGTCCGAGGCGATTTCGTTGCCGTAGCGCAGCGCCAGGGCTTCGGCCTTGGCCTGGGGCATGTTGTCGCGCTGGGCCTGCTCGGCGATGGCCTGGCGTACCTGGGGCGCGTGCACCAGGCCCTTGACCAGGTTGCGCCGGTGCGAGATGTCCGGGCCGATGACTGCGGTCTTGAGGTTGCGAAAATGCACGCGCATCAGGCGCTGGGCCATGCGCACGGTGCGTTCGTGGCCCTTGTTGTGCTGCACCAGCTCGCGCACATGGATGGGGGCGGAGAACTGCACCCGGGTCTTGCGCCCGAGGATGAGGATGGTCAGCAGGCGGCGCAGGCGCCCGGTGACCGCCCAGCTGTCGGCGAACAGCAGCTTCCAGGGGCTGGACTCGCTGGCTGGGGTCTGCCCCCAGAACACGCTGACCGGGATGATTTGCGCATCTTCCTCGGCGTGCTGGCTCACTGCGGCGACCACGCGCTCCAGGGTGGGCGGCGCGCCGCGTTTGTCCTGGCGGCCCAGCCAGTCCGGCTCGGGGGTCAGGTAGAAGAAGCCCGCAGGCTCCTGCAGCGAGCCGACGGCCACCGGCAGCACCGGGCGCGGCAGCCCTGCCTTGGTGCATTCGTGATCGAGCACCGCCAGGTCGCTGAGCGACGGCGAGGGCAGGGCGTAGAACACCGGCCGGCTGCGATCGAGGTTGAGGCTCATCGACGACTGGTTGATGGTCTCGGAGCGCACCCACAGGTACAACAGGCGACGCAGGGCGCCGAAGATCAGGCGGCGCAGGGGGGAACGGGTCATGGGGTGTGTGCCCTGGGAGTGTATTCAGGTGGTGATTTTGCAGCGGTTGCAGCTAATTAGTCTGCCGTATCTGCGCAAGTTCAGCAAAAACCTGCAAGCGCCGCCGCAGTCATGAAATTTATTTGTTCTGTGTCATATACTCGGCCTGCCACTTGCAGGATATTTCAGCAAGCGGTGTCGGCACAGGGTGGAGACCCGGTGCCTGCAAGGCGATCTTCACAATAAAAATCCGGAGTAGTTCAGATGTCGTCTCGTGAGACTGGGAATGTTAAGTGGTTCAACGATGCCAAGGGCTATGGCTTCATTCAGCGCGAAGGTGGTGCGGATGTATTCGTCCACTATCGGGCGATCCGCGGTGAGGGGCATCGTACCCTGGTCGAAGGGCAGCGGGTGGAATACGCCTGCGTGCAGGGCCAGAAAGGCCTGCAAGCCGAAGACGTAGTCGGGCTCTGAGCCTCTAGCTACAAGCCTCGAGCTGCAAGTTGACCGTGTAACTTGCAGCTTGATGCGAAGCCTCTTGACGCTCGGCGCCTAACGCGTGTGACTCAGGAGGTGCGCCAGGTGATTTCCTCTTCACCGTCGGCGCTGATGCGGACCCAGCGGTCGGCATCTTCTTCCCCATCTTCCTCGACCCAGCCACCCGGTGCGCAGCGCACTTCCACGCCCAGTGCGGCGAATGCGGCGCGGGCGCAGGCGATGTCATCGGCCCATGGGGTCTGGTCGCTTTCCAGGTACAGGCTGTTCCATTTCCCTACAGCCTTGGGTAACCAGGTGACCGGAATGTTACCGGCTCGGCATTTGAAGGTCTGGCCCTTCTGTTGCCATTCGCTGCACGGGCCGACCGCCTCGGCCAGCCACGCGGCAATTTGCTTGTGGTCGACGTCGGCGTCCTTCAGGTAGATCTCGATATCAGGTTGGCGCATAAGGGCTCCGGGTGTGCTCAGTCTTGGCGCACGAAATAGTCATAACGCATGGAAACCGTGACCTCGAAAGGCTCGGGCTGGTCGATCACCAAGGCCCGCTTTTCGGCGCTGGCGCGCCAGCCGTGCGGGGTCATCGCCAGCAGGTCGGCGCGGGCCTTGGGCGCCGCCAGGCTCAGGCGGAACTCGAGGGTTTCGCTGTGGGCGTGGGCCATGCCTGGTGGCACCAGGGCCAGGTGCTTGTCGTCGGCGTAGGGGCGCACTTCATCGTAGAGCACTTCGCGCAGTTCCATCAGGTGGCCGCTGGTCGGGCCGACCCGCATCAGGCCGCCGCCCGGGCTGAGCAGGCGCTTGGCCTCGTCCCAGTCCAGCGGGCTGAACACGCTGGCGATGAACTGGCAGCTGGCATCGGCCAGCGGCACGCGGGCCATGCTGGCGACCATCCAGGTTACCGCCGGGTCGCGCCGGCAGGCGCGCTTGACGGCTTCGCGGGAGATGTCCAGGGCATAGCCGTCGGCCTCTGGCAGGGCCTGGGCGAGCTGCGCGGTGTAGTAGCCTTCGCCGCAGCCGATGTCGAGCCAGGCGCCGGGCTGGCGCTCGGCGGCCAGCTGCGCCAGGCGGCGGGCCACCGGGGCGTAGTGGCCAGCGTCGAGGAAGTCGCGGCGCGCCTGGACCATGGCCTGGTTGTCGCCAGGGTCGCGGCTGTTCTTGTGCTGCACCGGCAGCAGGTTCAGGTAACCCTGGCGGGCGCGGTCGAAGCGGTGGCCGGCCGGGCACACCACGCCGTTGTCGAGGCGGCTGAGGGCGGCCTGGCAGATCGGACAGGCGAGCATCAGGCGAGCAACCGGACCAGGGTCTGGTAGTAGATTTCGGTCAGCAAGTCGAGGTCGCTGGCCAGGATCCGCTCGTCGACCTGGTGGATGGTGGCGTTGACCGGGCCGAGCTCGACCACCTGGGTACCCATGGTGGCGATGAAACGGCCATCGGAGGTGCCGCCGCTGGTGGACGGCTGGGTGTCGCGGCCGGTGACGCCCTTGATGCTGGCCGAAACCGCGTCGAGCAGCTCGCCGGGTTCGGTGAGGAACGGCAGGCCCGACAGGGCCCAGTCGATCGACCAGTCCAGCTGGTGCTTGTCGAGGATCGCCGAGACCCGCGCCTGCAGGCCTTCGACGGTCGACTCGGTGGAGAAGCGGAAGTTGAACAGTGCGGTCAGGTCACCCGGGACCACGTTGGTGGCGCCGGTGCCGGAGTTGAGGTTGGAGATCTGGAAGCTGGTGGGCGGGAAGAACGCATTGCCTTCGTCCCAGTGCTCGGCAGCCAGCTCCGCCAGGGCGGGCGCGGCCAGGTGGATCGGGTTGCGCGCCAGGTGCGGGTAGGCCACGTGGCCCTGCTTGCCGCGCACGGTCAGCTTGGCGCCGAGCGAGCCACGGCGGCCGTTCTTGACCACGTCGCCGAGCAGGTGGGTGCTCGACGGCTCGCCGACGATGCACCAGTCCAGGCGCTCGTTGCGCGCGACCAGGCGCTCGACCACGGCCTTGGTGCCGTGATGGGCCGGGCCTTCTTCGTCGCTGGTGATCAGGAAGGCGACCTTGCCGCGGTGGTTCGGGTAGTCCTGCACGAAGCGCTCGCTGGCCACCACCATGCTTGCCAGGCTGCCTTTCATGTCGGCGGCGCCACGGCCGCAGAGCATGCCGTCGGCATCGATCAGTGCCTCGAACGGCTCGTGCTGCCACTGCTGCACGGGGCCGGTGGGCACTACGTCGGTGTGGCCGGCGAAGCACAGCACCGGGCCGTCCTGGTTGCCGTGGATGGCCCAGAAGTTGTCGACATCTTCGATGCGCATCGGCTCGAGCGCGAAGCCCACTGCGCCCAGGCGATGCATCATCTGCGCCTGGCAGTCGGCATCGACGGGGGTGACCGAGGGGCGACGGATCAGGTCGCAGGCCAGTTGAAGGGTGGGCGAGAGCTCGGCTGGGGCCGTCATGGGGGACTCCGGGGCAAGGCAAGGCGGAAAAACGAGGGGCGTTATCTTATATCAAACGTGGGGCGTCGGCACGGGCCAATGGGGCTGCAAGGCAGCCCCTGACAATCTCAAGCCTGCTGCGTTTCTGCCAGCTTGTCCGCAGGCTTTGGCAACGACGACAACAACGCCATCACCAACGCCGCCAGATACGGCAGCGACTGCACCAGCAACATCGCCACCCAGAAGCGCATGTCCGAACTCGGCAGCCCCTGCACCAGGTAGATGCCCGCCGCAGCTCCCCACAGCAGCAACATGATGAAAAGCTCTTCGCGCGCTTCGGAAATCGCCACCAGCACACCATGGCTGTCGGCATTCTTCGGCGTGCGGAAGAACGGCATGCTGCTGGTGAAGAACCCATACAGCACCGCCTTGGCGATGGTATGCGAAAGCGCAAGGCCGGCCAGCGCCGCGGCGAAGGCATCCTTGAGGTTCACCCCCACCGCGCGGCGGTACAGGAAGATGATCTTGCCCACCTTGAAGAAGAACAGCGCCAGCGGCGGGATGGCGAAGATCATCAGCGGTGGGTCGACCCGGTGCGGCACGATGATCATCGCCGCCGACCACAGCAGGGCGCCGACGGTGAAGAAGATGTTCATGCCATCGGCGATCCACGGCAGCCAGCCGGCCAGGAAGTGGTAGCGCTGGCCACGGGTCAGCTCGCTGCCCTTGCCGCGCAGCAAGGCCGAGGCGTGGTGCTTGATGATCTGGATCGCGCCGTAGGCCCAGCGGAAGCGCTGCTTCTTGAAGTCGATGAAGGTGTCGGGCATCAGGCCCTTGCCATAGCTGTTGTGGGCATAGGCGGCCGACAGGCCTTTCTCGAACACCCGCAAGCCCAACTCGGCGTCCTCGCAGATGCACCATTCGGCCCAGCCCAGCTCTTCGAGCACGGTGCGCCGGGTCATGGTCATGGTGCCGTGCTGGATGATCGCGTCACGGTCGTTGCGGGTGACCATGCCGATGTGGAAGAAGCCTTTGTATTCGCTGTAGCACAGCTTCTTGAAGGCACTTTCGTGCTGGTCGCGGTAATCCTGCGGCGATTGCACCACGGCAATCTTCGGGTCGGCGAAGTGCGGCACCATGTGCTTGAGCCAGTTGCGGTCGACGCAGTAGTCCGAGTCGATCACCGCGATCACCTCGGCATCCTTGGCGGTGTGCGGGATCAGGTAGTTCAGGGCGCCGCCCTTGAAGCCGGCCAATGGCGCCACATGGAAGAACTTGAAGCGCTCGCCGAGCTTCTCGCAGTGGGCCTTGAGCGGCTCCCACACGGCCGGGTCCTTGGTGTTGTTGTCGATCACCAGCACTTCGTAGTCCGGGTAGTCCAGGGCGGCAAGGGCATCCAAGGTCTGTTTGACCATCTCCGGCGGCTCGTTGTAGCACGGCACGTGCACCGAGACTTTCGGCCGGTAGGCGCTGTCGCCCTGCACCGGCAGAAATTCCCGGCGGCGCTTGTGGATCCACACCGCCTCGGCCAGCTCGTGGGCCTCGGTCAGCAGCACGATGAACACGCCCAGCGCGCCCAATGCCAGCAGCACGCCGACGGTGAGGCTGAACCAGGTGCTGTACTGCTGGCTATAGTCGTAGCCGATCCACACCAGCACCGACCCACAGAGGAAGGTGATGAAGGTGAGGAAGGTGCGCCCGCGCTGGCGCAGGGCCGAGCCGTCGATCAGCAGCACGGTCAGGGCGATCATCGCCAGCACCACCGAGGCCACCGCCAGGGCGCGCCATTGCGGGATCGCCACCACCGGCCCTTCGAAGTTGAATTTCTGCTGGCGCTCGGCGTTGAACACGCCCCAATACGCACCGACCGAGCCTTCGTCACTGGCCTTCCACGGCTGGTCATAGGCTTCGATGACGAAGTAGTTGTAGCCGCGGCGGTTGAGGGTGTTGACCAGGGTGCGCAGGTAGATGGCCTGGTCGGCCTGGGTGGCATCGGCGCCGCCGCGCATGCGGCCGTTGCTCGGCCAGCCGACTTCCGACAGCAGCAGGGGCTTGCGCGGGAACTCGTGCTTGAGCTCGCGGGCCCGGTCGAGCACGAACTGCACCGAGTCCTTCATCGGCACGAACTCCCAGTAGGGCAGGATGTGCGCCGCGATCAGGTCGACGTGCTTGGCAAGTTCAGGGTGTTCTTTCCAGATGTGCCATTGTTCACTGGTGGTGACTGGCACCTTGACCGCGGCACGCACCCGGTCCAGGTACTGGATCAGCGCCTCGGGGGTGACCTCTTCGCGGAACAGCGCTTCGTTGCCCACCACCACGCGCACGACGCTGCGCGAGGTATTGGCCAGCTCGATGCCCTTGGCGATTTCGCGCTCGTTGCGCTCAAGGTCGGTGCTGATCCAGATGCCCAGGGTCACGCGCAAGCCGAATTCCTCGGCCAGGCGCGGAATTTCCGCCTGGGTGCCTTCGACCGTATAGATACGAATGCTGTCGGTCAGCTTGTTCATCTGCTCCAGGTCCTGGCGCATCTCGTCGTCGCTGGGGTACTGGCCCTTTTGCGGGCTTTCGCCGAGGCGGAACGGAGAATACGAGAAACCGGAGATCTGCTCCGGCCAGGCCGGTGCCGAAACCGGGCGGTTGACCAGGGCCCAGAACCCGGTGAACAGTGCGGCGATGGCCAGCACCACGACCAGGTTGAGGCCGAATTTGCGTGAAGACATTGTGATCCAAATCTGTCCAGGTGATAGGACATTAAAGCAGCATTGGCAGGCTCTTTCCTAACGATGGAGCTGAAGGCGGCCACTGGCCTATAATGCGCGCCGATTTTTGCGGCATTGAGCTTCGGGGTAGCAACATGAGCACAGAAGATCCACGCTTCGCCGGCGTCGCCCGGCTTTACGGCGACGAAGGCCTGCAGCGCCTGCGCCAGGCCCACGTGGCGGTCGTCGGTATCGGCGGGGTCGGCTCGTGGGCGGCCGAAGCGCTGGCGCGCAGTGGCGTGGGCGAAATCACCCTGTTCGACCTCGATGACGTCTGTGTCAGCAACACCAACCGCCAGGCCCATGCCTTGGAGGGCCAGGTCGGGCGGCCCAAGGTCGAGGTGATGGCCGAACGCCTGCGGGCGATCAACCCGGCGTGCACGGTGCATGCGGTGGCCGATTTCGTCACCCGCGAGACCATGGCCGAATACATCAGCGAAAACCTCGATGCGGTCATCGACTGCATCGACAGCGTGATGGCCAAGGCCGCGCTGATCGCCTGGTGCCGGCGGCGCAAGATCGCCATCGTCACCACCGGCGGTGCGGGCGGGCAGATCGACCCGACGCAGATCCAGATCGGCGACCTCAACAAGACCTTCAACGACCCGCTGGCCTCACGGGTGCGCTCGACCTTGCGCCGCGACTACAACTTCTCGCGCAATGTCAGCCGCAACTACGGCGTGCCTTGTGTGTTTTCCAGCGAGCAGCTGCGTTATCCCAAGGGCGATGGCAGCGTTTGCCTGCAGAAGAGCTTCGTCGGTGAAGGTGTGCGCCTGGACTGCGCGGGCGGCTTTGGCGCGGTGATGATGGTGACCGCGACCTTTGGCATGGTGGCGGCGAGCAAGGCGGTGGAGAAGTTGGTGGCAGGTGCGCGGCGGCCTTCGGAGCGGGTCAAGGCGCAATAACTGTTTTGCCCCCGCCCACAAAAAACTGTGGGGGTACTTGTGGGAGCGGGCTCGCCCCGCGAATGCATCAGCGCGGATTTCGGGCCAGTTCGGCCATCCGCTGCAGCACCGCATGCAGCCCATTGCTGCGCGACGGCGACAGCTGACGCTCAAGGCCCAGCTGGGTGAACCAGCCCTGCAGGTCCAGCCCCGCCAGTTCAGCGCTGGACAACCCCTGCACGCGCACCAGCAACAACGCCAGCAACCCGCGCAACAGCCGCGCATCGCTGCTGGCCTTGAACCGCCAATGCCCCTCGCGCTGCTCGGCCACCAGCCACACCAGGCTTTCACAGCCATGCACCCGGTTGCCTTCGGATTTCTCGGCCTCCTCAAGCGGCGCCAGGGTGTCGCCCATCTGCATCAGCAACCGCGCACGCTGCTCCCAGCCGCGCGCCTGCTCGAAACGCTGCAAGGCCTCGTGGGCTTCTACCGGCAAGCTCATCGCAACAGCTCCAGGCCCTGGTCGAGCGCATCGAAGAAGCGCTGCAGGTCATCGCTGTCGTTGTACAGCGCCAACGACACGCGAATCGCGCCCTCCAGCCCCAGGCCCTTGAGCAACGGCATGGCGCAGTGATGCCCGGCGCGCACGGCAATCCCCTGTTCAGTCAAAAGATGGGCGATGTCGGCGTTGTGCACGCCTTCGACGACAAAACTGGCCAAGGCCGCCTGCGGCGTGCCGAGCACGCGCACGCCTTCGCGATCGGCAAGGCCGCGCAGCAGCCCTTGATGCAGGTGCGCCTCATGGGCCTCGACCGCCTGGGCGTCGAGGCTGGCCAGGTAATCCAGGGTCGCGCCCAGGCCGACAACGCCGGCGATCGGCGGGGTGCCTGCCTCGAAACCCAGTGGC
Organism: Pseudomonas sp. NPDC087029; assembly: GCF_044745345.1. NCBI lineage: Bacteria > Pseudomonadati > Pseudomonadota > Gammaproteobacteria > Pseudomonadales > Pseudomonadaceae > Pseudomonas > Pseudomonas sp. NPDC087029. The sequence continues at coordinate 313,636 of NZ_JBIVAB010000003.1, read as the reverse complement.
GCGGGGCGGAAGCTGGCGCTCTGGTAGTCGGCCAGCTGCACCATCTCGCCGCCGAACTGCCAGTGGCGCAGCAGCGCCAGCGCATCGCGGCGCCCGTACAGCACGCCAACGCCATCAGGCCCGTACAGCTTGTGGCTGGAAAACACGTAGAAGTCGCAGCCCAGTTGCTGCACGTCATGGCGGCCGTGGACCACGCCCTGGGCGCCATCGACCACGGTCAGTGCCCCTTGGGTGCGGGCATGGGCCAGCAGCGCCGGCAAGGGCTGCCAGGTGCCGAGCACGTTGGACAGCTGGCCAAGGGCAAGCAGCCGCGTGCGCGGGCCGATCAGTTGCAGCGCCTGCTCCAGGTCGATGCGGCCGTGGGCGTCCAGCGGCAGTACCACAAGGTGCAGGTTGCGGCGCCGAGCCAGTTGTTGCCAGGGCAGCAGGTTGGCGTGGTGTTCCAGGGCGCTGATGACGATCTCGTCGCCCGCCTCGAAGCGGTGTTCCAGGCCGTAGGCCAGCAGGTTAAGGGCCGAGGTGGCGCCGTGGGTGAAGACGATCTGCTGCGACTGCTCGGCATTGAGCCAGGCGGCCACCTTGTCCCGGCTGGCTTCGAAGGCCTGGGTGGCGAGGGCGCCGGGCAGGTGCTGGGCACGGTGCACGTTGGCCGCGCCATGCCCGTAGTAATGGTTCAGGGCATCGAGCAGGGCCTGGGGCTTCTGGGTGGTGGCGGCGCTGTCCAGGTAGGTCTGGTGCTGCCGTTGCAGGGCGGCGATGGCGGGGAAATCGGCACGCCAGGGGGAGGGCTGGAACATGATCACGGGGCCTGGAATGAAAATCGGGTCTGGCGTGAGTGCGCCAGACCCGATCTTAACACTTCGAACCCGTGGGGAGTTCTCAGTTGTGGGCGTGCAGCGCCTCGTTCAGCTCGATCGCCGACTTGTGCGTCTTGCACTCCACCGCGCCGTTGAGCGAGTTGCGGCGGAACAGCAGGTCGGTCTGGCCGGCCAGGTCGCGGGCCTTGACCACTTTGACCAGCTGGTTGTTCTCGTCGAGCAGGTTCACCTTGGTGCCGGCAGTGATGTACAGGCCAGCTTCGACGGTGTTGCGATCGCCCAGCGGGATGCCGATGCCGGCGTTGGCGCCGATCAGGCAGCCTTCGCCGACCTTGATGACGATGTTGCCGCCGCCGGACAGGGTGCCCATGGTCGAGCAGCCGCCGCCCAGGTCCGAACCCTTGCCGACGAACACGCCCGCCGAGACGCGGCCTTCGATCATGCCCGGGCCTTCGGTGCCGGCGTTAAAGTTGACGAAGCCTTCGTGCATGATGGTGGTGCCTTCGCCGATGTAGGCGCCCAGGCGCACACGGGCGGTGTCGGCGATACGCACGCCGGCCGGGACCACGTAGTCGGTCATCTTCGGGAACTTGTCGACCGAGAACACTTCCAGCAGCTCGCCCTTCAGGCGTGCTTCGAGTTGCAGTTCGGCCAGCTCGCCCAGGTCGACGGCGCCCTGGTTGGTCCAGGCCACGTTCGGCAGCAGTGGGAAGATGCCGGCCAGGCTCAGGCCGTGCGGCTTGACCAGGCGGTGCGACAGCAGGTGCAGCTTAAGGTAGGCCTCTGGGGTGGAGGCCAGGGCCGCGTCTTCGGCCAGCAGGGTGGCGACCAGCGGCTTGTGGCTCTCGGCCAGGCGGGTCAGCAGGGCGGCCTGGGCGGCGTCGACGCCTTTGACGGCTTCGGCCAGCTGGGAGGCCTGGGCGTTGCTGAAGGCAATGGCCTGGTTGCCACCTTCATAGCCGAGAATCGGTGCCACGGCGGCCACCAGTTCGGCGCTCGGGTTGAGCAGTGGTTGTGCGTAGAAGACTTCCAGCCAGGTGCCCTGGCGGTTCTGGGAGCCGACGCCGAAGGCCAGGCTGAACAGGGAATTGGACATGTGATTACCTCGTGCGAAATAGGGTATGAAGCGGTGACCGGGTCAGGCCAGGGCGGCGGCGTACAGGTCGGGCTTGAAGCCCACCAGGGTGCGCGCGCCAAGGTCGAGCACCGGGCGCTTAATCATCGACGGCTGGGCCAGCATCAGTTCGACGGCCTTGGCCTGGTCGAGATCGGCCTTGCTGGCGTCGTCGAGCTTGCGGAAGGTGGTGCCGGCACGGTTGAGGATGACTTCCCAGCCGTGTTCGTCGCACCAGCGGTTCAGGCTGTCGCGGTCGATGCCTTGGGTCTTGTAATCGTGGAATTCGTAGGCGATGGCCTGGTCTTCGAGCCAGGTGCGTGCCTTTTTCATGGTGTCACAGGCTTTGATGCCGTAGAGCGTGTAGGTCATTGTGTACATTGGGGTCAAAGGTTTCCCCAATTTCTCCCTTTCTGATAGTCAGTCGCGGGATTATGCGGGAACGATCCTCGCGGCGCCACGGGTGTGCAACCCAAGACACGTATCATCGTGTTACATATTCATTTGCCACCTGCGACTATCGTGCAGCGGCCCAAGATTGCCCGGCCCCGCTAACATATTGTTTCAATGGCGATGTTTCGCCCTGTTGTAGTTTTTGGTTCACAAAGGAAGCTTTCACGGATGCAGTCCGCCTATACCGTCCTCATCCTGCTGACGCTGGTAAGCGTGTCGAAACTGGTCGGGCGGGTGATTCCGCTGCCGCTGCCGCTGGTGCAGATTGGCGCCGGTGCCTTGCTGGCGTGGCCAACCCTCGGCCTGCATGTTGCCCTGGACCCCGAGCTGTTCCTCTTCCTGTTCCTGCCGCCGCTGCTGTTCGCCGACGGCTGGCGCATGCCCAAGCGCGAGCTGTGGCGCATCCGTGGCCCGGTGGTGGCGTTGGCCGTGGGGCTGGTGCTGTTCACCGTGGTGGGGGCCGGCTATTTCATCCACTGGTTGCTGCCGACCATCCCGTTGCCGGTGGCCTTCGCCCTGGCCGCGGTGCTATCGCCGACCGACGCCGTGGCGGTTTCGGCCATTGCTCAGGACCGCCTGCCGACCCCGCTGATGCACATGCTCCAGGGCGAGGCGCTGATGAACGACGCCTCGGGCCTGGTGACCTTCAAGTTCGCCCTGGCCGCAGCGATCACCGGGGCCTTCTCGCTGGCCGATGCCAGCTTCAGTTTCGTCCTGGTGGCCCTGGGTGGCCTGGCGGTCGGCGTGGCCCTGAGCTGGTTGATCGGCCGCCTGCGGGCCTGGATGATCGCCCGTGGCTGGGATGACCCGGCCACCCACGTGGTGTTCATGTTGCTGCTGCCCTTTGCCGCCTATGTGCTGGCCGAGCGCCTGGGCGTTTCCGGCATCCTTTCGGCGGTGGCGGCCGGCATGATGCAGAGCTGGCTCGACCTGCTGCCCCGGCAGACCAGCACCCGCCTGCTCAACCGCAGTGTGTGGTCGCTGTTGGAGTTCGCGTTCAACGGCTTGATCTTCCTGCTGCTGGGCCTGCAACTGCCGGACATCATCAAGGCCGTGGTCAGCCACGAAACCACCGTATGGCCGACCCTGGCCTGGCGTTGCCTGGATGTGCTGGCGATCTTCGCGGCGCTGGTGCTGCTGCGCTTCATCTGGGTGCAGAGCATCTGGCGCGCGATTGGCGTGGTGCGCCGGTGGCGGGGCAAGCCGGCCCTGGTGCTGATGCCGACGGCGCGCTCGTGCTGGTTGCTGACCTTGGGCGGCGTGCGCGGGGCGGTGACCCTGGCCGGCGTGATGTCGGTGCCGCTGCTGATCAGTGCAGGCGTGGCGTTCCCCGAACGGGACTTGCTGATCTTCATCGCCGCCGGGGTCATCCTGCTGTCGCTGATCAGTGCCTGCATTGCCCTGCCGTTCCTGCTGCGCGGGGTGACCCGAACGCCCGACGAGCGGTTGCACCAGGAAGTGCTGGACGCCTGGCGGCGCACGGTCGAGGCGGCGATCCATGCCCTGGAGGCGGAAGAGGTGATTGACGCCAGCGCACCGCAGGATGCGGCGCAGGCGACCATGGCCACCGAGCTCAAGGCCAGGTTGATGGCCGAGTATCGCGATGAGCTGAACAGCTACAACGACACGGCCGAGGCGCGGGCGCTGGCCGAGCAGATGGACTTGCTGGAGCGGCGTTTGCGTTTGCGTGCGCTGCGCGCGCAGCGGCTGGAGCTGTACAACCTGCATCGCCAGCACCTGGTGGGTGATGAGGTGGTGCGGCAGGTGTTGGGGGAGCTGGATATGAGCGAGGCGAACCTGGGGGCGGTCAAGTAGCACCCTGGGGCTGCCTTGCAGCCCAATCGCCGGCAAGCCGGCTCCCACAAGTTTGAGCCCGGCGCAGCCCCTGTAGGAGCCGGCTTGCCGGCGATTGGGCCGCAGAGCGGCCCCCACTCAATCAGCGATTTTGCAGAAACGCGCGAATCCGCTCTGCCGCCTCGATGCACTCGGCCAGTGGCGCAACCAGTGCCATGCGCACGCGCCCGGCCCCTGGGTTCACGCCATCCACCTCACGCGACAGGTACGAGCCCGGCACCACGGTCACATGCTGCGCCTCGAACAGGTCGCGGGTGAAGTCGGCATCGCAGCCCGGCACCTTGGCCCACAGGTAGAAGCTGCCATCGGGGCGCTGCACGTCCATGACCGGCTGCAGGATATCCAGCACGGCATCGTACTTGGCCCGGTACTGGTCGCGGTTGGCGCGCACATGGGCTTCGTCCTGCCAGGCGGCGACGCTGGCCAGCTGGGTCTGCACTGGCATCGCGCAGCCATGGTAGGTGCGGTACAGCAGGAACGGCTTGATGATCTCGGCGTCACCGGCGACGAAGCCCGAGCGCAGGCCTGGCAGGTTGGAGCGCTTGGACAGGCTGTGGAACACCACGCAACGCTTGAAGTCGCTGCGGCCAAGCTGCGCGCAGGCGCTGAGCAGGCCCGGCGGTGGCGCGTCTTCGTCGAAGTACAGCTCGCTGTAGCACTCGTCGGCGGCAATCACGAAGTCATGCTCGTCGGCCAGGGCAATCAGTTTTTTCAGGGTATCCATCGGCACCAGTGCGCCGGTGGGGTTGCCTGGCGAGCACAGGAAGAGGACCTGGCAGCGCTGCCAGACTTCGGCCGGCACGGCATCGAAGTCGGGGTTGAAGCCGTTGCTTTCCAGGCATGGCAGGTAATGCGGGGTGGCGCCGGCGAGCAGCGCTGCGCCTTCGTAGATCTGGTAGAACGGGTTGGGGCTGACCACCAGGCCATCATCGGCGCGGTTGACCACGGCCTGGGTGAAGGCGAACAGCGCTTCGCGGGTACCGTTGACCGGCAGGATATGGCGGTCGGCATCCAGCCAGCCGGCCGGTACACCGAAACGCCGCTCGCACCACTGGCCGATGGCCTGGCGCAAGGCCGGCAGGCCCAGGGTGCTGGGGTAGACCGCGAGCTTGTCGAGGTTGTCGGCCATGGCCTTGGCGACGAAGGCCGGCGATTCGTGCTTGGGCTCACCGATCGAAAGCGCAATGGCGCGCTTGTCCGCCGCGGGTTTCACGCTGCCCAGCAGGGCGCGAAGTTTCTCGAACGGGTAGGGCTGAAGCTGGGTCAAGGCGTGGTTCATCGGCGCAAGGTCTCGTCAATCGTCTTATCGTTGAATCGTTAAATGTTCATGCGGGTCGGGCTGGGCTCGCTGGCCTGGCCGGCCTGCAGCTGCTGCACGATGGCTTCCTGCAGGCGGCTGCACAGCTGCGGGTCGGACAGCGGCTGGTTGTCGGCGTCGGTGATGAAGAACACGTCCTCGACGCGCTCGCCGAGGGTGGCGATCTTGGCGTTCTGCAGCGACAGGTCGAACTCCAGGAAGATGCGCCCGAGCCGCGCCAGCAGGCCGGGGCGGTCCGGCGCGGTGATTTCGAGGATGGTCACCGGCCGCTGGGCATCGTTGAGGATGGTCACCTGCGGCGGGAAGTTGAAGTGCTTGAGCTGGCGCGGCACCCGGCGCTGGATGATGGTCGGGTAGTCCTCGGGGTTGCGCAGCGCTTCGGTGAGCCCGTCGCGGATCTGCTTGACCCGCTGCGGGTTGTCGCCGATCGAGCCGCCGTCGTTGTCCAGCACGATGTAGGTATCGAGGGTGAACTGGCTGCTCGAGGTGATGATGCGCGCGTCATGGATGTTCAGGTTGAGCTGCGACATGGCCGCCACGGTCACGGCGAAGAAGTCGTGCTGGTCGGGGGCGTAGATGAAGATCTGCGTGCCGCCCTCGAACTCGCGGGAGGTGGTTTCCTTGATCAGCACCAGCGGGCCGCCATCGGCAGGCTGCTGGAGGATCGCGTCACTGTGCCAGGCCACGTCGGCGGCGGTGTGCTTGAGGAAGTAGTCGTCGCCCAGTTGCGACCAGAGCTGCTCGACGTCGTCCGGGTCGGTGCCTTCGCGGATCAGGATGTCCAGCGCCGCGCTCTGGGTCTGGCGAATCTGCTCTTCACGGTCGAGCGGGTTTTCCAGGCCGCGGCGCAGGGCACGCTTGGTCTCGGTGTAGAGCTGGCGCAGCAGGCTGGCGCGCCAGGAATTCCACAGGCTGGGGTTGGTGGCGTTGATGTCGGCCACGGTCAGCACATACAGGTAGTCCAGGCGCGTTTCGTCGCCCACGTGCAGGGCGAAATCGTTGATCACCTGCGGGTCGGACAGGTCCTTGCGCTGGGCGGTGGTCGACATCACCAGGTGGTTCTGCACCAGCCAGACGATCAGCCGGCTGTCCCAGGCTGGCAACTGGTGGCGTTCGCAGAACTTCTGCGCATCCACTGCGCCAAGCTCGGAGTGGTCGCCCTGGCGGCCCTTGCCGATGTCGTGGTACAGCCCGGCCAGGTAGATCAGCTCGGGCTTGGGCAGGCGGCCCATGAGCTTGCTGGCCAGCGGGAATTTCTCGGACACCGGCGTGTACTGCAGCTTGCGCAGGTGCTTGATGAGGTTGAGGGTGTGCGCATCGACCGTATAGATGTGGAACAGGTCATGCTGCATCTGCCCGACGATCAGGCCGAACTCCGGCAGGTAGCGCCCGAGGATGCCGTAGCGGTTCATCCGCCGCAGGTTGCGGTGGATGCCGATTTCGCACTTGAACAGCTCGATGAACAGGCTGGTGTTGCGAATGTCGTTGCGGAAGGTGTCGTCGATCAGGTGCCGGTGCTCGCGCAGCAGGCGCACGGTGTCGGCGCGCACGCCCTTGATCTCCGGGTGCTGGGCCATCAGCACGAAGATCTCCAGCATGGCGAACGGGGTGCGCTTGAACACGTTGGGCCTGACCGCTTCGATGTAGCCGTCGTGCAGGCGGAAGCGGGCATTGAGCGGCTGGGTGGTGCCGCTGTCGTCATCGGCGAGGATGACTTCCTCGAAGTGCTGGATGATCAGGTCGCACAGCTGGCTGATGCTCATCACCACCCGGTAGTACTGCTGCATGAACTGCTCGATGGCGCGCTTGGGGTTCTCGTCGCTGTAGCCGAGCAGCGCGGCGATGCTGCGCTGGTGGTCGAACAAAAGGCGGTCTTCGGCGCGCCCGGCCAGCATGTGCAGGGCGTAGCGCACCTTCCACAAGAAGTCCTGGGAGGAGGCCAGCAGCTCGTTTTCGCTTTCCAGCAGAAACCCTTCGCCGGCCAGTGCATGCAGGTTCAGCGTGCCGTACTGGCGGCGGGCCACCCAAAGCACCGTCTGGATGTCGCGCAGGCCGCCGGGCGAGCCCTTGACGTTGGGTTCGAGGTTGTATTCGGTGTCGTTGTACTTGTGATGGCGGGCCTTGAGCTCGGCACGCTTGGCCAGGAAGAATTCCTTGCTCGGCCACATGTGCGCGGTGCTGGTGACGTCCAGCATGCGCTGGCGCAACGCCTCGGGGCCGGCGATGGTGCGGCTTTCCATCAGGTTGGTGATGACCGTCAGGTCGGCGCGCGCCTGTTCGGCGCATTCATCGACGGTGCGCACGCTCTGGCCGACTTCCAGGCCGATGTCCCACAGCAGGGTGAGAAAGCGCTCGATGGCATCGCGGTACTGTTCATGCTCGGCGGCCCCCAGCAGGATCAGCAGGTCGATGTCCGAGTGCGGGTGCAGTTCGCCGCGCCCGTAGCCGCCCACGGCGATCAGGGCGATACCGCTAGGGTCGCCCCAGTCGAACTGCTTCCAGGCCTGTTGCAGGATGTTGTCGACGAGCCACGCGCGGTCCTCGATCAGGCGGCGGATTTCGCGGCCTTCGCGAAAACGCTTGTCGAGCACCTCGCCGGCCTGGCGGATGGCTTTCTTGAAGGCGGCGATGGGGCTCGCCTTGAGGGCCAGTTCCGCCTGGAACTGGCCGCGGTCGAACAGCTCGGGATCCACCTGGGGCATCGCGTCGCGTTCCTGTCGTAGGGGTAGCCCTTGGCGCAATCAGGCCGAGGTGCGCGGGATGGTGTCGTCCTTGCGCAGGGTGAAGATCTCGTAGCCGGTCGCGGTCACCACCAGGGTGTGTTCCCACTGGGCGGAGAGCTTGCGGTCCTTGGTGATGGCGGTCCAGCCGTCGCCCAGCACCTTGGTGTCGGCCTTGCCCTGGTTGATCATCGGCTCGATGGTGAAGGTCATGCCTTCCTTGAGCTCCATGCCGGTGCCGGCCTTGCCGTAGTGGAGGATCTGCGGCTCTTCATGGAACACCTTGCCGATGCCGTGGCCGCAGAACTCGCGCACCACCGAGAAGCCGTTCTTTTCGGCATGCTTCTGGATCACTTCGCCGATGTCGCCCAGGCGGCAGCCCGGCTTGACCAGCTCGATGGCCTTGTACATGCACTCCTGGGTGACCTTGGACAGGCGCTCGGCCCATACCGGCACGCTGCCAACGTGGAACATGCGGCTGGTGTCGCCGTGGTAGCCGTCCTTGATCACGGTGATGTCGATGTTGAGCGTGTCGCCATCCTTGAGCGGCTTGTCATTGGGGATGCCGTGGCAGACCACATGGTTGATCGAGGTGCAGATCGACTTGGGGTAGCCCTTGTAGTTGAGCGGGGCCGGGATCGCCTGCTGGACGTTGACGATGTAGTCGTGGCAGATGCGGTCGAGCTCCTCGGTGGTGACACCGGGCTTGACGTGTTCTTCGATCATCTCCAGCACTTCGGCGGCCAGGCGGCCGGCGATGCGCATCTTCTCGATGTCTTCTGCGGTCTTGATGGTGACGGTCATTACAGGCTCTCTACGGCGCCGTGCACGGCGCGAACAAACGGGAAAGGCCGGATTCTAACAGAGCAGGGCGGCATTCTGTCGGGATAAAGGCGGCCATGCTGCTGTCTATAGAGGGCATTCTGGCCTGTTTGGCGGGGTGCTGCAAAAACCGCTGACGGACGTGCCTTTATCCGGGTTCCGTTCGCCCGCGGTCTGTGGTATAAAATGCGCCGCTTTCGGGGACGACCCCGTCAGCCTTAAACCCACACACGTGTCGACACGATGACCTGGGTGCCCGGCAACTTCGAACTGCGGTTCGGCTGCATGGGTTGGTCATTGGGATACGTGGAGGCCCAACCCGACTTATCAAGGAACTATCATGTCCCAAGTCAATATGCGCGATATGCTGAAGGCCGGTGTGCACTTCGGCCACCAGACCCGTTACTGGAACCCGAAAATGGGCAAGTTCATTTTCGGCGCGCGTAACAAGATCCACATCATCAACCTGGAAAAAACCCTGCCGATGTTCAACGACGCTCTGTCGTTCGTTGAGCGCCTGGCCCAGGGCAAGAACAAGATCCTGTTCGTCGGCACCAAGCGTTCCGCCGGCAAGATCGTCGCCGAGCAAGCTGCTCGTTGCGGTTCGCCATACGTTGACCACCGTTGGTTGGGCGGCATGCTGACCAACTACAAGACCATCCGTGCTTCGATCAAGCGTCTGCGCGACCTGGAAACCCAGGCCGACGATGGCACCTTCGCCAAGCTGACCAAGAAAGAAGCCCTGATGCGTTCCCGCGATCTGGAAAAACTGGACCGCAGCCTGGGTGGTATCAAGGACATGGGCGGCCTGCCTGATGCCCTGTTCGTGATCGACGTTGACCACGAGCGCATTGCCATCACCGAAGCCAACAAGCTGGGCATCCCGGTCATCGGCGTTGTCGATACCAACAGCAGCCCAGAAGGCGTTGACTTCGTTATCCCAGGTAACGATGACGCCATTCGCGCTATCGAGCTGTACATGACTTCGATGGCTGACGCCGTCATCCGCGGCCGCAACAATGTTGCCGGCGGCACCGAAGTCTACGCTGAAGAAGCGGCTGCACCAGCTGCTGAGTAATAGGCGCTAGCGTCTACTTGGCACGCGAAAAGGGGGCTTTGCCCCCTTTTTGCCACCTTGAAATCCTGCTGTCAGCATGCGCCCCGCATCATGGGCCGGCTGAATCAGAAACAGCGGATTTGCAGAATTGAACGCCCGTGACGAGCGGGTGGAATGGTTGAAAAACTTTCCAAGAGGATTTTGAAATGGCAGCAATTACTGCAGCGCTGGTGAAAGAACTGCGCGAGCGTACCGGCGAAGGCATGATGGATTGCAAGAAGGCCCTGGAAAAGGCCGGCGGCGACATCGAGAAAGCCATTGACGACATGCGTGCCTCGGGCGCCATCAAGGCCGCCAAAAAGGCTGGCAACGTCGCTGCTGAAGGCGCTATCGCGGTCAAGGCCGACGGTAAATCCGCCGTCCTGCTGGAAGTGAACTCGCAGACCGACTTCCTGGCCCTGCAAGACGACTTCAAGAACTTCGTCGCCGAAAGCCTCGAAGAAGCCTTCGCCCAGAAGCTGACCGACGCAGCTCCGCTGATCGCTTCGCGTGAAGCGGCTCGTGAAGCCCTGGTTGCCAAGTGCGGCGAAAACGTCAACATCCGTCGCCTGGCGCGCGTTGAAGGCGACGTTGTCGGCGCCTACCTGCACGGCAACAAGATCGGTGCTGTCGTGGTTCTGAAAGGCGGCGACGTCGACCTGGCCAAGAACATCGCCATGCACGTTGCAGCTTCGAACCCAGAGTTCCTGGACGCGTCGGAAATCTCCGCCGAGGCCATCGAGCGCGAGAAGAACGTCTTCCTGCAGCTGAACGCCGACAAGATCGCCGGCAAGCCGGAAAACATCGTTGAGAACATGATCAACGGTCGTATCACCAAGTTCAAAGCCGAAGCGTCGCTGAAAGAGCAAGCTTTCGTGATGAACCCGGAAGTCAAAGTTGGCGAACTGGCCAAGAAAGCCGGTGCTGAAATCGTTTCCTTCACCTACTTCAAGGTTGGCGAAGGCATCGAGAAGCCAGTCGACGACTTCGCTGCTGAAGTTGCCGCTCAGGTAGCTGCTGCCAAGCAGTAAGACAGCCCCGTCTGTCGCCCCAAAGAGGCTGCCCGCTCACGCGCGCAGCCTCTTTGTCAAAGCGGGAGCGGTTTACGAGACCGTCGCTCGCTGACGCAGTTGCTGCGTCACGTTAGAGTTACATGCAGGCTCAAGCAGCCCGCCAGAATTTTTTACAAACGCCGCAGGAGAGATTCGCAATGGCTCAGCAGGGCAGTGGTCATCAGGCTCGCTATAAACGCATTCTACTCAAACTTAGCGGCGAGGCCCTGATGGGCTCGGAAGAGTTCGGGATCGACCCCAAGGTCCTGGATCGCATGGCGCTGGAAGTCGGCCAGCTGGTCGGCATCGGCGTCCAGGTAGGCTTGGTCATTGGTGGTGGTAACCTGTTCCGTGGCGCGGCGCTCAGTGCAGCCGGCATGGACCGCGTCACCGGCGACCACATGGGCATGCTGGCAACCGTAATGAATGGCCTGGCCATGCGCGACGCGCTGGAGCGGGCAAACATTACCGCCATCGTCATGTCGGCCATTTCCATGGTGGGCGTGACCGATCACTACGATCGCCGCAAAGCCATGCGTCACCTGAACGCCAAGGAAGTCGTTATCTTCGCTGCCGGTACCGGCAACCCGTTCTTCACCACCGACTCCGCCGCTTGCCTGCGCGCCATCGAAATCGATGCCGACGTGGTATTGAAGGCAACCAAGGTCGATGGTGTATACACTGCAGATCCATTCAAGGACCCGCATGCCGAGAAGTTCGATCATCTTACCTACGATGAAGTGCTGGATCGCAAGCTGGGCGTGATGGACCTGACGGCAATCTGTCTGTGCCGCGACCACAAGATGCCGCTGCGCGTCTTCAACATGAACAAACCCGGCGCCCTGCTGAACATCGTGCATGGCGGCGCGGAAGGAACTCTGATCGAGGAAGTTCAAAAATGATCAACGAAATCAAGAAAGACGCCCAGGCCCGCATGCAAAAGTCGCTGGACTCGCTGATCCACGCATTTGGCCAAATCCGCACCGGCAAGGCGCATCCGAGCGTCCTGGGCAGCGTGCTGGTGCCTTATTATGGCTCCGACACCCCGCTGACCAGCGTCGCCAACGTGACCGTCAAGGATAACCAGACCCTGCAAGTCGTGCCTTTCGAGCGCAACATGCTGGGCGCCATCGACAAGGCCATCGGCAGCGCCGGCTTGAATCTCAATCCGACCAACCTGGGTGAGTTGCTGCTGGTCAATATGCCCCCGCTGACCGAAGAAACCCGCAAGGGCTTCACCAAGCAGGCTCGCGCCGCGGCCGAAGATGCGCGCGTTGCCGTGCGCAACATTCGTCGTGACGCCCTGGGTGACCTGAAGAAGCTGTCCAAGGACAAGGAAATCAGTGAAGACGAAGAGCGTCGTGCCAGTGCCGACATCGACAAGCTGATCAAGGATTTCGAGGCGAAGATCGCCAAGGCCACCGAAGAAAAAGAAAAGGACCTGATGGCCATCTAAGGGTCAGGACGCCTTCATGGAAAAGACCAAGCAGACTGTGCCCTCCGTGGTGCCGCGTCACGTGGCAATCATCATGGATGGGAATAATCGCTGGGCGAAGAAGCGCTTTATGCCCGGCGTTGCCGGGCATAAAGCGGGTGTCGATGCGGTGCGCGCCGTGATCGAAGTGTGCGCCGACGCAAAAGTCGAGGTGCTCACGCTTTTTGCGTTCTCCAGTGAGAACTGGCAGCGACCGGCGGACGAAGTCAGTGCCCTTATGGACCTGTTCTTCAAGGCGCTGCGCCGTGAGGCCAAGCGCCTCAACGAGAACAACATCAGCCTGCGCATCATCGGTGACCGTTCGCGCTTCCACCCAGAGCTGCAGGCCGCCATGCGCGAAGCCGAAGCGCTGACCGCGGGCAATAATCGCTTCATCCTGCAGATCGCCGCCAATTATGGTGGCCAGTGGGACATTGCCCAGGCTGCCCAGCGTCTGGCGCGTGAGGTCCAGGCCGGCCATCTGCGCCCGGACGACATCACCCCGGGCCTGCTGCAGACCTGCCTTGCCACGGGTGAGCTGCCGCTGCCCGACCTGTGCATCCGCACCGGTGGCGAGCACCGCATCAGCAACTTCCTGCTGTGGCAGCTGGCGTACGCCGAACTGTACTTCTCCGACCTGTATTGGCCGGACTTCAAACACGAGGCCATGCGCACTGCCCTGGCCGATTTCGCTTCGCGCCAGCGCCGCTTTGGTAAGACCAGCGAGCAGGTCGAGGCTGGAGCTCGTGCTTAATGCTTAAACAACGCATCATTACCGCGCTGATCCTGCTGCCGATCGCGCTGGGTGGATTTTTCCTGCTCGAAGGTGGGGATTTCGCCCTGTTCATCGGCTTCGTGGTGACCCTCGGTGCCTGGGAGTGGGCGCGTTTGGCCGGCTTGATGGCCCAGCCGCTGCGCATCGCCTACGCCGCCGTGGTCGCCGGGGCGCTGATGCTGCTCTATCTGATGCCTGACCTGGCGCCCTGGGTGCTCGGTGCGTCGGTGATCTGGTGGGGGCTGGCGACCTGGCTGGTACTCACCTACCCGCGCAGCAGCGAACTCTGGGCCAGCGCCGCCTGCCGCCTGCTGATCGGCTTGCTGATCCTGCTGCCGGCCTGGCAAGGGCTGATCCTGCTCAAGCACTGGCAGCTGGGCAACTGGTTGATCCTGTCGGTCATGGTGCTGGTATGGGCCGCCGATATCGGTGCCTATTTCTCCGGCCGGGCCTTCGGCAAGCGCAAGCTGGCGCCGCTGGTCAGCCCGGGCAAGAGCTGGGAAGGCGTGTATGGCGGCCTTGCGGTCAGCCTGGTGATTACCCTGGTGGTCGGCATCAGCCGTGACTGGGGTGTCGGGCAGATCCTGCTGGGGCTGCTGGGCGCTGCGCTGGTGGTCATGGCGTCGGTGGTCGGTGACCTGACCGAGAGCATGTTCAAGCGCCGCTCCGGGATCAAGGACAGCAGCAACCTGCTGCCGGGCCACGGCGGCGTGCTCGACCGCATCGACAGCCTGACGGCGGCCATCCCGCTGTTCGCGGTGCTGTTGTGGGCGGCCGAATGGGGTGTGATGTGAGTGCACTGCAGCGCATTACCGTACTCGGGGCGACCGGTTCGATCGGCCTGAGCACCCTGGATGTCATTGCGCGTCACCCCGAACGCTACCAGGTGTTCGCCCTGAGCGGTTATTCGCGTGTCGACGAGCTGCTGGCCCTGTGCCTGCGGCATCGTCCTGCCTTTGCCGTGGTGCCCAGCGCCGAGGCGGCTTTGCGCCTGCGTGAAGGCCTTGCGGCGGCCGCTTGCGCCACCCAAGTGCTGGAAGGGGAGGCGGGCCTCTGTGAAGTCGCCGCGGCGCCCGAGGTGGATGCCGTGATGGCCGCCATCGTCGGCGCCGCGGGCTTGCGCCCGACCCTGGCGGCCGTGCAGGCCGGCAAGAAGGTGCTGCTGGCCAACAAGGAAGCGCTGGTGATGTCCGGCGCGCTGTTCATGGACGCCGTGCGCCAGAGCGGCGCGGTGCTGCTGCCGATCGACAGCGAGCACAACGCGATCTTCCAGTGCCTGCCGGGCGATTACGGTCGTGGCCTGAGCCAGGTGGGGGTGCGCCGCATCCTGCTGACCGCCTCGGGCGGGCCGTTCCGTGAAACGCCGCAGGCGGCACTGGCCGATGTCACGCCCGAGCAGGCCTGTGCACACCCGAACTGGTCCATGGGCCGCAAGATCTCGGTGGACTCGGCAAGCATGATGAACAAGGGCCTGGAGCTGATCGAGGCCTGCTGGCTGTTCGATGCGGCGCCGGCCAAGGTCGAAGTGGTGGTGCACCCGCAGAGCGTGATCCATTCGCTGGTCGATTACGTCGACGGTTCGGTGCTGGCCCAGTTGGGCAACCCGGACATGCGCACCCCCATCGCCAACGCCCTGGCCTGGCCCGAACGGATCGATTCGGGGGTCGCCCCGCTCGATCTGTTCGCCATCGCCCGCCTGGACTTCCAGGCGCCCGACGAGCAGCGCTTCCCGTGCCTGCGCCTGGCACGCCAGGCCGCCGAGGCGGGCAACAGTGCCCCGGCGGTGCTCAACGCTGCCAACGAGGTGGCGGTCGAGGCATTTCTCGAGCGGCGTATCCGCTTCCCGGAGATCGCGGGTATGATCGAACAGGTGCTCGACCAGGAACCTGTGGTGCCGCTGCCCTCGCTGGATGCGGTGTTCGCCGCCGACCAGCGCGCCCGCGAACTGGCCCGCGAGTGGCTTCGCCGCCACGGCCGCTGACACCCTGCCCAGGGTTTGGCTGAACGTCATTCGGAGATAGACATGACTGCGCTCTACATGATTATCGGCACCCTGGTGGCCCTGGGTGTACTGGTCACGTTCCACGAATTCGGCCACTTCTGGGTCGCTCGCCGCTGTGGCGTGAAGGTACTGCGTTTTTCAGTGGGTTTTGGCACGCCACTGCTGCGCTGGCATGACCGCCAGGGCACCGAGTTCGTGGTGGCGGCGATCCCATTGGGCGGCTACGTGAAGATGCTCGACGAGCGCGAAGGCGAAGTGCCGCCGGCGCTGGTGGAGCAGTCGTTCAATCGCAAATCGGTGCGCCAGCGAATCGCCATCGTGGCAGCCGGCCCCATTGCCAACTTCCTCCTAGCCATCGTGTTCTTCTGGATCCTGGCGATGCTGGGCACCCAGCAGATTCGCCCGGTGATCGGGGCTGTCGAGCCGGACAGCCTGGCGGCTTCCGCCGGGCTGATGGCGGGCCAGGAAATTGTCTCGGTCGATGGCAAACCGACCAGCGGTTGGTCGGCGGTCAACCTGCAACTGGTTCGGCGCCTGGGCGAGAGCGGCACGCTGCAGGTTGGCGTGCGTGATGAAGGTGCCAGCGCCGAGCGCCAGCTGCAGATCAAGCTCGACAGCTGGCTCAAGGGCGCCGACGAGCCGGACCCGATCCAGTCCCTTGGGCTGCGCCCTTGGCGCCCGGCGCTTGAGCCGGTGCTGGCCGAGATCGATGGCAAGGGCCCGGCCGCGGCGGCTGGCCTGAAAACCGGCGACCGCCTGCTGGCCCTCGATGGTGTGGCGCTCAAGGACTGGCAGCAGCTGGTCGACAGCGTGCGCGCTCGCCCCGAAGTCAAGGTCATGCTGCGCGTCGAGCGTGACGGTGCGGCCCTGGAAGTGCCGGTAACCCTGGCCCGCAAGGGTGAGGGCAAGGCCTCGGGCGGCTACCTGGGTGCGGGCGTGAAAGGCGGCGAATGGCCAGCCAGCATGCTCCGCGAAGTCAGCTACGGCCCGCTGGAGGCCGTGGGCGAGGGCCTGTCGCGCACCTGGAACATGAGTGTGCTGACCCTCGAATCGCTGAAGAAAATGCTGTTCGGGGAGCTCTCGGTAAAAAACTTGAGCGGACCGATAACCATTGCTAAAGTGGCGGGCGCTTCAGCCCAGTCCGGCGTGGGGGATTTCCTGAATTTCCTGGCCTACCTGAGCATAAGCCTGGGGGTTCTTAACCTGCTGCCCATTCCCGTACTGGATGGGGGGCATTTGCTGTTTTACCTGGTCGAGTGGGCGCGCGGTCGTCCGCTGTCCGATCGGGTGCAAGGTTGGGGGGTCCAGATCGGTATCAGTTTGGTCGTAGGGGTGATGTTGCTCGCCCTGATCAACGATCTGGGTCGACTATAAAAGCTTCGCATTGCGAACCTGCCGCCACTTCGCGGCAGGTTGTTTATTGCCAGTTGGAATAAAAGGACTTCATGAAACGTCTGCTGCTAACTGCGGTCCTCTCCGCACTGATGATCGCTGAAGTTCACGCCGAGTCCTTCACCATCTCCGATATTCGTGTCAACGGCCTGCAGCGGGTATCCGCCGGCAGCGTCTTCGGTGCCTTGCCGCTCAACGTCGGCGACCAGGCCGATGACCGCCGCCTGGTGGAATCGACCCGCTCGCTGTTCAAGACCGGCTTCTTCCAGGACATCCAGCTGAACCGCGACGGCAATGTCCTGATCATCAACGTGGTCGAGCGCCCGTCGGTGTCGAGCATCGAGATCGAAGGCAACAAGGCGATCAGCACCGAAGACCTGATGAAGGGCCTGAAGCAATCGGGCCTGGCCGAAGGCGAAATCTTCCAGCGTGCCACCCTTGAAGGCGTGCGTAACGAGCTGCAGCGCCAGTACGTGGCCCAGGGCCGCTACTCGGCCGAAGTCGACGCCGAAGTGGTGCCGCAGCCGCGCAACCGCGTCGCGCTGAAGATCAAGATCAACGAAGGCACGGTCGCGGCCATCCAGCACATCAACATCGTCGGCAACACCGTGTTCGACGATGAAGAGCTGTCGCAGCTGTTCGAACTGAAGACCACCAACTGGCTGTCATTCTTCAAGAACGACGACAAGTACGCCCGCGAGAAACTCTCCGGTGACCTGGAGCGCCTGCGTTCCTACTACCTGGACCGCGGCTACATCAACATGGACATCGCCTCTACCCAGGTGTCGATCACCCCGGACAAGAAGCATGTCTACATCACCGTCAACGTCAACGAAGGCGAGAAATACACCGTCCGCGACGTGAAGCTCTCCGGTGATCTCAAGGTGCCGGAAGACCAGGTCAAGTCGCTGCTGCTGGTGCAGCCGGGCCAGGTATTCTCGCGCAAGGTGATGACCACCACGTCCGAGCTGATCACCCGTCGTCTGGGTAACGAGGGCTACACCTTCGCCAACGTCAACGGCGTGCCGCAGCCGAACGACCAGGACCACACCGTTGACATCATGTTCGTGGTCGACCCGGGCAAGCGTGCCTACGTCAACCGCATCAACTACCGCGGCAACACCAAGACCGAAGACGAAGTGCTGCGCCGTGAGATGCGTCAGATGGAAGGTGGCTGGGCTTCGACCTACCTGATCGACCAGTCCAAGACTCGCCTCGAGCGCCTGGGCTTCTTCAAGGAAGTCAACGTCGAGACCCCGCCGGTGCCAGGCACCGACGACCAGGTCGACGTCAACTACAGCGTCGAAGAGCAGGCTTCCGGCTCGATCACCGCCAGCGTCGGTTTCGCCCAGAGCGCCGGCCTGATCCTCGGTGGTTCGATCAGCCAGAGCAACTTCCTGGGTACCGGTAACAAGGTGTCCATCGGCCTGACCCGTTCCGAGTACCAGACCCGCTACAACTTCGGTTACGTCGATCCCTACTTCACTGCCGACGGCGTGAGCCTGGGTTACAACGCCTTCTACCGCAGCACCGACTACGACGACCTCGATGTCGACGTGGCAAGCTACGCGGTCGACAGCTACGGCGCGGGCGTCAGCCTGGGCTACCCGATCAGCGAAACTTCGCGCCTGACCTACGGCCTGAGCGTGCAGCAGGACAAGATCAAGACCGGCAAGTACACCGTTGACGAGATCTTCGACTTCCTCAAGGAAGAAGGCGACAACTTCCTGAACTTCAAGGCTTCGATCGGCTGGTCCGAATCGACCCTGAACAAAGGCGTGCTGGCGACCCGTGGTCACTCCCAGAGCCTGACCCTGGAATCGACCATCCCGGGCAGCGACCTGTCGTTCTACAAGCTCGACTACCGTGGCCAGCTGTTCAAGCCGATCACCAACAACTACACCCTGCGCCTGCACACGGAACTGGGCTATGGTGATGGTTTCGGTGGTACTTCCGGCCTGCCGTTCTACGAGAACTACTACGCGGGTGGCTTCAACTCCGTCCGTGGCTTCAAGGACAGCAGCCTGGGCCCACGCAGTACGCCAAGTACCGGCAAGAACCCAGGCACCATTGCTGACCCGGACCAGGATCCGCTGCCGTTCGGTGGCAACGTGCTGGTGCAAGGTGGCGTCGAGCTGCTGTTCCCGCTGCCGTTCGTCAAGGACCAGCGTTCGCTGCGCACCTCCGTGTTCTGGGATGTGGGTAACGTGTTCGACACCAACTGCGGCAGCAAGCCGGATTGCGAAAAGGTCGGCTTCTCGGGCATGGCCAGCTCCGTTGGCCTGGGCGTTACCTGGATCACGGCCCTGGGCCCGTTGAGCTTCAGCCTGGCGATGCCGGTGAAGAAGCCGGACGATGCCGATACCCAGGTGTTCCAATTCTCTCTGGGCCAGACCTTCTAAGGTCGGCCCTTGCTTAACGACAACGGTTTATCCAGGAGTGCATCGTGCGTAAGTTGACTCAACTGGCCGTACTGGCCGCGGCGCTGGTCGCCACCCCGGCTTTCGCCGAAATGAAGGTTGCCGTGCTGAACTATCAGATGGCCCTGCTCGAATCCGATGCCGCCAAGAAGTACGCGGTCGATGCCGAGAAGAAGTTCGGCCCGCAGCTGACCAAGCTCAAGAGCCTGGAAAGCAGCGCCAAAGGCATCCAGGACCGTTTGATCAAAGGCGGCGACAAAATGGCGCAGCCTGAGCGTGAGCGCCTGGAGCTCGAATTCAAGCAGAAAGCCCGTGACTTCCAGTTCCAGTCCAAGGAGCTGAACGAAGCCAAGGCCGTTGCCGACCGCGACATGCTCAAGCAGCTCAAGCCCAAGCTCGATGGCGCTGTCGAGGAAGTGATCAAGAAGGGCGGTTACGACCTGGTTCTCGAGCGCGGTGCGGTCATCGATGTCAAACCTCAGTACGACATCACCCGCCAAGTCATCGAGCGCATGAACCAAGCCCGTTGATATGACCGTGACCATGACGCTCGGCCAGCTGGCCGAGGCCCTCGGGGCCACACTCCAAGGCCCTGAGGCGCTGCAGATCACCGGGCTGGCCACCTTGCAGGAGGCTGGCCCCGGCCAACTGAGCTTCCTGGCCAACCCGCAGTACCGCAAATTCCTGGACAACAGCCAGGCTGCCGCGGTGCTGCTCAAGGCTGCGGACGCCGAAGGTTTTGCCGGCAATGCCCTGATCGTGCCCGACCCGTACCTGGCGTACGCGCGCATTTCCCACCTGTTCGATCCCAAGCCCAAGGCTGAGGCGGGTATTCATCCCAGCGCCGTGGTTGCCGAGGATGCCCAGGTGGATGCCAGCGCCAGCATCGGGCCGTTCGCGGTCATCGAGAGCGGTGCGTGCATTGGCGCCAACGTCAGCATCGGTGCGCATTGCGTGATCGGTGCCCGCTGCGTGGTCGGCGAGGGCGGCTGGCTGGCGCCACGGGTCACGCTGTACCACGACGTGACCATCGGCAAGCGTGTGGTCATCCAGTCGGGCGCCGTGATCGGTGGCGAGGGCTTCGGCTTTGCCAACGAGAAGGGCGTTTGGCGCAAGATCGCCCAGATTGGCGGCGTCACCATCGGTGATGACGTTGAAATCGGCGTGAACACCGCCGTTGACCGCGGCGCGCTGTCCGACACGCGGATCGCCGATGGGGTCAAGCTCGACAACCAGATCCAGATCGCCCACAACGTTCAGATCGGTGAGCACACGGCGATGGCTGCCTGCGTCGGGATCTCCGGCAGCACGCGCATCGGCAAGCACTGTACCATCGCCGGCGGCGTCGGTATGGTCGGCCACATCGATGTGTGCGACAACGTATTCGTGTCCGGGATGACCATGGTGACCCGTTCGATCACCGAACCGGGTGCCTACTCTTCCGGTACTGCCATGCAGCCCCTGGCTGACTGGCGCAAGAGCGCCGCGCGTATCCGCCAGCTGGACGACATGTCCAAGCGTCTCCAGCAGCTGGAAAAACGTGTCGATACCGTGACCTCAGGTGGCCAGCCGACATCAGAAGGCTGATACCATTTTCCTGAGCAAGAGTGAACAGTCGCTAGCTGGCTCCTCTTTGGATTGCAAAAGGAGCGTGCGGTCAGCACCTGCGCTCCCTATTCTTATTACAGGCTTCCCCCCGAAATGATGGACATCAACGAGATTCGCGAATACCTGCCTCACCGTTACCCGTTCCTGCTGGTGGATCGCGTGACGGACCTGGATTTCGAGGCCCAGAGCATTCGTGCCTACAAGAATGTCAGCATCAACGAGCCGTTCTTCAATGGCCACTTCCCAGCGCACCCGATCATGCCGGGCGTGCTGATCATCGAAGCGATGGCCCAGGCGGCCGGCATCCTTGGTTTCAAGATGCTTGATACCAAGCCCGCCGATGGCACCCTGTACTACTTCGTCGGCTCCGACAAGCTGCGCTTCCGCCAGCCGGTGCTGCCGGGCGACCAGTTGGTGCTGGAAGCCAAGTTCCTCAGCCGCAAGAGCATGATCTGGAAGTTCGAGTGCCGCGCCCTGGTCGACGGCAAGCCGGTCTGCTCGGCAGAAATCACCTGTGCGGAACGCTCCCTATGAGTTCGATTGACCCACGGGCGATCATCGACCCCTCGGCCAAGCTGGCCGCGGGTGTCGAGGTTGGCCCGTGGTCGATTGTCGGGCCTGATGTGGAAATCGGCGAAGGCACGGTCATCGGCCCGCACGTGGTGCTCAAGGGCCCGACGCGCATTGGCAAGCACAACCGCATCTACCAGTTTTCCTCGATTGGCGAAGACACCCCGGACCTCAAGTACAAGGGGGAGCCGACTCGCCTGGTGATCGGCGATCACAATGTGATTCGCGAAGGTGTGACCATTCACCGTGGCACGGTCCAGGACCGTTACGAAACCACCCTGGGTGACCACAACCTGATCATGGCCTACGCCCACATCGGCCATGACAGCGTGATCGGCAACCATTGCATCCTGGTCAACAACACCGCGCTTGCCGGCCATGTGCATGTCGGTGACTGGGCGATCCTGTCCGGCTTCACCCTGGTGCACCAGTACTGCCATATCGGCGCGCATGCGTTTTCCGGCATGGGTACGGCGATCGGCAAGGATGTGCCGGCCTTCGTCACCGTCTTCGGCAGCCCCGCCGAAGCCCGCAGCATGAACTTCGAAGGCATGCGCCGCCGCGGTTTCAGCGACGAAGTGATTCACGCCCTGCGCCGCTCCTACAAGATCGTCTACCGCCAGGGCCTGACCGTCGAAGAGGCGATCAAGGAGCTGGACGAACTGAGCGTCAAGCACCCCGAGGTCGACCTGTTCCGCCAGTCGATCGTGAACTCCGCCCGCGGCATCACCCGCTGACATGGCGCAGCTTTGCGTAGCCCTGGTTGCGGGTGAGGCCAGCGGCGATATTCTAGGTTCCGGCTTGATGCGCGCCCTCAAGGCGCGCCATCCCGATGTACGGTTCATCGGCGTCGGTGGCCCGTTGATGGAAGCCGAAGGCCTGCAGTCTTACTTCCCCATGGAACGCCTCGCGGTCATGGGCCTGGTCGAGGTGCTGGGGCGCCTGCGCGAGCTGCTCAAGCGGCGCAAGCAGTTGATCCAGACGCTGATCGCCGAAAAGCCCGATGTGTTCATCGGCATCGACGCCCCCGATTTCACCCTCAATATCGAATTGAAACTGCGCCAGGTCGGGATCAAGACCGTGCACTACGTCAGCCCGTCGGTCTGGGCCTGGCGGCAGAAGCGCGTGCTGAAGATCCGTGAAGGTTGCGACCTGATGCTGACCTTGCTGCCGTTCGAGGCGCGCTTCTACGAAGAGCAGGGCGTACCCGTGCGCTTCGTCGGCCATCCGCTGGCCGATACCATCCCGCTGGATGCCGACCGTCAGGCGGCGCGCCAGGCCCTGGGCCTGGCTGAAGGCCCGTTGGTGGCATTGATGCCCGGAAGCCGCGGGGGCGAGGTGGGGCGCCTGGGGGCTTTGTTCCTCGATGCCGCCCAGCGCCTGTGCGAGCAGGTGCCGGGTGTGCGCTTCGTGCTGCCTTGCGCCAATGCCGCGCGGCGCGAGCAGATCGAGCAGATGCTGGCAGGCCGCCAATTGCCGTTGACCCTGCTCGATGGCCAGTCGCACCAGGCGCTGGCGGCCTGCGATGCGGTGCTGATCGCCTCGGGTACCGCGACCCTGGAAGCGCTGCTGTACAAGCGGCCGATGGTCGTCGCCTATCGCCTGGCGCCGCTGACCTACTGGATTCTCAAGCGCCTGGTAAAAAGCCCCTACGTGTCGTTGCCGAACCTGCTCGCCCAGCGCGAACTGGTACCCGAGCTGCTGCAGGATGCCGCCACCAGCGAAGCCCTGGCCACGGCCCTGGCGCCGTTGGTGGCCGATGGCAGCCAGCAGACCGAACGCTTCGACGAGATTCACCGCACCTTGCGCCGCGACGCCTCCAACCAGGCGGCGGATGCGGTGCTGGCTTTGCTCAAGGCTCGCTGATATGCAGATAGGACTGGATTTCAACCTGGTCGAAGACCTGGTCGCCGGCGTCGATGAAGTGGGCCGCGGCCCACTGTGCGGCGCGGTGGTCACTGCCGCGGTGATTCTCGACCCGGCTCGGCCAATCCTTGGCCTCAATGATTCGAAAAAACTGACCGAAGCCAAGCGCGAAGCGCTGTTCGACGAGATTTGCGCAAAAGCCCTGAGCTTTTGCATCGCACGCGCCGAGGTGGAGGAAATCGACCGCCTGAACATCCTGCAGGCCACCATGCTGGCCATGCAGCGTGCGGTGGAAGGCTTGAGCGTCACGCCCAAGCTTGCGCTGATCGACGGTAACCGCTGCCCCAAGCTGGCAGTGCCTGCAGCGCCGGTGATCAAGGGCGATAGCCAGGTGCCGGCGATCGCTGCCGCGTCGATCCTGGCCAAGGTGACCCGTGACCGGGAGATGAGCGCGTTCGAGCTGATCTATCCGGGTTATGGCATGGGCGGGCACAAGGGCTACCCGACGCCTGTGCACCTGGAGGCCCTGGCGCGCTTGGGGCCTACGCCTATTCACCGGCGTTCCTTTGCACCGGTACGGGCGGCCTGGGAAGCCCGTGAAGGCGTCACTGATTCTCTGATCTAGCCGATCGGGGCCGCCTTGCGGCCCATTCGCCTGCAAGCCGGCTCCCACGAAATCTGCGCTGTCACCGATTCCCGTGGGAGCCGGCTTGCCGGCGAATGGGCTGCAAAGCAGCCCCAAATCCCCCTCGCATTTACGTTACAATCCCGCCCTTGTGTTCAGCACTGCTACAGGATCTTCCATGTCGGTTCCCTTCGTTCACCTGCGCGTCCACTCCGAATTCTCGCTGGTCGACGGCCTGGTGCGGATCAAGCCGCTGGCCAAGGCGCTGGCGGGGATGAACATGCCGGCGGTGGCGATCACCGACCAGAGCAACATGTGCTCGCTGGTGAAGTTCTACAAGACCGCCATGGGCGCCGGGATCAAGCCGATCTGCGGTGCCGACCTGTGGCTGGCCGGTGCCGACCCCGAGGCGCCACTGTCGCGCATCTGCTTCCTGGCCATGGACCCCAAGGGTTACCGCAACCTCACCGAGTTGATCTCGCGCGGCTGGACCGACGGCCAGCGCAACGGCCTGGTGATTCTCCAGCGTGAATGGATCGCGCCGGCCAGCGAGGGGCTGATTGCCCTGTCGGCGGGCAAGGAAGGCGATATCGGCCAGGCCTTGATGGCCGGCCGCGACGATGAAGCTGCATCGCTGCTGCGCGACTGGATGGGCATGTTCCCCGAGCGCTTCTACGTCGAGCTGCAGCGCACCAACCGTGCCGGCGACGAAGAATACGTGCACGCCGCCGTGGCCCTGGCCGACAAGCTTGGCGCGCCGCTGGTGGCCACCAACGACGTGCGCTTCATCAAGCAATCGGACTTCGACGCCCACGAAAGCCGCGTATGCATCGGTGAGGGCTGGACCCTCGACGATCCGCGCCGCCCGCGCATGTACAGCGACCAGCAGTACCTCAAAAGTGCGCAGGAAATGGCCGAGCTGTTCAGCGACCTGCCCGACGCGATCGCCAACACCGTCGAAATCGCCAAGCGCTGCAATATCCAGGTACAGCTTGGCAAGTACTTCCTCCCCGATTTCCCCACGCCCAATGGCATGGGCATCGACGATTACCTGCGCCATGTTTCCCACGAAGGCCTGGAAGAGCGCCTGGCCGTGCTCTGGCCGAAGGAAACCACGCCCAATTACGAAGAGAAGCGCCAGCTCTACCTCGACCGCCTGAAGTTCGAACTGGACATCATCATCCAGATGGGCTTCCCCGGTTACTTCCTGATCGTGATGGACTTCATCAAGTGGGCCAAGAACAACGGCGTGCCGGTCGGCCCTGGCCGGGGGTCGGGTGCAGGTTCGCTGGTGGCCTACGTGCTGAAGATCACCGACCTCGACCCGCTGGCCTACGACCTGCTGTTCGAGCGCTTCCTCAACCCTGAACGTATTTCCATGCCCGACTTCGACGTCGACTTCTGCATGGATGGCCGTGACCGGGTGATCGACTACGTGGCCGAAGCCTACGGGCGCAACGCCGTGAGCCAGATCATCACCTTCGGCACCATGGCCGCCAAGGCGGTGGTGCGCGACGTGGCGCGGGTGCAGGGCAAGTCCTACGGCCTGGCCGACCGCCTGTCGAAGATGATCCCGTTCGAAGTGGGCATGACCCTGGAGAAGGCCTACGAGCAGGAAGAGATCCTGCGCGACTTCCTCAAGGGCGACGAGGATGCCCGGGAAATCTGGGACATGGCGCTCAAGCTCGAGGGCGTCACCCGCGGTACCGGCAAGCATGCCGGGGGCGTGGTGATCGCGCCGACCAAGCTCACCGATTTTTCGCCGATCGCCTGTGACGAAGAGGGTGGCGGCCTGGTGACCCAGTTCGACAAGGACGACGTCGAGGCCGCCGGCCTGGTCAAGTTCGACTTCCTCGGCCTGCGTACCCTGACCATCATCAAATGGGCGATGGAGACGATCAACCGCGAGCAGGCCAAGAACAACCTGCCCGAGGTCAACATCGACTTCATCCCGCTGGATGATCGCAAGACCTACGAGCTGCTGCAGAAGGCCGAGACCACGGCCGTGTTCCAGCTTGAATCGCGCGGCATGAAAGAGCTGATCAAGAAGCTCAAGCCCGACTGCCTGGAAGACCTCATCGCCCTGGTGGCGCTGTTCCGCCCTGGCCCGCTGCAGTCGGGCATGGTGGACGACTTCATCAACCGCAAGCACGGCCGCGCCGAGCTGGCCTACCCGCACTCCGACTACCAGTACGAAGGCCTCAAGCCGGTGCTGGCACCCACCTACGGCATCATCCTGTACCAGGAACAGGTGATGCAGATTGCCCAGGTGATGGCGGGTTATACCCTCGGCGGCGCCGACATGCTGCGCCGGGCCATGGGCAAGAAAAAGCCCGAGGAGATGGCCAAGCAGCGCGGTGGCTTCATCGAAGGTTGCGTGGCCAACAATATCGAAGCGGACCTGGCCGGTAACATCTTCGACCTGGTAGAAAAGTTCGCCGGCTACGGCTTCAACAAATCCCACTCCGCCGCCTACGGCCTGGTGTCGTACCAGACTGCATGGCTGAAGACCCACTACCCGGCGCCGTTCATGGCCGCGGTACTCTCGGCGGACATGCACAACACCGACAAGGTGGTGGTGCTGATCGAGGAAGTGCGCAGCATGAAGCTGCGCCTCGATGCGCCGGATGTGAATGCCTCCGAGTTCAAGTTCACGGTCAACGACGACGGCCGCATCATCTATGGCCTGGGCGCGATCAAGGGGGTCGGCGAAGGCCCGGTGGAGGCGATCGTCGAGGCGCGCGCCCAGGGCGGGCCGTTCAAGGACCTGTTCGACTTCTGCGAGCGCGTCGACCTCAAACGGGTCAACAAGCGCACCCTCGATGCGCTGATCCGCAGTGGTGCGCTGGACCGCCTCGGCCCGCACTTCCATGACGAGATCAAGGCGTACCACGCCAGCATCGACATCAACCGGGCGACCTTGCTGTCGGCACTGGAAGAAGCCATCAAGGCGGCCGAGCAAACCGCGCGCACTGCCGACAGCGGCCACGTCGACCTGTTCGGCGGCTTGTTCGTCGAGGAAGACTCCGACGTCTACGCCAACCACCGCAAGGTGCGCGAGCTGACCCTCAAGGAGCGCCTGAAGGGCGAGAAGGACACCCTGGGCGTGTACCTCACCGGCCACCCGATCGATGAGTACGAAGGCGAGATCCGCCGCTTCGCCCGCCAGCGCATCATCGACCTGAAGCCCTCGCGCGAGACGCAGACCATCGCCGGCATGATCATTGCCCTGCGGGTGATGAAGAACAAGAAGGGCGACAAGATGGGCTTCGTCACCCTCGACGACCGCTCCGGGCGCATCGAGGCGTCGCTGTTTGCCGATGCCTTCATGGGTGCCCAGGCATTGTTGCAAAATGATGCGATGGTCGTCGTCGAAGGCGAAGTCAGCAACGACGATTTCTCCGGTGGCCTGCGCCTGCGCGTGAAGCAGGTGATGACCATGGAAGACGCCCGCACCAAGCTCGCCGAGAGCCTGCGCCTGAAGGTGGCCCACGATGCCCTCAAGGGCGATCGCCTGAATTGGCTGGGCGAGTTGATCACCCGCCATCGCGGCGGTTGCCCGATCACCCTCGAGTACACCGGCAGCGACGCCAAGGCCATGTTGCAGTTCGGCGACCAGTGGTCAATCGATCCCGCCGACGGCCTGATTCAGGCGCTGCGTGACCAGTTCGGGCGTGAGAACGTCTTCCTGCAATATCGTTGAACCGACCAAATTTAATCTCGACCTGAATGCGCCTGATCCCTTAAGGTAGGGCGCCAAACGGATCAACCGGCCGGCCGCCTGGCCGTAGACCCAAGACGGATGACTATGAACCCGAATTTTCTCGATTTCGAACAGCCGATTGCCGACCTGCAAGCCAAGATCGAAGGCCTGCGCCTGGTAGGCAACGACAACTCGCTGAACATCAGCGATGAAATTGCCCGTCTGCAAGACAAGAGCAACACCCTGACCGAAAGCATCTTCGGCAACCTGACCAGCTGGCAGATCGCACGCCTGGCCCGTCACCCGCGTCGTCCATACACCCTGGACTACCTGGAGCACATCTTCACCGAATTCGAAGAACTGCACGGCGACCGCCACTTCTCCGACGACGCCGCCATCGTGGGCGGTACTGCGCGCCTGGACGGCAAGGCGGTCATGGTCATCGGCCACCAGAAGGGCCGCGAAGTGCGCGAGAAGGTGCGCCGCAACTTCGGCATGCCGCGCCCTGAAGGCTACCGCAAGGCCTGCCGCCTGATGGAAATGGCCGAGCGCTTCAAGATGCCGATCCTGACCTTCATCGACACCCCGGGCGCCTACCCTGGCATCGACGCCGAAGAGCGCAACCAGAGCGAAGCGATCGCCTGGAACCTGCGCGTCATGGCACGCCTGAAGACCCCGATCATCGCCACCGTGATCGGTGAAGGTGGTTCCGGCGGTGCGCTGGCCATCGGTGTGTGCGACCAGCTGAACATGCTGCAGTACTCCACCTATTCGGTGATCTCGCCGGAAGGTTGCGCCTCGATCCTGTGGAAGACCGCCGACAAGGCCGCCGATGCCGCCGAGGCCATGGGCATCACTGCCGAGCGCCTGAAGAGCCTGAACATCGTCGACAAGGTCATCCAGGAGCCGCTGGGCGGCGCCCATCGTGACCCGGCGAAGATGTCCGAAAGCATCCGTGCCGACCTGGTCCAGCAGCTGGACATGCTCGGCAAGTTCGACAATGACGCGCTGCTGGCCCGTCGTTACGAGCGCCTGATGAGCTACGGCCTCTGATAGACACCGGGGCCGCTTCGCGCCCCCATCGCCGGCAAGCCGGCTCCCACACCGATTAATGTGGGAGCCGGCTTGCCGGCGATGGGGGGCGAAGCGGGCCCGGCTATCTCAAGCCAAGTGAGGCCTCCATGATCAACCTCACCCCCTGGCTGAACGCCCCCGCCTGGCACATCGCCTTCTCTGGCGGCCTCGATTCCACCGTCCTCCTGCACCTGCTGGCCGAACACGCCCGCAACCACGCCACGCCCCCGCTGCACGCCATCCACATCCACCACGGCCTGCAATCCGCCGCCGACACCTGGCCAGCCCATTGCCAGGCAGTCTGCTACCGCCTGGGCATCGAACTCACCGTCGTCCACGTCCAGGTCGCCCCAGGCGCCAGCCTCGAGCAGGCCGCTCGCGATGCACGCTATGCGGCATTTGCGCGCATCCTGGGTCCCGACGAGGTGCTGTTCACCGGCCAGCACCGCGAAGACCAGGCAGAAACCTTGCTCTTTCGCCTGCTGCGCGGCGCCGGCCTGCGTGGCCTGGCGGCCATGCCCGCGCAGCGCAGGCTAGGGCAGGGCAAGCTGGCCAGGCCGCTACTGGCGTGCTCACGCCAGCAACTGCATGACCATGCGCGCAGCCATGGGCTGAGCTGGATCGAAGACCCCACCAATGGCGATACCGCCTTCGCGCGCAATTTCCTGCGCAGCGACGTATTTCCACTGCTGCAACAACGCTGGCCGCAGGCCAGCCAGAACCTGGCCCGCTGCGCCGAGCACCTGGGCGAAGCACAAGGGCTGCTCGAAGAACTGGCAGAGAGCGACCTGGCAGTGGCCGGGGAGGGCGCGCCGGATTGCTGGGCAGGGCTGGCTTCGCTCGACCTTGCGGCGCTGGTCGCGTTGTCGCCTGCGCGCCAGCGCAATGCCTTGCAGCATTGGCTGGCCCCACGGACCCGGTTGCCCGACGCCCGCCATTGGGCCGGCTGGGCCGACCTGCGTGACGCTGCGATCGATGCCCAGCCCGTGTGGAAACTGACCGACGGTCACCTGGTGCGCAGCCAGGCTCGCATCTGGTGGCTGAGCGGCGATTGGTTGCAGCCCGCCATCGGTCCGCAACGCTGGGATGAGCCTGAATGGCCGTTGCCTTTACCCGGCAACGGCAGCGTGCGCCTGCAGGGGCAGGCGCCGGGTGGCGTGCATATCGCCTACCGTGAGGGTGGCGAGACGATGGACGTTCCAGGCCGTGGCCGGCGCGACCTGAAGCGCCTGCTCAACGAACTGCAGGTGCCGCATTTCGTGCGCCCGCGCTTGCCGTTGCTGTACTGCGGCGAGCAGTTGCTGGCGGTGGCCAACCTGCCCATGCTCGGGCAGGCCGATTGCCAGCTTCACTGGCAGCTGCCGACGAACGCGCAAGGTTTGAGCTGAAGGGTACATTCCGGTAGACTACCCTCCCTTCTTGATACAACTTCTGTGGGTTCCGCGAAAACACAGCAGTTGCCGATTACCAAGCAGTTTTTTGCTGGGCTGATTCTTAAAATGACGAGCGAGCTCCATGCCGGGGATTCCCCGGTCTGTACAGACGCGGCAGTTTTTCGAGATGCACTGTGATTGACGCAGGTGATCGGGGGCTTCGGCCTTCCTTCGCTTTCTCCGGCGGCGCTGGCCGCCTTAACGCAGACTTCTAGGGTTTTTCATGACGCGCTACATATTCGTCACGGGCGGTGTTGTTTCTTCATTGGGGAAAGGCATTGCCTCGGCTTCCCTGGCGGCCATCCTGGAAGCGCGGGGGCTCAAGGTCACCATGCTCAAGCTGGATCCGTACATCAACGTCGATCCTGGCACCATGAGCCCGTTCCAGCACGGTGAGGTGTTCGTCACCCACGACGGCGCCGAGACCGACCTTGACCTGGGCCACTACGAGCGGTTCATCCGCACCACCATGACCCAGAACAACAACTTCACCACCGGCCGTATCTACGAGCACGTGCTGCGCAAGGAGCGCCGTGGTGATTACCTGGGCGCGACCATCCAGGTCATCCCGCACATCACCGACGAGATCAAGCGTCGCATCATCAAGGGTGCCGGCGATGCCGACGTGGCCCTGGTGGAAATCGGCGGTACCGTGGGTGACATCGAGTCGCAGCCGTTCCTCGAGGCGATCCGCCAGCTGCGTGTCGAAGTGGGCTCCAAGCGCGCCATGCTGATGCACCTGACGCTGGTTCCGTACATTGCCACTGCCGGCGAGACCAAGACCAAGCCGACCCAGCACTCGGTCAAGGAGCTGCGCTCCATCGGCCTGCAGCCTGACGTGCTGATCTGCCGTTCCGACCACCCGGTCGATGCCTCCTCGCGCCGCAAGATCGCGTTGTTCACCAACGTCGAAGAGCGCGCGGTCATCTCCCTGGAAGACGTCGACACCATCTACAAGATCCCGGGTGTACTGCACGCCCAGGGCCTGGACGACTTCGTCGTCGAGCGCTTCGGCCTGCAATGCAACGGCGCCGACCTGTCCGAGTGGGACAAGGTGGTCGATGCCAAGCTCAACCCTGAGCACGAAGTGACCATCGCCATGGTCGGCAAGTACATGGAGCTGCTGGACGCGTACAAGTCGCTGATCGAAGCGATGAGCCACGCCGGCATCACCAACCGCACCAAGGTCAACCTGCGCTACATCGATTCGGAAGACATCGAGAACCAGGGCACCAGCCTGCTCGAAGGCGCCGACGCGATCCTGGTCCCGGGCGGTTTCGGCCTGCGCGGCGTGGAAGGCAAGATCACCGCGGTGCAATACGCCCGTGAGAACAAGGTGCCATACCTGGGTATCTGCTTGGGCATGCAAGTTGCCGTGATCGAGTTCGCCCGTAACGTGATGGGCTGGAAAGACGCCAACTCCACCGAGTTCGACCGCAACAGCGGCCACCCGGTCGTGGGCCTGATCACCGAGTGGGCCGATGCCACCGGTGCCGTCGAGACCCGTACCGAAGCCTCCGACCTGGGCGGCACCATGCGCCTGGGCGCACAGGACTGCCAGCTGGCGGCCGGTTCCAAGGTGCACGACTGCTACGGCAAGGACGTGATCACCGAGCGTCACCGTCACCGCTACGAAGTGAACAACAACCTGCTGCCACAACTGGTCGACGCTGGCCTGGTGGTTTCCGGTCGTTCCGAAGACGGCGCGCTGGTCGAAGTGGTCGAGGCCAAGGACCACCCATGGTTCGTCGCCTGCCAGTTCCACCCGGAGTTCACCTCGACTCCACGTGACGGCCACCCGCTGTTCAGTGGCTTCGTCAAGGCCGCCCTGGCCCAGAAGAACAAGGCCTGAACCCAGGCCTGATGAGTTTTCCGACGGTATAAACCGCGCAAAGCTCATTTCTCGGGTAAAGTACCGCCCGTTCTGCCCCTGACCTGCCGGTCAGGGGCTGCTTCTGCCAGGCCTGCCTGCTGCATCCACGCCTGGCACAAGGCAAGAATTTCCTAAAGCTGCGTTGTTTTCGTCAATTCTGGAGTGCTTACAACAATGGCAAAAATCGTCGACATCAAAGGTCGTGAAGTTCTCGATTCGCGTGGCAACCCCACCGTGGAAGCCGATGTACTGCTCGACAACGGCATCATCGGCAGCGCTTGCGCGCCGTCCGGTGCTTCCACCGGCTCGCGCGAAGCGCTGGAGCTGCGTGATGGCGACAAGAGCCGTTACCTGGGCAAGGGCGTGCTGAAGGCAGTTGCCAACATCAACGGCCCGATCCGCGACCTGCTGCTGGGCAAGGACCCTTCCGACCAGAAGGCTCTGGACCGCGCCATGATCGAACTGGACGGTACCGAGAACAAGGCCAAGCTGGGCGCCAACGCCATCCTGGCTGTTTCCCTGGCTGCCGCCAAGGCCGCTGCCCAGGACCAGGACCTGCCGCTGTACGCGCACATCGCCAACCTCAACGGCACCCCGGGTGTGTACTCGATGCCGGTTCCGATGATGAACATCATCAATGGTGGCGAGCACGCCGATAACAACGTCGACATCCAGGAGTTCATGGTCCAGCCAGTTGGCGCCAAGACCTTCTCCGACGGCCTGCGCATGGGCACCGAAATCTTCCACCACCTCAAAGCCGTGCTCAAGGCTCGTGGCCTGAACACTGCCGTGGGTGACGAAGGTGGCTTCGCCCCGAACCTGGCTTCCAACGAAGACGCCCTGGGCGCCATCGCCGAAGCGGTCGAGAAAGCCGGCTACAAGCTGGGCACCGACGTGACCCTGGCGCTGGACTGCGCGGCTTCCGAGTTCTATGAAGACGGCAAGTACAACCTGTCCGGTGAAGGCAAGTCGTTCGACGCCGAAGGCTTCGCTGACTACCTCAAAGGCCTGACCGAGCGCTTCCCGATCATCTCGATCGAAGACGGCCTGGACGAGTCCGACTGGGCTGGCTGGAAGATCCTGACCGACAAGATCGGTGAAAAGGTGCAGTTGGTCGGTGACGACCTGTTCGTGACCAACACCAAGATCCTCAAGGAAGGCATCGAGAAGGGCATCGGTAACTCGATCCTGATCAAGTTCAACCAGATCGGCTCGCTGACCGAAACCCTGGAAGCCATCCAGATGGCCAAGGCTGCTGGCTACACCGCGGTGATTTCGCACCGCTCCGGTGAAACCGAAGACTCGACCATCGCCGACCTGGCCGTGGGTACCGCTGCCGGCCAGATCAAGACTGGCTCGCTGTGCCGCTCCGACCGCGTCTCCAAGTACAACCAGCTGCTGCGCATCGAAGAGCAACTGGGCGCCAAAGCGGTTTACCGTGGTCGTGCCGAGTTTCGCGGCTAAGCAAGAGATGGTAAAAAGACAGCAGCCGAGGCTGTCGGAACTTTCGTGCTGAAATTTCCGACGCTTCATGCGGGTTTCTGTCAACGAAGCCTGGCCTCGGCCAGGCTTCGTGCTATTTGAGACCTGCCCCGGTGTGGCGGTCTTTTTAACCTGGATACCTTGATGCGCAGTCCCTATTGGTTGTTCCTTGTCCTGCTCCTGCTGCTCGGTGGCCTGCAGTACCGCCTTTG
Source organism: Pseudomonas sp. NPDC087029 (assembly GCF_044745345.1). Classification (NCBI taxonomy): domain Bacteria; kingdom Pseudomonadati; phylum Pseudomonadota; class Gammaproteobacteria; order Pseudomonadales; family Pseudomonadaceae; genus Pseudomonas; species Pseudomonas sp. NPDC087029. Next base: position 279,880 of record NZ_JBIVAB010000003.1, on the reverse strand, counting down.
GGTGGGTAACGGCAGCCTGGCGCAAGTGGCAGAGCTCAAGCAGCAGATCGACGAGCAGCACGCCGAGAACGAGCGGCTGCTGGAGCGTAACCGCGTGCTCGACGCCGAGGTGCTGGAGCTGAAAAAAGGTATGGAGACCGTGGAAGAACGGGCTCGTCATGAATTGGGAATGGTCAAAGAGGGCGAAACCCTCTTCCAGCTGCCGCAAAAATGAATGAAACGCTACCGGCCTTCTGGGCCGTGATTCCTGCCGCGGGCATCGGTGCCCGCATGGCTGCCGACCGCCCGAAGCAATACCTGCAACTGGCGGGGCAGACGCTTCTCGAGCATAGCCTCGACTGTTTTCTTGGCCATCCCACGCTCAAGGGGGTGGTGGTCAGCGTGGCCACGGATGACCCGTACTGGCCGGGCTTGCGCAGTGCCAGCGACCCGCGCATCCAGCGCGCCCCGGGCGGGCGCGAGCGCGCCGATTCGGTGCTCAATGCCTTGTTGCTGCTGCATGCCCAGGGCGCAGCGGACAGCGACTGGGTGCTGGTGCACGATGCGGCGCGGCCGAACCTGGCGCGCACCGACCTGGACCGCCTGTTGTCGGAACTGGCGGATGACCCTGTAGGCGGCCTGCTGGCCGTGCCTGCGCGCGATACCCTCAAGCGGGCGGATGCCCATGGCCGGGTCAGTGCCACCGTCGACCGCAGCACCATCTGGCAGGCCTACACGCCGCAGATGTTCCGCCTGGGTGCCTTGCACCGGGCCTTGGCCGAGTGCCTGGTGTCCGAGGTGGTGGTGACCGACGAGGCGTCCGCCATCGAATGGTCCGGCCAGGCGCCGCGCTTGATCGAAGGGCGCAGCGACAACATCAAGGTGACCCGCCCTGAAGACCTGGAGTGGTTGCGCCAGCGGTGGGCTGGGCGCCATTAGAAGCCCCATCGCCGGCAAGCCGGCGATTGGGCCGCCAAGCGGCCCCGGCAGAGATCAGCCCACCCGATACTCCGGCAACCCCGCCAACCCTTCCTTCAAGTAGTCCACCAACCGCCGCACCTTCGGCGACAGATGCCGCTGCTGCGGATACAACGCCCACACCGCCGTATTCGGCGGCTGATGCGCCTCCAGCAGCGGCACCAAGGCGCCACTGTGCAGATGCTCCAGCACGTAATAGTCCGGCAACTGGCACAGCCCCATCCCCAGCAACGCCGCATCCAGCACCGCCTGCCCGCTGTTGCAGCGCCAGTTGCCCTGCACCCGCTGACTGATCTCGCGCCCATCCTGCTGCAGTGCCCACAAATCCGAACTGCCCACCAGGCAGTTGTGCCGCGCCAACTCCGACAAGCTGTGCGGCCTGCCATAGCGTTCCAGATAGCCCGGCGAGGCGCACAGGTACATGCGCCGCGGCGCCAGGCGGGTAGCCACCAGCCGTGAGTCGGCGAGCCGGCCCAGGCGGATGGCCAGGTCCATGCCTTCGTGCAGCAGATCAAGGGTGCGGTTGCTCAGCTCCACTTCCACCCGCAACTGCGGGTACAGGGCCATGAAACGAGTCACCAGCGGCACGATGAAGCGCTCGCCATAGGCCACCGCGCAGGTCATGCGCAGCAACCCCTTGGGCTCGCTGGCCAGGTCGCCCATGGCCCGCATGGCCTCCTCGCGGCCGTCCTGCAGGCGCTGGCAGTGCTGCAGAAAGGTCTGCCCGGCTTCGCTCAGGGTCACCCGCCGGGTGCTGCGGTACAGTAACCGCGTCTGCAGGCGTTCTTCCAGGCGGGCGATCTGCCGGCTGATGTGCGACGACGAAACGCCCAGGCGCTCGGCCGCCGCGGTGAACTGACCCGACTCGGCCACGGCGACGAATTCGTCGATGCCTTCCCAGCGGCTGCTCATTGATTATCCCTGTATGGCAATAATGTTTTGTCTTTGCCTGGATTATTCATCAAAACAGCATGAATTACACTGCAGGACTGAACCGAACCCCTGCCTGGAGATCCCCATGATCAAGTCCCGCGCCGCCGTTGCCTTCGAGGCCAAGAAACCCCTGGAAATCGTCGAAGTGGACGTGGCCATGCCCAAGGCTGGCGAAGTGCTGCTGCGCGTGGTCGCCAGCGGCGTCTGTCATACCGACGCCTACACCCTGTCGGGCGCCGACCCGGAGGGCATCTTCCCGTCGATCCTCGGCCATGAAGGTGGCGCGATCGTCGAGGCCGTGGGCGAGGGCGTTACTTCGGTGGCGGTTGGCGACCATGTCATCCCGCTGTACACCCCCGAGTGCGGCCAGTGCAAATTCTGCCGTTCCGGCAAGACCAACCTGTGCCAGGCCATCCGCGCCACCCAGGGCAAGGGCCTGATGCCGGACGGCACCACGCGCTTCTCCTACAAGGGCCAGCAACTGTTCCACTACATGGGCACCTCGACCTTCTCCGAGTACACCGTGCTGCCGGAAATCTCCGTGGCCAAGATCCAGAAGGAGGCCCCGCTGGAGAAGGTCTGCCTGCTCGGTTGCGGCGTCACCACCGGTATCGGCGCGGTGCTCAATACCGCCAAGGTCAAGCCGGGTGACACCGTGGCCATCTTCGGCCTGGGTGGCATCGGCCTGTCGGCGGTGATCGGTGCGGTCAAGGCCAAGGCCTCGCGCATCATCGCCATCGACATCAACCCGGCCAAGTTCGAGATCGCCCGCCAGCTGGGCGCCACCGACTGCATCAACCCGAAAGACTACGACCGCCCGATCCAGGAAGTGATCGTCGACCTCACCGACGGCGGCGTGGACTTCTCCTTCGAGTGCATCGGCAACGTGCAACTGATGCGCGCGGCCCTGGAGTGCTGCCACAAGGGCTGGGGCGAGTCGGTGATCATCGGTGTCGCCGGTGCCGGCCAGGAAATCGCCACCCGTCCGTTCCAGCTGGTCACCGGCCGCGTCTGGCGTGGTTCGGCCTTCGGCGGCGTGCGTGGGCGCAGCGAGCTGCCAAGCTACGTGGAAATGTCCGAGAAGGGCGAGATCCCGCTGGATACCTTCATCACCCACACCATGGGCCTGGAAGACATCAACAAAGCCTTCGACCTGATGCACGAAGGCAAGAGCATCCGCAGCGTGATCCACTTCTGAGGTGCGACATGAGCCTGGATAACATTTCCTGCCAGAAGAGCTTCGGCGGCTGGCACAAGCGTTACCGGCATCACTCCAAGGTGCTGGGTTGCGACATGGTGTTCGCCGTCTACCTGCCGCCCCAGGCGGAGCTGGGCGAAAAGCTGCCGGTGCTGTACTGGCTCAGTGGCCTGACCTGCACCGACGAGAACTTCATGCAGAAGGCCGCCGCCCAGCGCCTGGCCGCCGAGCTTGGGCTGATCATCGTGGCGCCCGACACCAGCCCGCGCGGCGAGCAGGTGCCGGGCGACCCGGACGGCGCCTGGGACTTCGGCCTGGGGGCAGGCTTCTACCTCAACGCCACCCAGCAACCCTGGGCGCAGCACTACCGGATGCACGACTACGTGGTGCAGGAGCTGCCGGCGCTGATCGAGGCGCACTTTCCGGCCTCCGAACAGCGCAGCATCAGCGGCCATTCGATGGGTGGCCATGGCGCGCTGGTGTGCGCCTTGCGCAACCCCGGGCGCTATCGCTCGGTGTCGGCGTTCTCGCCGATCAGCAACCCCATGGACTGCCCCTGGGGCGAGAAGGCTTTCAGCCGCTACCTGGGTGAAGACCGTGCGCGCTGGCGCGAGTGGGATGCCAGTGTGCTGCTGGCCGAAACCCCGGCGGGCGCGTGCCCGCCGATGCTGGTGGACCAGGGCGACCGGGATGATTTCCTGGAGAAGCAGCTCAAGCCTGAGGCGCTGGAGCAGGCGGCTCGCAAAGGGGGGCATGAGCTGACCCTGCGCCTGCAGCCTGGCTATGACCACAGCTACTACTTCATCGCCAGCTTCATCGACGAGCACCTGCGCCATCATGCAATGGCACTGGGCCGCCTGTAGGCCCCGGTTGGCGTGGGAGCCGGCTTGCCGGCGATGGGCTGCCAAGCAACCCCTTCAGCGCATAAAGCAGGTAGAATCACGCCCTGACTCAATCAGGGCGTTTTTCTATGCGTATTGGCCACGGCTACGATGTGCACCGTTTCTGCGACGGTGATTTCATTACCCTGGGTGGGGTGCGTATCCCCCACAAATACGGCCTCCTGGCCCATTCCGACGGCGACGTGCTGCTGCACGCCCTGAGCGATGCCTTGCTTGGCGCTGCGGCGCTGGGTGATATCGGCAAGCATTTCCCCGACACCGACCCACAGTTCAAGGGCGCCGACAGCCGCGCGCTGCTGCGTCACGTGGTCGCCATCGTCAAGGCCAAGGGCTGGAAAGTCGGCAACGTCGACGCCACCATCGTCGCCCAGGCACCCAAGATGGCCCCGCATATCGAAACCATGCGCCAGCGGATCGCCGAAGACCTGCACGTGGAGCTCGACCAGGTCAACGTCAAGGCCACCACCACCGAGAAGCTCGGCTTTACCGGCCGCGAGGAGGGCATTGCCGTGCATTCGGTCGCCCTGCTGCTGCCAGCATGACCGAACTGGAACTGCTGGGCCCGCGCGCATCGGGCCAATCCCTCGGCACCGCGGTGCTCAAGGCGGTGGCGGAAGACTTCCAGGTCGACGAGGTGCTGGACATCCCCTTGTCCGGCCAGGGCGAGCACCTGTGGCTGTGGGTCGAGAAGCGTGACCTGAACACCGAAGAAGCGGCCCGGCGCCTGGCACGTGCCGCAGGCGTGCCGGTGCGTTCGATCAGCTACGCCGGCCTCAAGGACCGCCAGGCCCTGACCCGCCAGTGGTTCAGCCTGCACCTTCCGGGCAAGGCCGACCCCGACCTGTCACGTGCCGAAGACGACACCCTGCGCGTGCTCAAGCAGGTGCGCCACCAGCGCAAGCTGCAGCGCGGCGCCCATTCGGCCAATGGCTTCACCCTGCGCCTGACCGCGCTGGCGGCTGATCGCCAGGCCCTCGATGCACGCCTGGAGCTGCTCAAGCAGCACGGCGTGCCGAACTATTTTGGCAGCCAGCGCTTCGGCCATGGCGGCGGCAACGTCCACGATGCCCAGGACTGGGCGGCGCGCAAGGCCCTGCCAGAGCAGCGCAACGTGCGCTCGCGCCTGCTGTCGGCGGCGCGCAGCTATGTGTTCAACCAGGTGCTGGCGGCGCGTGTCGCCGATGGCAGCTGGCAGCGTGCGCAGGTCGGTGACCTGCTGGCATTTACCGACAGCCGCAGTTTCTTCCCTGCAGGCGAAGCGGAATGTTCCGACCCGCGCCTGGCCATTCTCGACTTGCACCCGACCGGCCCGATGTGGGGCGAAGGGCCTTCGCCCGCCGCTGGCGCGGCGGCTGCGCTGGAGTCGGCTGTCGCCGAGCAGCACCCGGCGCTGTGCCAATGGCTGGCGAATGCGGGCATGAGTCACGAACGGCGAATCCTGCGGCTCCCTATTGGCGGCCTTACGTGGCATTATCCCGAGCCTGATATCCTGCAACTGGAATTCGTCCTTCCGGCCGGATGCTTCGCCACCGTGGTGGTGCGCGAGCTTGTCGATCTGGTGCCGGCAGGGCAGACGGACAGCCCATGCGTATTCTGATTTCGAATGACGACGGTGTTACGGCACCAGGCCTCGCCGCACTTCATGGTGCGCTGGCGGATTATGCCGAGTGCGTGGTAATCGCCCCGGATCAAGACAAGAGCGGCGCCGGCAGTTCGCTGACGCTGGACCGGCCGCTGCACCCGCAAACCTTGGCCAACGGCTTCATCAGCCTCAATGGCACGCCCACCGACTGCGTGCACCTGGGGCTCAACGGCTTGCTGCCGGAACCGCCGGACATGGTGGTTTCGGGCATCAACCTGGGCGCCAACCTGGGCGATGACGTGATTTATTCCGGCACGGTCGCCGCCGCGCTGGAAGGCCGCTTCCTGGGGGGCACGTCGCTGGCGTTCTCGCTGTTGTCGCGCCTGCCCGACAACCTGCCGACCGCGGCCTTCATCGCCCGCCGGCTGGTGGAGGCGCAATCGCGCCTGGAGCTGCCGCCGCGCACCGTGCTCAACGTCAACATCCCCAACCTGCCGTTGGAGCACATCCGTGGCATCCAGGTCACTCGCCTCGGTCATCGGGCGCGGGCGGCGGCGCCGACCAAGGTGGTCAACCCGCGCGGCAAGGAAGGCTACTGGATTGCCGTGGCCGGCGATGCCGAGGATGGCGGGCCTGGCACCGACTTCCATGCGGTGATGCAAGGCTACGTGTCGATCACCCCCCTGCAGCTGGACCGCACCTTCAACGATGCCTTCGAGCAGTTGCACGGTTGGCTGGAGGGCCTGCTCTGATGCGCGAACAGGACGATCTGCAGCGTCGTGGTATCGGCATGACCTCCCAGCGTACCCGGGAGCGCCTGATCCAGCGCCTGAGCGAGGAGGGCGTGGCCAACCCCAAGGTGCTCGATGTGATTCGACGCACCCCGCGCCATCTGTTCGTCGATGAGGCCCTGGCCCATCGCGCCTACGAAGACACCGCGTTGCCGATCGGGCACAACCAGACCATCTCCCAGCCGTTCATGGTCGCGCACATGAGCGAGCTGCTGCTGGAGGCCGGCCCGCTGGACAAGGTGCTGGAGATTGGTACGGGGTCCGGTTACCAGACCGCGATCCTGGCCCAGCTGGTGGAGCGGGTGTTCTCGGTCGAGCGGATCAAGGTGCTGCAGGACCGGGCCAAGGAGCGCCTGGTCGAGCTCAACCTGCGCAACGTGGTGTTCCGCTGGGGCGACGGTTGCGATGGCTGGCAGGCGCTTGCGCCCTACAACGGCATCATCGTTACCGCAGTGGCGCCGGAGGTGCCGCAGGCGCTGCTCGATCAACTGGCCCCGGGTGGGCGCATGGTGATCCCGGTGGGGCCGGCTGGCGAGGTGCAGCAACTGATGCTGATCGTCCGTGAGGAGCACGGTTTTTCCCGGCGCGTGCTGGGTGCGGTGCGCTTCGTGCCGCTGCTCAACGGCCCACTGGCCTGACCTGGGCGGAATATTTCCAGCGGCGACGAATTCTTGCCGTTTCGCCCTGTCTATCTGGCGGGGTACGCCAGTGCCGCAGCGGTTCGGGCTGGCCTATGCAGCTCGCCTCACAGAGACGGCGGGCTCGGTTATAATTGCAACAATATTGCATTTCTTGTCGTTTTATCGATTTCGGCACCATGAGGGGAGCGCGGGTGGGGCACACAGTCATTCGGCAGCGCAAGGATCGGTCGGGTTACAAGCTTCTGGTGATTGCTCTGGCCATGGGCACCCTGCTGACAGGTTGCTCGAGCACCGGCTCGAGTGGCGCGCGCGTGGTCGACCGCAGCAACCCTACTGTGGCGCCCAAGCGGCCAACCGTGACCTCTGGCCAGTACACCGTGAAGCCGGGCGACACCTTGTTCTCCATCGCCTTCCGCTATGGCTGGGACTACAAGGAGCTGGCCGCACGCAACGGCATCCCCGCGCCGTACACCATCCGCCCCGGTCAGGCGATTCGCTTCAACAGCGCCTCCACAGGCACCACCACGGTGGTCTCCAGCCCGTCATCGTCGAGCAAGACCACGGTCATTCGTCGGCCTGTCGGCGCGCCTATCACCCCTCCCGCCAGTGGCGTAAAGCCGGCGCCAACAACCCCCGCCACGCCTACTCCGGTGGTTACCACGGTGCCCGCTGCAGAGCGCGCCGTAGGCGGCTGGACCTGGCCCGCCAATGGCGTGCTGATTGGAAAATTCGCTTCAAACGGTAGTTTGAATAAAGGCATTGATATCGCCGGTGATTTGGGACAGCCTGTTTTTGCTGCGTCTGATGGTGCGGTGGTCTACGCCGGGAGTGGCTTGAGGGGCTACGGCGAGCTGATCATCATCAAGCATAGCGACACCTACGTCAGTGCCTACGGTCACAACCGCAGGCTGTTGGTTCGGGAGGGGCAGCAGGTCAAGGCAGGGCAGTCGATTGCTGAAATGGGGTCTACGGGCACTGATCGGGTGAAGCTGCATTTCGAGATTCGCCGCCAGGGCAAACCCGTCGATCCGCTCCAGTTCCTGCCACGTCGTTGACCGTTGTACCCGGCCTGTTCCTGTGATGTAGAGGGGACAGGCTCCAGCGCTGCCAGGGATACAGGCGTCGCTCGAGTCTGAGTTCGAACTCAGCAAAGGGACTATAACAATGGCTCTCAATAAAGAAGCGCCGGAGTTTGACATCGACGATGACGTCCTCCTGATGGAGACGGGTATCGTTTTGGAAACGGATGTGGTGTCAGACGAACCTGCTGTACCGTCGGTTCGGACCAGGGCCAAATCAGGCTCTACGCTCAAGCAACACAAGTATATCGATTACAGCCGGGCGCTCGACGCCACCCAGCTGTATCTCAACGAGATTGGTTTCTCGCCTCTGCTTTCTCCGGAAGAGGAAGTGCACTTTGCGCGCCTGTCGCAAAAGGGCGACCCCGCCGGCCGCAAGCGCATGATCGAAAGCAACCTGCGCCTGGTTGTGAAAATTGCCCGTCGTTACGTGAACCGCGGCTTGTCGTTGCTCGACCTGATCGAGGAGGGCAACCTGGGGCTGATCCGCGCGGTCGAGAAGTTCGACCCGGAGCGTGGTTTCCGGTTCTCGACCTATGCGACCTGGTGGATTCGCCAGACCATCGAGCGGGCGATCATGAACCAGACCCGCACCATCCGCCTGCCGATCCACGTGGTCAAGGAGCTCAATGTCTACCTGCGTGCCGCGCGGGAGCTGACCCAGAAGCTCGATCACGAACCCTCCCCGGAAGAAATCGCCACCCTGCTGGAAAAACCCGTTGCCGAGGTCAAGCGCATGCTCGGCCTCAACGAGCGGGTGTCTTCGGTGGACGTTTCCCTCGGGCCGGATTCAGACAAGACCCTGCTCGATACCCTGACCGACGATCGCCCAACCGACCCCTGCGAGCTGCTGCAGGACGACGACCTGTCGCAGAGCATCGACCAGTGGCTGGGTGAGCTGACTGACAAGCAGCGCGAGGTGGTGGTACGCCGCTTCGGCCTGCGTGGGCATGAGAGCAGCACCCTTGAAGACGTTGGCCTGGAAATCGGCCTGACCCGTGAGCGGGTGCGGCAGATTCAGGTTGAAGGGCTCAAGCGCTTGCGCGAGATCCTGGAGAAGAACGGGCTGTCCAGCGAGTCGCTGTTCCAGTAGCGGTATCCCCGAATGCAAAGCGCCCCGATGACCTCGGGGCGTTTTTGTTTGTGCGATTTGCTGAGCAGTGCCGGCACTCTCAGGTTTGGATGAATGTGTATCGCGCTACCGCAGATGCATTGCGTGTAAGCCTTTGCTTACTCGTGGTGTAAGCCATCCGTGTAAGGAGTAGTAAATTATTGTCGTTTCCAAATCCCGCAAATTCGCAACTCGTTGAAAATAATGAATTTTCTAGATTTGTGGAAATGTGTCCCCGGTAATTTCTTGTGAGGTATCGCAGTTGCCTGCGTCACGGAAGTCGCTAGTATTCGAACTGTGCACACGGACACGCACAGGCTTTCAGGATGAAGGCCAAGGACATCGCAAGAAGCGATTTCATCAGGAAGATGTTTGGGACAAGCAGGGACTACGGAAAAAATGTGGGCGGGTCAAACCGCCCCTTTTTTTTGCCCGCGCAAAATGAAAAAAGGCCCGTTGCGGGCCTTTTTCGTGCCTGGGCGCTATCAGCGCTCCAAGTCGGCAATCTTGCCTGGCTTGCCATCCCAATCTTCAGCGTCGGGCAGGGCATCCTTACGCTCGGTGATGTTCGGCCAGATTTCCGCCAGCTCGGCATTGAGCTCAATGAAGTTTTCCATGCCCGAAGGCACTTCGTCTTCCGAGAAGATCGCTTGGGCCGGGCATTCAGGCTCGCACAGTGCACAGTCGATGCACTCGTCCGGGTGAATCACCAGGAAGTTCGGGCCTTCGTAGAAGCAGTCCACCGGACAGACTTCCACGCAGTCGGTGTATTTGCATTTGATGCAGTTGTCGGTGACGACGAAGGTCATTTCTAGTTTTCTCCTCAGGCGACGGCGGCGGCCCTTCCTCTCAGGGCCGCGCGGTTTACGGGTACATGGCTGCAGGCCAGGCTAATAACCTGCAGCACCAGCAAACCGCGGCGGATTCTACCAGCTTGTAGTGGGCGCCGTTATAACAGGTTCTTTAGTTGATATAGCATTTCGATAGCTTGGCGCGGGGTCATGTCATCCAGGTCCAGCTTGCCCAGCTTCTCGATGGCCGGGTGCGGCAGGCTGGCGAACAGGTCGCTCTGGTGCGGGACATGGGGTTCGCCCTGGGTCTTGCTCGAGACCACCGGCTGCGCCGGCAGGCTGCTGGTTTCCAGGCGGCCCAGGTGCTCGCGGGCACGCTGGATCACTGGCGCCGGCACACCTGCCAGCTGCGCCACGGCCAGGCCGTAGCTCTGGCTGGCCGGGCCGGGCAGCACATGGTGCAGGAACACGATGCGCTCGTTGTGCTCGGTGGCGTTCAGGTGCACGTTGGCTACCAGCGGCTCGTTCTCCGGCAGCACGGTCAGCTCGAAATAGTGGGTGGCGAACAGCGTGTAGGCACGCAGCTGCGCCAGGCGCTCGGCAGCGGCCCAGGCCAGCGACAGGCCGTCGAAGGTGCTGGTGCCGCGGCCCACTTCATCCATCAGCACCAGGCTGCGGTCGGTGGCGTTGTGCAGGATGTTGGCGGTTTCGCTCATCTCGACCATGAAGGTCGAACGCCCGCCGGCCAGGTCGTCGCTGGAGCCGATGCGGGTGAAGATGCGGTCGACCAGCGACAGCTCGCAGCTGGCCGCCGGGACGAAGCTGCCGATATGCGCCATCAGCACGATCAGTGCGGTCTGGCGCATGTAGGTGGATTTACCGCCCATGTTCGGGCCGGTGATGATCAGCATGCGCGTGCTGTTGTCCAGGCTCAGGTCGTTGGCCACGAACGGCGTGGTCAGCACCTGCTCGACCACCGGATGGCGGCCCTGGTCGATGCGCAGGCAAGGCTCGTCGACAAAGCGCGGGCAATTCAGGTCGAGGGTCAGCGCACGCTCGGCCAGGTTGCTCAGCACATCCAGCTCGGCCAATGCCGCGGCGCTGTCCTGCAGCGGCGCGAGGTGGCTGATCAGGGTTTCCAGCAGCGCGTCATAGAGCATCTTCTCGCGGGCCAGGGCGCGGCTCTTGGCCGACAGTGCCTTGTCCTCGAAGGCCTTGAGCTCCGGCGTGATGAAGCGCTCGGCGCCCTTGAGGGTCTGGCGGCGAATGTAGTCGCCCGGCGCCTGTTCGGCCTGCTTGGTCGGCAGCTCGATGAAGTAGCCATGCACACGGTTGTAGCCGACCTTCAGGTTGGCAAGGCCGGTGCGGGCTTTTTCGCGGGCTTCCAGGTCGATCAGGAACTGGCCGGCGTTCTCGCTGATCGCCAGCAGCTCGTCCAGCTCGCTGTCATAGCCGGCCTTGAGCACGCCGCCATCACGGATGACGGCTGGCGGGTTGTCGATGATCGCCCGCTCCAGCAGGCTGGCCAGCTCCGGGTAGGTGCCGGTGATGGCCGCCAGGCGCGCCAGGTGCGGCGCCTCCAGCTCGGCCATGGCGTTCTGCAGTTCAGGCAGGGCACCGAGGGCATCGCGCAGGCGTGCCAGGTCGCGTGGGCGGGCGTTGCGCAGGCCGATACGGGCGAGGATTCGCTCGATATCGCCGATTTCCTTGAGCTGCGGTTGCAGTTTCTCGAAGCGGTAGCCATCGAGCAGGCAGCGGATCGAATCCTGGCGCGCCTGCAGCACCTTGGGGTCGCGCAGCGGGCGGTTCAGCCAGCGCGTCAACAGGCGGCTGGCCATGGCCGTCTGGCAACGGTCGATCACCGATTGCAAGGTGTTGTCGCGCCCACCGGCCAGGTTGATGTCCAGCTCCAGGTTGCGGCGGCTGGCGCCGTCGAGGATCACCGTGTCATCGAGGCGCTCGTGGCGCAGGCTGCGCAGGTGGGGCAGGGCGGTGCGCTGGGTTTCCTTGGCGTAGGTCAGCAGGCAGCCGGCGGCGCCGATGGCCAGGGTCAGCTTGTCGCAGCCAAAGCCTTTGAGGTCCTTGGTCGCAAATTGCTGGCACAGGGCCTTGCGCGCCGAGTCGCGGTCGAAGTCCCAGGGCGCGCGGCGGCGTGCCCCCGGGCGCTTTTCGGCCGGCAAATCGCGCGGCCAGTCGTCGGGGATCAGCAGCTCGACCGGGTTCAGGCGCTCGAGCTCGGCCAGCAGGTTCTCCCAGCCCTTGATTTCCTGGACGCTGAAGTTGCCGCTGGTGATGTCCAGCACCGCCAGGCCGAACAGGCGCTCGTCACCCAGCAGCGCGGCAATCAGGTTGTCGCGGCGCTCGTCAAGCAACGCCTCGTCACTGACCGTACCGGGGGTGATGATGCGCACCACCTGGCGCTCGACCGGGCCCTTGCTGGTGGCCGGGTCGCCGATCTGCTCGCAGATCACCACCGACTCGCCAAGCTTGACCAGCTTGGCCAGGTAGCCCTCCAGCGAATGGAACGGAATTCCGCACATGGGGATGGACTGGCCGGCCGACTGACCGCGCGCGGTCAGGGTGATATCCAGCAGTTTCGCGGCTTTTTTCGCATCTTCGTAGAAGATTTCGTAGAAGTCGCCCATGCGGTAGAACATCAGCTGGTCCGGGTGCTGGTTTTTCAGCTTCCAGTACTGCTGCATCATCGGGGTGTGTGCGGAAAGATCAGACATTCAGGGCCTTACAGCGGGTGATCTGGTTGGCGGTTGTAAAACCGGCAATGGTACAGGCTTTTTCGACGAGATGCAGGCCGAGCCCATGGGGCATGCGCGCGCAGCCTGGTGCGTTGCATTTCGTGTGGCATGCCTGCATTATGCACGCTATGCAAAAACGCAACGTAGCCACCGTACTCAGAGAACTGCTCGACCGCCACGGCCTGTCCCCGACAGAGCTGCACCGGCGCACGGGCGTCCCGCAATCCACCCTGTCGCGTATTCTCGGCGGCAAGATCATCGACCCGTCGGACAAGCACGTGTCGAAGATCGCCGACTACTTCGGTGTCAGCACCGAGCAATTGCGCGGCCGTGCCGAGCTTGGCCCGTCGCGCGAAGCCGCGCTGCCGGCGCGCGGCCATGCGGAGCTGGGCGACATCAGCCTGTGGGACGATGAAACCCCCGTCGAGGATGACGAGGTGTCGGTACCTTTCCTTCGCGAGGTCGAATTGGCAGCAGGATCAGGAAGATTCGTCATCGAAGAGAGCGAGCGTGCGCGCCTGCGCTTCGGCAAACGCAGCCTGCGCCACAACGGCGTGCAGTTCGACCAGGCCAAATGCGTGACGGTACGCGGCAACAGCATGCTGCCGGTGCTGCGCGATGGCGCCACGGTGGGCGTCAACACCGGCAAGTGCTCGATCGGTGACATCATCGACGGCGACCTCTATGCCATCAACCACAACGGCCAGTTGCGGGTGAAACAGGTCTACCGCCTGCCTACCGGCATTCGTCTGCGCAGCTTCAACCGGGATGAACACCCCGATGAGGACTACAGCTTCCAGCAGATGCAGGACGAGCAGATCAGCCTGCTCGGGCATGTGTTCTGGTGGGGGATGTACGCCCGCTGACACCTCCTCTCTGATGAAAACCCGCCTCGGCGGGTTTTTTTTCGCCTGCAGAAAAACCCTACAAGCCAGATCGTTCATGGCCTGCATGCATATGTGCAAAATTCAGCGCATAGAAACTTTAAGAAATGCATTGACTGCATATGCATGAATGCATAGCCTGTGTCTCAAGCCGGACGGAAACCGGTTGTTACACAGGCAGCGATGGACAGGCCTCAACTGTCCAGAGGGTTGGCAACTGGCCCGGGTGTGCAGCGTAAAGCACCACGAACAGTTATCCGGCGGGCAGGTGGCCGCGGCCGGAGTCACCAATTTGAGCAGAACCGCACGGCGTCACCAGTCGTGGCCTGCGGTTCGACAACGCATTACTGAAAAGCCTGGCAGACCGGGCTTTTTGGAATGCCGGACTTTTCACTTGAACGTACCCACAACCCGCCTGTTGGCCCGCGCCAACAGGTATTCACACAGGAGACACCACAGTGACGAACGAGCAACAGGCGTTACTGGAGATGCCGCTCTGGCTGGTAATCGTCCTGGCATTGCTGGGCGGCCTGAGCGGCGAGATGTGGCGGGCCGACAAGGCAGGCGCCACCGGCTGGTCACTGCTGCGGCGGCTGGCGCTGCGCTCCGGGGCCTGCATGGCCTGCGGCGTATCGACGGTGATGCTGCTGTATGCCGGCGGCCTTTCGATCTGGGCGGCCAGCGCGTTTGGCTGCATGACCGCGGTAGGCGGCGCCGACGTGGCCATGCGGCTGTACGAGCGCTGGGCGATTCGGCGACTGGGCTTGCGCGACAGTGCGCAGGCCGATGAGCGATAGGAGGAATATGCATGAGCGAATTGGCCACTTTGCACGCGGCTGTGACGGCAACCATTCGTGAGGCGATGCCTGAACTGGTTTCAGTCGATGCTTATACAGCTGTAGGAAATGCGCCCGAGCGACCGGCGCTACGTCACGGCATCGTGCAGATGACGGCCGACGCGGCGCCGCGGGATGGTCGCTCGGTACTGGTCGCTACCTTCGAGGCGGACATCACTGCTGACAACGCCAACCCCGAGGCGCGCCTGCAGGGCAGCCTGCTGGCTGCGCAACTGATGGACCTGCTGCGCCAGCAGCATTGGGCGCTGGACTTCGTCGAAGCCAGCCGCAACGTGCAGGCGCAGTTCGAAGGCAGCGCCTGGACCGTGCGCTGGGACCAGCCGGTACTGCTCGGCGAGCCGCGCTGGCACTGGCCGGACCAGCCGCCCGGCAGCCTGATGCTGGGCTTGGCACCCGATATCGGCTTGGGTAACGAAGAGCATTACATTGCCCCGGAGTCGCTTTCATGAGTTACGTCAGCGCCATGCATGACCGCATGCTGGCCTGCCTGGTCATTCCCTGCCGGGTGGTCGCGGTGGACCTTGCCGCCGCGCGGGTGCGGGTGTCCGACGGCAGCGGCTGGACCAGCGCCTGGTTGCGCTGGCATGCCCAGGCCGCCGGCCAGGCCCGGCACTGGCGGGCGCCCAGCGTGGGCGAGCAGGGCGTGTTGCTCAGCCCCAGCGGCGAGCCGGCCCAGGGCACCTTCATCGCTGGCCTTTATGGCAACGCCGGCAGTGCTGCAGACAACCGCGGGCACGTGGAGGTCTGGCGATTCGCCGATGGCGGCTCGCTCAGCTACGACTGGCAGGCCAGCCATTACGCCATCGAGCTTCCTGGCGGCAACGCCACCATCCAGGTCGGTGCCAGCACCGTGCTGGTCAG
This sequence comes from Pseudomonas sp. NPDC087029, assembly GCF_044745345.1. Lineage (NCBI taxonomy): Bacteria > Pseudomonadati > Pseudomonadota > Gammaproteobacteria > Pseudomonadales > Pseudomonadaceae > Pseudomonas > Pseudomonas sp. NPDC087029. The sequence goes on along the minus strand of NZ_JBIVAB010000003.1, from coordinate 264,540 downwards.
TGACGGTGCAATCAGCCTGCAAGCCGCTGCGATAAATCTCACAGGCAAAGTCACCATCGACGGCCCGCTGCAGGTCAGCGGCGATATCAATGGCGCTGGGCGGATCATCGACACCGCCGGCAACACCGCCAATCACAAACACTGAAGCAAGCCCGCAACCGCGGGCTTTTTCATCCCTGGAGAATGCCATGCAAACCCATCAACCGGGCGCCGCCACGGGAGGTGCGCCATGATCGGCCTGGACCGCCACACGGGCCAGCCACTGGCCGGCATCGGCCACCTGCGCCAGTCCATCGAAGACATCCTCGCTACACCGCTGGGCAGCCGCCGCATGCGCCCGGACTACGGCAGCCAGCTGCGGCGCTTCGTCGACCTGCCGGTCAACGACGGCTGGAAGAGCGCCGTGCAGGCCGAAGTGGCCCGCGCACTCGGGCGCTGGGAGCCACGCCTGCAGCTTGAGCGGGTGAAGGTGGTCGCAGTGCTCGACGGCCAGGTCAGCCTGGCGCTGACCGGCCGCTACCTGGGCGACGAAGCCTTGCTGGAGGTGAGCGTATGAGCCAGGTCGACCTCTCGAAACTGCCGGCGCCCCAACTGCTTGAAGACCTGGATTTCGAAGCGCTCTATCAAGCCGACCTGGACACCTTCCGCGAGTACCTGGGGGAGGGCTGGACCGCCAACCTGGAAAGCGACCCGGTGACCAAGCTGCTCGAGGTCGGCGCCTACCGCAAGCTGCTCAACCGCGCGCGCATCAACGATGCCGCCAAGGCCCTGCTGCTGGCCTACGCCCAGGGCAGCGACCTGGACCAGCTGGCGGCCAACGTCAGCCTGCAGCGCCTGGTGATCCAGGCCCAGGACCTGAACGCGGTGCCGCCCGTCGTGGCGCTGCTGGAAGCCGACGACGCCCTGCGTGAGCGTGTGCAACTGGTCTACGAAGGCCTGACCACTGCCGGCCCGCGCAACAGTTACATCCTCCACGCCCGCAACGCATCGGGGCAGGTGGCTGACGCCACCGCCGAAAGCCCGTCGCCGGCGGTGGTGGATGTGACCGTGCTGGGCCTGGAGGGCGATGGCAAGGCCAGTGCCGCGTTGCTGGCGCAGGTGGCGGCCTACCTCAATGACGACGATATCCGCCCGGTCGCCGACCGGGTCAATGTGCGCAGCGCCGAGGTGCTGGCCTATCGCATCGATGCCGTGCTGCACCTGGCTGACAGCGGCCCCGAGTACGAGGCCATTCTTGCCGAGTGCCAGCGGCGCCTGGCGGCCTGGATCAACCCGCGACGCCGCCTGGGCGTGGAGGTGGCCCGTTCGGGTATCGACGCGCAGTTGCACATCGACGGCGTCAGCCGGGTCGAGCTGAACGACTGGGCCGACATCCGCCCGAGCAAGGCCCAGGCGGCCTGGTGCAGCGGTTTCACCTTGACGCGGGGGGGCTGACGCCATGCGCAGTCTATTGCCGCTCAACCGCACCCCCCTGGAACGCGCCATCGAAAGCGCTTGCGACGAAGACCTCAAGGTCAACCTGCGCTTGCTCTACAACCCGGACAGCTGCCCCGCGCACCTTCTTTATCACCTGGCCTGGGCCTGGTCGGTGGACCGCTGGGAGGACAGCTGGAGCGACGAGATCAAGCGCTCGGTGATCCGCTCGACGTTCTTCGTGCACGCCCACAAGGGCACCCTCGGCGCCCTGCGGCGGGTGGTGGAGCCCTTTGGCTACATGATCGAGGTGCAGGAGTGGTGGCAGGCCACACCTCCCGCGGCGGCCGGCACCTTCGCCTTGAAGATCGGCGTTTCCGACGCGGGCATCAGCGAAAGCACCTACCAGGAACTGTCATCGCTGATCGACGACGCCCGCCCGGTCAGCCGCCATCTGACAGGCCTGGTGATCAGCCTCGAAAGCCGTGGCGCCCTACAGGTCGGCTGCGCGATCCAGGACGGCGACGAACTGGACATCTACCCGCTGGCGCCCCGTGACATCGACGTCAGTGGTGCCATAGGCCGGGGCGGCTGCGAACATACAATCGATACCTTGGACATTGCACATGGTTGACCAGACTTCTCAGTTCTACGCCATCCTCACCAACGTGGGCGCGGCGAAACAAGCCAACGCGGATGCCTTGGGCATCGCATGGAAAATCACCCAGATGGGCGTCGGCGATGCCAACGGCACCGACCCCACCCCCAATGCCACCCAGACCAGCCTGCTCAACGAATGGCGCCGCGCGCCGTTGAATCAGCTGAAGGTGGATGACAAGAACAGCGCGATCATCATCGCCGAGCAGGTCATTCCGGCCGATGTCGGTGGCAAGTGGATTCGCGAGATCGCGCTGTATGACGCCGATGGCGACATGGTGGCCGTGGCCAACTGTGCGCCGACTTACAAACCGCTGCTCAGCCAGGGCTCGGGACGTACCCAGGTGGTGCGGATGAACCTGGTGGTCAGCAGTGCCAGCAATGTGCAGTTGAAGATTGACCCGGCGGTGGTGCTGGCGACTCGGGAGTGGGTGACCGAAGAGCTGGCCAGGCAGGATTTCAAGCATTCGGTGCTGGCGGCGACGACGGTCAACATCGCTTTGAGCGGCTTGCAGACGGTCGATGGCGTAGCGCTCGCTGCTGGAGCACGGGTGTTGGTGAAGAACCAGACTGCGGCCAAGGACAATGGCCTGTATCTGGTCGCGGCTGGCGGCGCATGGACCCGCTGCACTGATGCGGATTCCAGTTCCAAAGTGACACCGGGCATGCTTGTGCTGGTCGAGCGAGGCGCGGTCAACGGGGATAGCGCATGGCAACTGGTAACCGATGCAGCGATTATTCTGGGCATTTCTGGATTGACGTATGAAATGGCTTTTGGGCGCACTGGCGTGGCCGCTGGCACGTACCGAAGCGTTGCGGTAGACGCCTACGGTCGGGTTGCCGCCGCGACCAACCCGACCACAGTGGCGGGCTATGGTCTCACCGACGTCTATACCAAAACTCAGGTGGACACAGCGCTGGCCCTTAGGGCACCCCTGGCTAGCCCGGACTTAACGGGTACTCCGACCGCACCTAACGGGCCGGATGGTGACAACACCACCCGTATCGCCACAACGTCGTTTGTGCAGAAAACGTTGGGACTCGCAGGTTGGGGGCAGGACGGGCAGGCACGTGCAAATCTGGTCGCCGGTATGAATCTCGATAATATTCGCGCGCCGGGGGCGTATGGGCAGGCGATAAACGCTAACGCCACGCTGGCACTGAACTATCCAGTTGCCACTGCCGGTACGCTTCTGGTGCAGGCAGCAAGCACCACTGTTACAACGCAGACTTACACTCAGTACAACACGGGTAAAACTTGGACGCGTGCGTTTTACAATACGTGGTCGGCCTGGATTGAAGCGGCCTCCATCGACTCGCCGACTTTCACCGGTGCACCCAAAGCGCCAACGGCGGCAAAATTCAATAGCACGGCACAACTGGCGACCACGTCATTTGTTCAGAACGCACTGGGCAACCTGCCTGGCGATCCTGTTCTTGTTACTTCAAGCACCACTTTGACGACGGCCCAAGCGGGTAACCTTTTCATCGCCAGCAATGCGATCACGATTACCCTGCCGGCTATAGCTTCAACTATGAACGGTTCGACGTTTCATTTTCTTTGCACCGGCGGCAGTGTGCAGATCAAAGGTAACGGTTCCGAAATAATTCAAGGATTGTCGGGTGGCAACAGTTATCGCCCCATGCTCGGCGAGAAGGTCAGCATTACCAAGCGGAACAACGCCTGGTATTTGTCTGGCGGGGGGGTAGGGAGCGAGTCGTTCACGTCTCTACTTTCCGCCAGTGGGTGGCAGAAGCTACCATCTGGTCTGATCATCCAATGGACCTGGTACAGGTTTCCGGTGGCTGCTCAGGACGTAACTATTTCCCTTCCCGCCGCTTTTCCAAATACACACTTATGTTGCTTCGCAACCCAGACGGACAGTGCAACCTATTCGCCGGTTGGCTACCCGTTTGTTGCGGCGTATCCCAGTGGGCTGTCTACTGTGCTTGCCCAGTCTAACTACACGGCAAGCGCGTCAGTTATCCAACTTCTATCGCTCGGATTTTAAGAGGCCTTAATAATGACCATGTTTTCTTCGGCTTCTGCTTGTGCGTTTTTCTCGTTGGAGCTGAGCGGCACCAACATGCCTGAAGATGCGACTGTACTGGAATTCGAAACATATCAAGCGCTCACGCAGGGGCAATCCGAGGGCAAGATCATCGACTTCTCTACCCATCCGCCGTCTCTCAAAGATTGGAAGGTGATTTGGGCTACGGCAAAGGAGCTATGCAGCAAAATCGATACCAGGGTTGCAGAAATCTACGCGACCTGGTCACGCTTTGAATCTGAATACACGCTGCGTGAGAAGGCGGCGTACGCTTTCAAAGATGCTGGATATCATGGTGATCCCGGTATTTTGGTCACCTCATTCGGGCAGGCGGCTGGGCTGGGCAGCCAAGCCGCAGCAGACCGGATTCTCGAACAATCGGCCACCCTGCACTTGGCTCAAGTGGAACTTGGGGCGGTGAGGATGCGCAAATACGAACTGATCGGTCTTGAGGATGAGCCTCGTGCTGAACTTTACAAACAAATTATTGCCGAGATCGATGCCATTGCAGCCCGCGTAGATGTGGATGAGCAAAGCGTAGCGCTGGTGTGACCTAAACCCAATTCATTAAGCATATAACGCCCCGCACAGACGGGGCGTTTTCTTTTCTGCTGTACCACAAAGCCCCCGAATACGGGGCTTTCTCATATCTGGAGTAAACCTACATGAGTGGATTCTTCCACGGCGTCACCGTCACCAACGTCGACACCGGCGCCCGCAGCATCGCGCTGCCTTCTTCCTCGATCATCGGCCTGGTCGACACCTTCACCGAAGGCGCAGGCGCCACCGCCAAGGCCAACGTCCCGGTGCTGATCACCAGCGAACGTGAAGCCGTCGCCGCCTTCGGCGAAAACGCGGCCATCACCAAGGCCTGCCGCGCCATCTACACCCGTGCCAAGGCCGTCATCGTCGCCTGCGGCGTGGGCAAGCTCGAAGACGCCGCCGAACAGACCGCAGCCATCATCGGCGCGGTGCAGGCCGACGGCAAACGCACCGGTCTGCAGGCGCTGCTCGACGGCAAGAGCCGTTTCAACGCCCAGCCCCGCCTGCTGGTCGCACCACGGCACAGTGCCACCCAGGCCGTCGGCACCGCTCTGGTCGCCCTGGCCGACAAGCTGCGCGGCATCGCCATCATCGACGGCCCCAACAGCACCGACGAGGCGGCCATCGCCTATGCCGAGAACTTCGGTGCCAAGCGCGCCTTCCTGGTCGACCCGGGCGTGCAGTACTGGGACAACGGCGAGCAGGCCATCGTCGATGCCCCCGGCTCGGCCTGGGTGGCCGGCCTGTTCGCCTGGACCGATCGCGAATACGGCTTCTGGGCCTCGCCGTCGAACAAGGAGTTCGTCGGCATCACCGGTACCAGCCGCCCGGTGGAGTTCCTCGATGGCGACGACAGCTGCCGCGCCAACCTGCTGAACAACGCCAACATCGCCACCATCATCCGCGACGACGGCTTCCGCCTGTGGGGCAACCGCACCTTGTCCAGCGACCCGAAATGGGCCTTCGTCACCCGCGTGCGCACCCTGGACATCGTCATGGACGCGATCCTCTATGGCCACAAATGGGCAGTCGACCGCTCCATCACCGCCACCTACGTCAAGGACGTGACCGAAGGCCTGCAGGCCTTCATGCGCGACCTGAAGAACCAGGGCGCGATCATCAACTTCGAAGTCTTCGCCGACCCGGAGCTGAACACCGCCAGCCAGCTGGAGCAGGGCAAGGTGTACTGGAACATCCGCTTCACCGACGTGCCGCCTGCCGAAAACCCCAATTTCCGCGTTGAAGTCACCAACCAGTGGCTGACCGAAGTTCTCGATTCCGCCGCTTAAGGAGCGCATTTACATGGCAATGATTCCCGAAACCCTGGCCAACCTGAACCTGTTCGTCGACGGCGTCAGCTTCCAGGGCGATGTCCCCAGCCTGACCCTGCCCAAACTCACCCTGAAAATGGAAGAGCACCGCCCCGGCGGCATGGACATGCCGGTCGAAATGGACCTGGGCATGGAAAAGCAAGAAGCCGCCTTCACCACCAGCGGCGTGCGCCGCGAAGCGCTGAAGTTCTTCGGCCTGGCCGATGGCAGCGGTTTCAACGGCACCTTCCGCGGTGCCTTCAAAGGCCTCAAGGGCAAGATCACCCCGGTGGTGGTCACCCTGCGCGGCACCTTGAAGGAAATCGACATGGGTGACTGGAAGTCCGGCGACAAGGCCGAGATCAAGCACAGCGTCGGCCTGACCTACTACAAGCTCGAAGTCGACGGCCGCCTGGTCTACGAGATCGACGCCCTGGGCATGAAGCGGGTCATCGATGGCGTCGATCAACTGGCCGCTCAGCGCGCCGCGCTCGGCTTGTAAGGAGGCGACATGGCTCAAGCGAAAAAGCAGCCGCAGTGGCTCACCCTGAGCGCCGAGCGCGTCACCGTGCGCCTGTCGCGCCCAAGCGAAGCCAATGGCGTGCAGGTCGACAGCCTGTCGCTGCGGGCGCCGACCGTGCGCGATATCCGCAACGCCCAGGCCGGTGGCGTGGGCGATGACGAACAGCGTGAGTTGAACCTGTTCGCCTCCTTGGCCGAAGTTGGCATCAAGGACCTCGAAGGCCTGGCCCTGAAGGATTATGGCCGCCTGCAAAACGGCTATTTTCGCCTGGTGCAGGACGACGAACTTTGACCCGGCCCGGCAGAAGGCCGCCGCCCGGCGGCTGGCCAAGGAGCTGAACTTTTCCGCAAGCGAAATCATGGCCATGTCGTTCAGCGACATGGTCTGGTGGCTCACAGAGTGAAGGGAGAAAAGGATGGCGAGCAGATCAGCGGCAACGGATGCGGCGCAACAGCCACGCTCCGATCCTGAACGTGATCGGGTCGATCTTGCCCAGGTATTCAATCATCAGAACCGCATACTGGGGCGCGTGGTGAAATCGCTGAGGCAAGGATCGCCTCAGTCTACAGAACACGAATCGGCCTACGTGCCTGTGGCCGAGCCTGTCGATGAAACGCCTGGTGATATCCAGGGGCAGGCCCAGTCAGGCCCTGTTGCTGGAAGGTTTTTGGCAATGGCCGCGAGCAAGGGCCGAGCTGTGCCAGTGGAGCAGGGTGATTACCCGCTGGGCGCTGATGCCACGCCTTCGACCGAGCCGGGCCACGGTGCCAGGCAGCGCGGCGCGCAAGCGTTCGGCGCCGCAAGGGCGGCAGCGCGAGAAGGGAGGCTCGATGCACTGATCAAGGTGGGGACAACTGCCGCGAAGGCTTCAACTGCCCAGGAATGGGGAGAGGGGCTGGGAGGTGCAGTGGGAGGCCTGGCCGGCAGTGCGCTTGGCGCGGCCTTGAGCAAGTACACCGGCAAGCATGTCGACTACGGGAAGGTGGTGGGCGGCTTTTACGGCGACAAGGCAGGGGCGGCGCTCGGTAAACGCCTGGCGCCCGATCCCGGGACGAGTGCACCCAGCGAGGGTAATGCGCCCCAGGAGGGCACTGAAACCTCGGCGCCCTTGCTCGGGCAGGATCTGTTGGTGGGTGGAAGCATTGGCGCGGATGCGCGCATTCATGACGTGGGTAAACAGACTTCAGGGTCGGGTTGGAACAGGCTGAAGGGCTGGTTTGGCAAAGACAGCCCGGCCGCCAATGAACCTTATCCTCTCGGGGCAGATGCAGGGCCGTCGCCCACGGACATCGGCAAGCGCCCGCCGCCTTGGAAGACGGTGGGCGAAGTCATCAAGGCCGATGGGAAAAATGCCTTGCTGGAGTCGGCCCTGAAAGCGGTACATACCTATGCCACTGCCAAGACAGCCCAGGAGGCTTGGGAAGGTTATGGCGGCGCCGTAGGCGGGCTGGTCGGCTCGATCGCGGGTGGTGTTGTTGGCCGATACATTCCTCCCGTCGCCCCCGTCAGCGTGACGGTTGGCGGGGCGTTGGGTGACGAGGGCGGCACCAGGCTTGGTGGATGGATTGCACGCAAACTTGCCGGTGACGAGCGCCCGCCCGCTGCAACGGCTCCTTTGCCTGCTGTTTCCCTCCTCGACCCCGCCAAACAGTCCGCCACGCGAATTCCGACGCAACCCTTTTTCGACCTTCAGATCGGGGCGCAAACCGGCAGGCAGCTGTTGTCATCGCCTGAGCTGGCGAGGCAGCAGCAGTGGGTTCGGCGCGCTTTGCCGCAGGTGTCATTGCTGGCCCCGCTCAAGCACTCGCTCACCGCCAAGCCCAAGGCGGAGTTTGTCGATGGCCAGGTCGGTACACGCATCACCCGGCAACTGCTGACACGCGCTGGCACGGCGCAGCACAAGCCAGCCAGGCAACAGCCGTTGGCGCCCGTGTCGTTGCTTCGGCCCACCTCTCGCGAAGCGCCGGATGAGCCGGCAGAGGACGATCGTCCGCTGCCCATGCGAGTGCCACCGGCAGCAACGGCACTGCCAGAGCCGGGCAGCCCAGCCGCTTCCCAGGCCAGCGAGCCGCAGCCGAGCAACCAGCACTTCACCTTCAATACCAACATGCCGGTAACGCTCAATGGCAGCCTGGATGATCCAGCGCTGCTGCAGCGGCTGGAGGCAATGGTGCAACGCACGTTGCAAGAGCTGATCAGTCGCAAGGCGGCTGCCCAGCTTTCCGATCCCATTTACGCCTGAGGAGCTTTCAATGACCTATCTGGAGCAACTCCAGGGCGCCTTGCATGCCCTGGTCAAGGCCGGCGAAGCGGGGCGCCAGCGTGCCGATGCCATGCTCGAGCCGATGACCCAGGCGGTCGGCCATGCCAAGGAGGCGGCCGCCGAACTCGAGGCCCTGCCATGGATCGGCCCGGCCATCGGCAAGCGCCTGCAACGCACGATGCGCGCCATCGACTCGGCCAAGCAGCGCGTCGACAAGGTGATTGCCAAGTACGACCACGCCGTCGATGAGGTGCGCAAGGTGCAGGAGCGGGTGGACGCCTTCGCCGAACACCTGGGCAAGGCCGGCGCGGCCATTCGCCGGGTGATCGGCGATGTGCGCTCGGTCGCCAAGGGCGTGCTCACCACCTTTGGCTTCGCGCCCGATGCAACCCCTGCGGCCGAGGCGATCAAACCCTTCGCGCATTTGCTGGTGCTGCAGCCGCTGAAGGCCAATGCCGCGCCGTACTACTTCAACCTCGACACCGCTGCCTTCGACCAGCTGCGCCGGCAAACGCGCTTTCGCTGGGCCGGGCAGGGCCGCCTGGGCCGCGAGAGCGCGCAGCAGGCGGTTGGCCTGGGCGAAGAAACCATCAGCATCCGCGGCGCGATCTTCCCCGGCTTCAAGGCCGGGCTGGGCCAGTTGCAGGCGCTGCGCGGCATCGGCCGCCAGCTTCTGCCGCTGTCCTTGACCACCGGCTACGGCGAAGTGCTCGGTACCTGGTGCTTGACCAGCATCGAGGAAGAGCAGGGCGCCTTGCTGGCCGGTGGCATCCCTCGCAAACAAGGCTTCTCACTGGAGTTCGTCAGTTATGGACAAGACCTGCAAAACGTCTGAGGGCGACGTGCTCGATACCCTCTGCCATCACTATTACGGGCACCTCGATGGCAGCGTCGAGGCCGTGCTGCACGCCAACCAGGGGCTGGCCGACGAGGCCCAGCCGTTTCGCAGCGGCGTGACCATCCGCCTGCCCACCCTGGCGCTGGCGCCGGCCAACGTCGTGCAGCTCTGGGACTGATGCCATGCAACCGCTCTTTCGCATCCAGGCCGATGGCCAGGACATTACTGCGCTGATCAACGACCGCCTGTTGCTGTTGCGCACTACCGACAAACCAGGGATGGAGTCGGACGATTTCGAGCTGCGCATCGATGCCCGCGACGCCAGCGTGGCAGTGCCTGCCCGCGGCGCACAGATCGAGGTGCACCTGGGTTACGCCGGCCAGCCGCTGACCCGGCTGGGGCGTTACACCGTCGATGAAATCGAGTTGTCAGGCCCTCCCGATACCCTGGTGATTCGCGGCAAGGCCAGCGACTTGCGTGGCAGTGGCAGGACCGTGCGCAGCGGCAGCTGGGAGGCCGTGCCGCTGCAGCGCATCGTTGCCGAAATTGGCGCGCGCAATGGCTGGCAAGCGCTCTGTCCGGTGCTGGCCCAGGTGCCGCGCGTCGATCAGTACAACGAATCGGATTTCAATTTCATCACCCGCCTGGCCCGCCAGTACGACTGCACCGCCAAGCTTGCCAATGGCCAGCTGCTGGTGCTGCCGCGCCAGGGCGGGCAGAGCGCCAGCGGCAAAGCGCTGGCGGTGGTCGGCATTGCCCGTGACGAAGTCAGCCAGTGGCATTTTCGCCTGGACGACAAGGCGGTGCGCCAAGCCGTGCGTACCCGCCATCAGGACCTGGCCAGTGGCGAGTCGAAGGCCGTCGAACTGGCCAACGAGGAGGCCGTGCAAGGGCCGCGGCCGGTGCATACCGATCGCCATCTGTACCCCAACCGCGCGGCCGCCGAGCAGGCCGCCAGGGCACGATTGGCCAGCTTCAATCGCGATACCGCCAGCGTGCGCCTCGACCTGCCTGGGCGCACCGACCTGTTTGCCGAGCGCAGCATCGACCTGCGTGGGTTTGTCGATGGCCTGGACGGGCAGTATCAGGTCGATTCGGTGGAGCAGGTGTTCACCCGCTCGGGCTGGCGCACCACGGTACAGGGCAATGGCGGCAAGGCAGGTAAATCGAAGGCCAAGGGCGCGGCGCCTCGCCGAGGGGCGGCGACCAAGGCCTGAGGGTCGATTCACCCAAGGAGGACAGACATGCTTACACAAGCGCAATTGCTACAGATTCTGCCCAACGCCCGCCCCGTCGCGGGCGTTTTTCTTACAGCCTTGAACGTCACCTTGCCACGCTGGGAGATCGACAATCCCAAGCGTGTGGCGGCGTTCATCGCCCAGGTCGGCCATGAGTCAGGCCAGTTTCGTTACGTCAGGGAGCTGGGCAGCGACCGTTACCTGGCCCGCTACGACACCGGCAGCCTGGCCCGGCGCCTGGGCAATACCCCTCAGGCGGATGGCGACGGCCAGTTGTATTGCGGGCGCGGGCTGATCCAGGTTACCGGGCGCAACAACTACCAGGCCTGCAGCCGTGCGCTGTTCGGCGATGAGCGCTTGCTGGGGCAGCCGCAACTGCTCGAACAGCCGCGTTGGGCCTGCGAGTCGGCGGCGTGGTTCTGGCACTCGCGTGGGCTCAATGCCCTGGCTGACCGGGGTGAGTTCAACCGCATCACCCGTCATATCAATGGAGGGCTCAATGGGCTGGAAGACCGCCTCATGCTCTGGGCGCGGGCGCGTGAGGTGTTGTGTTGAGCCGGCTGCAACAGGGGCTAGGGGTATTTTTGCTGGTGTCTTGCGTGGCGCTGGCCTGGCAGGTGCAGGGCTGGCGCTATGGGCGGCAGCTGGCGCAACAGGCGCAAGCCCAGGCCGATGCCTGGGCCGCGCGCCTGCTTGCCGAGCGCGAGCAACGCCAAGCGCTGGAGCAGCGCCTGCAGGTGAGTGAAACCCGTCATTTCAAGGAGCTTGCCGATGCGCAACAGTCTCAGGCACGCCTGCGTGATCGCCTTGCTACTGCCGATCTGCGGCTGTCGGTCCTGGTCGAGCGCGACGCTGCCTGCACCACAGTGCCTGCCGCCGCCGGCGCCGGCAGCGTGGATCATGCAACCGTACGCGCCTGGCTTGAGCCGGCGCATGCTCGACGAATTATCGCCATCACCGATGAAGGGGACCGGGGGTTGATCGCGCTGCGGGCTTGCCAGGATTATGTGCGGGCGTTGCGGCAGTGATTGCCGGGCTTGCCTTGGGGCGCTCGATCGCAATGGCGCCACACAATTCAAGGCATGCCCCTTCACCAAATGCTACGGTGTCCCGCAATCCTCAAGGAGCCCCACAATGGACCCGATCACCGTTCTCTCCACCCGCCTGGGCGAGCACCTGCGCCGCTTCGACGCCCAGGTGAGCACTGCCGAATCCTGCACCGGCGGCGGCATCGCCGAAGCCATCACCCGCGTGCCCGGCAGCTCGGCCTGGTTCGAGGCCGGCTACGTCACCTATTCCAATAGCCAGAAGACCCGCCAGCTGGGCGTGCCAGAGGCGTTGTTCAGCCAGGTCGGCGCCGTCAGCCAGGAAGTGGTCGAAGCCATGGCGCGCGGTGCGCAGGCGGCCAGCGGTGCACGCTTTGCGGTGGCCGTCAGCGGCATCGCCGGGCCGGATGGCGGCTCGCCGGCCAAGCCGGTGGGCACCGTATGGCTGGCCTGGGCCGATGGCGAACGGGTATCGAGTGAGCGCCGCCACTTCGACGGCGACCGCGAAAGCGTGCGCCGACAGACGGTGATCGCCGCGCTAGACGGCTTGTTACAGCTCGGCGGCGAGTAATTCGACGACAGGGGTTTGCTCAAGCGCTTGCCTGTGGAATAATACTGGCTACTTATACAGGTATTCCCGGCCATCAGGGCCAAGTCGAACACGTGAGGATTTCAATGGACGACAACAAGAAGCGCGCCTTGGCTGCGGCCCTGGGTCAGATCGAACGCCAATTCGGCAAAGGCGCTGTCATGCGCATGGGCGATCACGAGCGCCAGGGTATCCCGGCCATCTCGACCGGCTCGCTGGGCCTGGACATCGCCCTCGGCATCGGCGGCCTGCCAAAAGGCCGTATCGTCGAAATCTATGGCCCGGAATCGTCGGGTAAGACCACGCTGACCCTGTCGGTCATCGCCGAGGCCCAGAAGAATGGCGCCACCTGCGCCTTCGTCGACGCCGAGCACGCCCTCGACCCTGAATACGCCGGCAAGCTGGGCGTCAACGTCGACGACCTGCTGGTCTCGCAGCCGGATACCGGTGAGCAGGCCCTGGAAATCACCGACATGCTGGTGCGTTCCAACGCCGTTGACGTGATCATCGTCGACTCCGTGGCCGCCCTGGTACCCAAGGCCGAAATCGAAGGCGAGATGGGTGACATGCACGTCGGCCTGCAGGCCCGTCTGATGTCCCAGGCGCTGCGCAAGATCACCGGTAACATCAAGAACGCCAACTGCCTGGTCATCTTCATCAACCAGATCCGCATGAAGATCGGCGTGATGTTCGGTAGCCCGGAAACCACCACCGGCGGTAACGCGCTGAAGTTCTACGCCTCCGTGCGCCTGGACATTCGCCGCACTGGCGCGGTGAAGGAAGGCGACGAAGTGGTGGGCAGCGAAACCCGCGTCAAGATCGTCAAGAACAAGGTCTCGCCACCGTTCCGTCAGGCCGAGTTCCAGATTCTCTACGGCAAGGGTATCTACCGTAACGGCGAAATCATCGACCTGGGCGTATCCCAAGGGCTGGTGGAGAAGTCCGGTGCTTGGTACAGCTACCAGGGCAACAAGATCGGCCAGGGCAAGGCTAACGCCGCCAAGTACCTGCAAGAAAACCCGGCCATCGGTACCGAGATCGAGAAGCAGATCCGCGAGAAGCTGCTCAACTCAGGTGCTGTTGCCGCTGCCGGCAAGACCGCTGCTGCTGAAGCCGATGCCGACGACATGGCCGATGCCGAAACCGGTTATTGATCCGCGTTTGTAGGCTGCTGGTATGGCCGTCGTACTCGACACCCCCGTCGCCATTCGGCGGACCGCCATGGACCTGCTCGCGCGCCGCGAGCATGGTCGCGTCGAGCTGACGCGCAAACTGCGTCAGCGCGGCGCTTCGGATGAGCTGATCGAGCCTGAGCTCGATCGGCTTGCCGAAGAAGGGCTGCTTAGCGAAGCCCGCTATCTCGAAAGCTTCATCCGATACCGTTCCAATGCCGGCTATGGCCCCGCACGTATTCGTGAGGAGCTCGGCCAGCGTGGCCTGAACCGTGGCGACATCGACCAGGCACTGCGTGACAGTGGTGTGGACTGGGCCGAGCGGTTACAGGAGGCCTGGCAGCGCAAATATGCGGGCCAGCGCCCACAAGACCCCCGCAGCCGTGCCCAGCAGACCCGGTTTCTTGCTTACCGTGGGTTTGCCATGGACATGATCGGCCGCCTGCTCAGCGGCCGGGACTTGTACGACTGAAACCTTCTAGCTGACCTTCAACGCCTCCCGCGCCCGCTGGGTGGTGTGCATGGGCTGTGGCTTTGCCCAGTTCTCCGGCAGGTTGATGAAATCCACCAGCTCGCGCAGGCGGCCTTGATCGCGGCCATTGAAGGCAAAGGTCAGGCGAGTCAGGTGGTTGTAATTACCTGTCTCATGCTCTGCGCCACTGTCTGCGTGCTGGTGATACTTGCCGCTCAGGCGCAAATCGGCGAAACCTTCCTGGATCTCGAAAAGCGCGGCGTCGCTGAGCCGGTGGTGCATGCGAATCACGAACTGGTTCTTCAGCCAGCGGCTGGAGTGGTAGTTGCTGTAGAACTGGTTGATCTCCTCCACCGCTTCGTCGGCACTGTAGACCAGGCGCAGCAGCTTCAGGTCGGTGGGCAGGATGTAGCGGTTTTCCTGCAGTTGGCGGCTGATGAAGTCCAGGCAATCGCGCCAGAATGTGCCGCCGGGTGAGTCCAGCAACACCACCGGTACCAGTGGGCTCTTGCCGGTCTGGATCAATGTCAGCACTTCCAGTGCCTCGTCGAGCGTGCCGAAACCGCCTGGGCAAAGTACCAGCCCGTCGGCTTCCTTGACGAAGAACAGCTTGCGAATGAAGAAGAAGTGGAACGGCAACAGCTTGTCGGTACCGTCCACCGTCGGGTTGGCATGCTGCTCGAAGGGCAGGGTGATGTTGAAGCCCAGGCTGTGCTCGCTGCCGGCGCCTTCGTGGGCGGCGGCCATGATGCCGCCGCCGGCACCGGTAATGACCATCAGGTCGGAGCGCGCCAGGGTCGCCCCCAGCTCGCGCGCCAGCGCATACATCGGGTGTTCGATCGGCGTGCGCGCCGAGCCGAACACAGTGACCTTGCGCCGGCCCTTGTAGCGCTGCAAGGCGCGGAAAGAATGGTCCAGCTCGCGAAGCGCCTGCAGGGTGATCTTGGCGCTCCAGCGGTCACTGTCGTCGTGGGCCATGCGCAGGATGGTCAGCATCATGTCGCGGTACAGTGGCAGGTTGGGGCTGTCGGGTGCGACCAGTTGCAGTTGTTCGTCGACCTTGCTCAGGTCGATGCCGCTGTCCCTGAAGTGATTGAACAGATGTTCATTGGATTGATAAGGCATTCAACGTCTCCTTCTGCAGCAAAACCTCTGACCGAGCCGATGGCGTGGCTCGGCCGCGACACTGCGTGTGTCGCTGGCTGCTCTGGCCCGAGTGTGCATCCCGAGCATTGCAGTTGGCCTTCAGGCCGTGATGCAGGGTGTCAGTCCATCTTCTTGTTGTTTTGTCGCTCTACGCTATCAATCTAGACCTTCGCGCCGGTTCCTGCCGCCAGGGCGGCCAGGGCCACTCGTCGGAGCTCGGCCATGGTTGCCAAGGGTTTGGTTAACTGGAGAAGCGAAACGTGTCGATGCGGGAGGTGGCCTATGTATCGCTTGGTCATCGAGGTGGACCGGGAGCTGTATCAGCAGCTGGAGAATGCAGCGCAGGATCACCATGTGAGCCTGGAGGAGGAGTGCCGTCGCAGGTTGGCAACGCTTGAGTGCCAGTCACGCTACTTGCAGGCGCTGCTGGCGGAGATGCGCGCCGATGAAGAAGCTCGGCGCGCGGAAGGTGTGCAGGGTATTACCTGATCACTTCCTCTTGTTGCCGGCCGAGCAGCTGGCAGCGTCGAACGCCTGGTCCATCACCGGCTGGTTGGTCTTGTAGACGGTGAAGCGGTAGACCATCACCGCGCCCTTGGACATCAGGTTACGAAAACCGCTGTTGCGGCACACGCTGTCGCCGAGTTGGCTGCGCACCTGTGCCGGGTTCGCCTGCATGCGCGCGGCATGCTCGGCGCGCACGCTCAGGTGGTTGATCAGGGCCTTGCCTTCGACGGTGTAGCCCTGGTCGAGGATGTCTTCGTTGATGGCGCGTGGGGTGCCGACACTGCTTTGCTGGGCAACTTTCTGCAGCATCTTGTTCAACTCGAACTCCTGCTTGGACGCTGCCTGGGCGGCGAGTGGCAGTGCGAGCAACAGGCTCAGGGCCGGGGCGATAAGACGCAGCATGAATCTCTCCTGGTTCGATGACTGGCGCTTTGACATGCACAGGTGGCCGGCGTTCCATGAAAACCGCAACGCCACTGGCAGACTGGCAACCGCCAAAGCGCCGATTATAAGGGAGCCGCCCTTGCTGCTGCACGGCAAATGACGCCTGCTCTGGTAGACTGGCGCTTTGTTCAGCCCGAGTTTTCGTAGTGTCCAGTCACAACCTTGTCAGAGGCTTGCCAGCATGAGCCATGCGGTAGCGCGCCTGCGCGCCGAACGCTTGGCACGCAGCATCAAACCGTTCATCGCGCGCGGCTCACGTGCCGAGCGCTGCCCTGCATGTCGGGTCATCGCCAGCCATTGCCTGTGTGCCTGGAAGCCGCGGGTGCAGGCCGACTCGGGGGTGTGCCTGCTGATGCATGACACCGAGCCATTGAAACCCACCAATACCGGCTGGCTGATTGCCGACCTGATCGAGGACACCTCGGCCTTCGGCTGGTTGCGCACCTCCGTGGACGAAAACCTGCTGGCGCTGCTCGAAGACCCGCAGTGGCAACCCTACATCGTCTTCCCAGGTGAATTCGTTGCCCAGGAGCGCGTCGTGAGCGAGGTGCAACCTGTACCGGGCAAGCGCCCGCTGTTCATCCTGCTCGATGCCACGTGGACCGAAGCGCGCAAGATGTTCCGCAAGAGCCCGTACCTGGATCGCTTCCCGGTGTTGAGCCTGCAAGCCGAGCAGATGTCGCGCTACCGCTTGCGCCGCTCCAAGCGGGACGATCATTTCTGCACGGCGGAAGTCGCAGCCATGTGCCTGGAACTGGCAGGCGACAGCCAGGCCTCGCAGGCCCTGGATGCCTACCTGGATGTGTTCAGCCTGCATTACCTCAGCGGCAAGCGTCGCCTGCCGCTGGATGAGCAGGACGATGTCCACCAGCGTTTGCATACCTTCCTATAGTCCAAGGGGCAGGTGCCCCGCTTTGGTTCATAATGACGGAGCTGGCAGCCAGGGTGGGCGAGACGGCAGGGCGATTGGCTTGACCACCCCCGACCGTGCTCGGCATCCTTGGCGCCGATTCCCCGCCAGGCGCTATCACTACCCCGCATGCGCCTGCACAGAACAGGATCCATACATCGATGGCCACTTACGAAATCCTGATAGCCGATGACCACCCGCTGTTTCGTGGCGCTCTGCGCCAGGCCGTTACCCTCGCCCTGGGCGCGGATGTGCGCCTGGTCGAGGTGGCGAGCATTGCCGAACTGGAAACCCGCCTTAGCGAAAAGTCCGATTGGGACCTGGTCCTGCTCGACCTGAACATGCCGGGCGCCTACGGTTTCTCCGGGCTGGTCCTGCTGCGCGGGCAGTACCCGCAGATTCCGGTGGTGATGGTCTCGGCCCAGGAAGAGGCAGCTGTGGTGGTCAAGTCGCGCGAGTTCGGCGCCAGTGGTTTCATTCCCAAGTCCAGCGGCCTGGAAGTCATCCAGGATGCCGTGCGCAAGGTGCTCGACGGCGATGTCTGGTGGCCACCGCAGGCGTTCGAGAAGGTTGACGTGTCGGCCGAGGCCAAGGCCGCCAGCGAAGGCCTGGCCAGCCTCACGCCGCAGCAGTTCCGCGTGCTGACCATGGTCTGCGAAGGCTTGCTGAACAAGCAGATCGCCTATGAGCTGAGTGTGTCGGAAGCGACCATCAAGGCCCACGTGACGGCAATTTTCCGCAAGCTTGGCGTGCGCACCCGGACCCAGGCGGCGTTGCTTTTGCAACAACTTGAATCGGTTGCGAGCAACTGAGGCCTTGCGTCTTCACGCTTTTTTGACCCGAGCCGGTCTAGTCTGCTGGCCTTTTATCTGTGAAGTGACTCACATGTCGCCATTCAAAGGCCAGACCGGCCTCAAACGTATCTTCAACGCCGCCGGCTACTCGCTGGACGGCCTGCGCGCCGCCTTCAAGGGTGAAGCCGCCTTCCGCCAGCTGGTGCTGCTCAATGTGCTGCTGATTCCGATCGCCTTCTGGCTGCCGGTCAGCCGTGCGGAGCGGGCGATCATGATCGCGGTGTGCCTGCTGGGCCTGATCGTCGAGCTGTTCAACTCTGCGGTGGAAGCGGCCATCGACCGCATCTCCCTGGAGCGCCACCCGTTGTCCAAGAATGCCAAGGACATGGGCAGCGCCGCGCAGCTGGTGGCGTTGACCATGGTTGCGCTGGTGTGGGGCGTGATCCTGCTCTAAGCGATCGGCGGCAACACGATTTCATCACTGCGGGTAAAGCCCGCGGTGAAGTTGCGGCATAGCTCGAGAAATTCGCGCATGGCCGAGGTCTGGTATTTCTGCTTGTGCCAGATGAAATAGAACTGGCGCATCAGGTCCAGCTCCGGCGTCTCCACCGGCACCAGGCTGCCACGGCGGAAGGCGTCGCGCAGGGCCATGCGCGAGATGCAGCTGATGCCCAGGCCCGACTCCACGGCGCGCTTGATCGCCTCGGTGTGTTCCAGCTCCAGGCGGATGTTGAGGTTGGCGCGATGATGGCGCATGGCCTGATCGAAGGTCAGGCGCGTGCCGGAGCCCTGCTCGCGCAAGATCCAGTCCTCACGCGACAAACTCTCGACATCGGCCCGGCCCAGTTTGGCGAGCGGGTGCTGCGGCGCACAGAACACCACCAGCTCATCTTCGACCCAAGGCTGCACCTCCAGGTCCGGGTGGTTGCAGTCACCCTCGATTAGACCCAGATCAATTTCGTACTGCGCCACCTGGTGCACGATATGGGCTGTGTTCTGCACGTGCAGCTTCACCTGGCTTTCCGGGTGCACCTGCATGAAGCTGCCGATCAGCAGGGTGGCCAGGTAGTTGCCGATGGTCAGCGTGGCGCCCACCGCCAGCGAGCCGAACCCCGACTTGCCGTTGAGCAAGTCTTCTATTTCCTTGGCCTGGTCGAGCAAGGCAACCGCCTGGGGCAGCAACTGATGGCCAAGGGCGTTGAGGGCCAGGCGTTTGCCCGCGCGGTCGAACAGCTGGCAGCTCGATTGACGCTCGAGTTCGGTGATTGACGTACTGGCGGCCGATTGCGACAAAGCCAGCACGCTGGCGGCTCGAGAGACGCTTTGGTGCTGGGCCACGGCAACGAAGACCTGAAGCTGACGAAGTGTGAATCGCATATCTATATAACCGATAACACATATCTTGATAATTCAGTTAACAGATATTGTCGCTGCCCCTAAACTATCGCGCAACTGCGCGTCTTGCGCGCTGCGTTTTTCTTCAGGAGCCCCATAGATGAGCAACATGAACCACGAACGTGTCCTCAGTGTGCATCACTGGAACGACACCCTGTTCAGCTTCAAGTGCACCCGCGACCCGGGCCTGCGCTTCGAGAACGGTCAGTTCGTGATGATCGGCCTGCAACAGGACAATGGCCGTCCGCTCATGCGCGCCTATTCCATCGCGTCGCCGAACTGGGAAGAGCACCTGGAGTTCTTCAGCATCAAGGTGCCGGACGGCCCGCTGACCTCCCAGCTGCAGCACCTGAAGGAAGGCGACGAGATCATCATCAGCAAGAAGCCTACCGGCACGCTGGTGCTCGACGACCTGAACCCGGGCAAGCACCTGTACCTGCTGAGCACCGGCACTGGCCTGGCGCCGTTCATGAGCGTCATCCAGGACCCGGAAACCTACGAGCGTTTCGAGAAGGTGATCCTGGTGCACGGCGTGCGTTACGTGAACGAAGTGGCCTACCGCGAGTTCATCACCGAGCACCTGCCGCAGAACGAGTTCTTCGGCGAGGCGGTACGTGACAAGCTGATCTACTACCCGACCGTGACCCGCGAGCCATTCGAGAACCAGGGCCGGCTGACCGACCTGATGCGCAGCGGCAAGCTGTTCAGCGACATCGGCCTGCCACCGATCAACCCGCAGGACGACCGTGCGATGATCTGCGGCAGCCCGAGCATGCTCGATGAAACCAGCGAAGTGCTCGACAGCTTCGGCCTGAAGATTTCGCCGCGCATGCGCGAGCCAGGCGACTACCTGATCGAGCGTGCTTTCGTCGAGAAGTAAGGCGATAGCAGCAATAAAAAACGCAGGCCATGGCCTGCGTTTTTTATTGCCCGGCGTTCAGCGAACCTCAGCTGTCGCGTACCACTTCCAGCACGCGAATCACATCGGCCTGGGGATACTGCCAGCGTACCTGCACATCCCAGAACTTCACCCCGTACACCCGCTCCGGTGCAGGCACCTGGTAGGCCGGCCGTGGGTCCTGGGCCAGGCATTGTTCGATCAGCTCCACCAGCGGCTCGCCCAGGCGCAGTGCATGTTCCCTGGCCTGGGGCAGGGCGTCGTCATGCCATTGCACGGCAATCGCCTGTGGCGCGGCGCTGGCCATCAGGTTGGTGGCCCCGGCGATGCTGTCGGCGTAGGGTACATAGGGCTTGATATCGAGCACCGGTGTGCCATCGAGCAAGTCGATCCCGGACAGCAGCAGCCGCCCCGGCTCCACGCCTTCCAGGCGCACCACCGATTGGCCGATGCCGTTGGGCCGGTGGGTCGCGCGGGTGGCGAACACGCCCATGCTCTTGTTGCCGCCCAGGCGCGGAGGGCGCACCTTCAGGCGGGGCTTTTCTTCCAGTGCCTGGTGGAACAGGAACAGCAGCCACACATGGCTGACCTGTTCGAGACCCTCCACGGCATCACCCTGGTCGAACGGTGGCAGCAATTCCAACACCCCGCGCGCCGCCGGTGCCAGCTGTGGCTGGCGCGGGATGGCGAACTTCTCCTTGAAGCAGGAGCGCACGATGCCGACCGGCGAAACCGTATGTTGCATGACCACCTAGCCGCGCACCCGCAGGGTCAGGCCCTTGAGGAAGTTGCGCAGCAGCTGGTCGCCGCAAGGCCGGTAGTTGTCATGGCCGACCTTGCGAAACAGCGCGCTCAGTTCAGGCTTGGACACCGGGAAGTTGACCGACTTGAGGATCACGTGCAGGTCCTCTTCCTTCAGCTCGAAGGCCACCCGCAGCTTCTTGAGGATGGTGTTGTTGGTCACCGGCAGTTCCACCGGCTGTTGTGGGCGGCTGTCGTCCTTGCCCCGGCGGTGGATCACCAGGCCGTCGAGGAAGTGCGCCATGACCCGCTCGGGGCAGCGCACGAAGCCTGCCTCGTCTTCTTTCTTCAGGTAGGTGGCGAGCACCACCGGGTTAACCTCGAGGCCGGACAGCGCGATGATTTCGGCCATCTTGGCGTCGTTCACCTTGAGCATGTAGCGCAGGCTGCGCAGGACATCGTTGTGGTTCATTGCTACAGAATCCTGTTCAGAGCCGCGCCGGAGCGCGGCGTATTGCTTAGAAACGTTCGGTGCTGGCCAGGTAACGCCATTGCCCCAGCGGCAGCTTGCCCATGGGCACACCACCCAGGCGAATGCGGCGCATGCTGCGCACTTCCAGGCGCAGGTAGGCGCACAATTCGGAAATCTGCCCCGGTTGCGGGTTTTTCAAGGCCAGGCGCAGGTGGGTTTCGTTCTGCCAGCTGGCCTTGGCCTTGGGCAGCTCCCGGTCATTGCGGGTAGCCCCGCGCGCCAGCCTTTCCAGGGCCTGGGGCGTGGTTTCGCCGCGTACTTCAATGATGTATTCCTGCTCCAGCTTGCGCAGGTCGGCCTCGATCTTGCGGGTTACCCGCCAGTCCTGGGTGAATACCTGCAGGCCGCTGGCGCCACGTTCCAGCGGCGCAACGCAGGCCAGGCGGGCGAAGTGCCCATGCAGCGGCCGTACAGCTTCGCGGTGGGCTTCGCTGAGGTTGCCCAGGTTGATGCCGGCGCGGGCCGTCTCGTTGTCGACGCCGGCTTGCTGGTTGAGCAGCAGGGTCACCGGTTCAAGGGTTTCGGCCTTGGCCCCGGGCAGCAGCTCGACGCGCTGGCCGTCCACCTTGAACTGCGGTTGCTCGACGACGATGCCATCGACCGTGACCCAGCCCCCCTCGATATACAACTCGGCCTCGCGGCGTGAGCAGCCGAGCTGCTCGATGAGGCGTTTGGACAGGCGGATGGGTTCGGACATGGAGGTCGATTCGCAAGGCAGGGAAAGACCTCCATTGTACCTGCCCGTGGCCGCCAGATGATGGGAATCTGTGTCAAATGCGCCATTTCGGAAACATTGCACGGCGTCCTACACCGAAGTCCTAATCCTATGTAGGTATCAGCTTCATGTGCAGCAAGGGATAGGGTTGCCCCAAGCCGTCGGTTTCCGAACGGCCGATCACTTCGAAGCCTTCGTGCAGGTAGAAGCCCAATGCCTGTGGGTTCTGTTCATTGACATCCAGGGTTTCGGCGTTCAGTTCGCGGATGGCATAGCGCAGCAGGCGCTTGCCGACGCCGCGGCCGCGGTAGGTGGGGGCGACGAACAGCATGTCGACACGGCCATTGGCGACCCCGGCAAAGCCGCAGATGCGTTGGCGGTCCTTGCAGCAGATGAGCATCACGGCGTCCAGGTAGCTGCGCAATACATGCTCGCGCAGCAGCAGGATGTAGGCGTCGGGCAGGAAATGGTGGGTGGCGCGCACCGAGTCTTCCCACACCTGCACCAGCTCCGGGTAGTCCTTCAGGTGCGGGGTTTGCAGCGTCAGTGCCATGTGCATGCCGGTGATCCTCAGGGGCCATTGAGGAAACCATAGATGCAAAAAAAAGCCCCGCCAGTGGGCGGGGCTTGGTCACATGGGGCTGGCCTCAGACAGGCTCGGCCCACATGTCATATTCGTCGGCATCGACCACGCGGCAACGCACTTTGTCGCCCGGCTTGAAACCATGGTCGCCATCGATGAACACGCTGCCGTCGATCTCCGGCGCATCGAAGAAGCTGCGGCCCACCGAGCCCTGTTCCTCGACTTCGTCGATCAGCACTTCGATTTCCTTGCCGATGCGCAGTTGCAGGCGTGCGGCGCTGATCGCCTGCTGGTGCGCCATGAAGCGGTCCCAGCGGTCCTGCTTGACGTCGTCCGGGACTTCGTCCAGGCCCAGGTCGTTGGCCGGTGCGCCTTCCACCGGCGAGTACTGGAAGCAGCCGACGCGGTCGAGCTGGGCTTCGGTCAGCCAGTCCAGCAGGTACTGGAAGTCTTCCTCGGTCTCGCCCGGGAAGCCGACGATGAAGGTCGAACGGATCACCAGCTCGGGGCACTGTTCGCGCCAGTTCTTGATGCGCGCCAGGGTGCGGTCTTCGAAGGCCGGGCGCTTCATCGACTTGAGCACTTTGGGGCTGGCGTGCTGGAACGGGATGTCCAGGTACGGCAGGATCTTGCCGGCCGCCATCAGCGGGATCACGTCGTCGACGTTCGGGTACGGGTACACGTAGTGCAGGCGCACCCAGGCACCCAGGCTGCTCAGCGCTTCGCACAGCTCGAGCATGCGGGTCTTGACCGGGCGGCCGTTCCAGAAGTCGGTCTTGTACTTGACGTCGACGCCGTAGGCGCTGGTGTCCTGGGAAATCACCAGGATTTCCTTGACGCCGGCCTTGACCAGGCGCTCGGCCTCGCTCAGCACTTCGCCGACCGGGCGGCTGACCAGCTTGCCGCGCATCGACGGGATGATGCAGAAGCTGCAGCTGTGGTTGCAGCCTTCGGAAATCTTCAGGTAGGCGTAGTGGCGCGGGGTCAGCTTGACGCCCTGCGGCGGCACCAGGTCGATCAGCGGGTTGTGGTCCTGGCGTGGCGGCACCACTTCGTGCACGGCATTGACCACTTGCTCGTACTGCTGCGGGCCGCTGACCGACAGCACGCTTGGGTGCACATCGCGGATGTTGCCTTCCTCGACACCCATGCAGCCGGTGACGATGACCTTGCCGTTTTCCTTGATCGCTTCGCCGATCACTTCCAGCGATTCGGCCTTAGCGCTGTCGATGAAGCCGCAGGTGTTGACCACCACCACATCGGCGTCTTCGTAGGTGGGCACGACTTCATAGCCTTCCATGCGCAGTTGGGTAAGGATGCGCTCGGAATCGACCAAAGCCTTCGGGCAGCCGAGGCTGACGAATCCGACCTTAGGGGTGGCGGGAGTGGTGGACATGACTAACCTCGGTATTGAATGCAGTTCGCCCCACCGGTGGCAGGGCGAGCTTGGCGGGCGCTGTGGGCGCCTCTGATCAAAAAGTGCGCAATTCTAGCGAGCGCAAGGTCGATTGACCAGCACAAAAGCGACGAACGCTGCGCTATGCTTCGCGCCGTTGCGTCCGGGTATCGCTGATGCCCTGGCGTAGGGGTGAAATCTACCGGCCGTTGGGGCCGTTTGCGGGAGTGGTCGATGGTTCAGGCAAGCAGTCACGCCGAGGGCGGGCAGGGGGCGACACGCTCGATCAGCCTGCTGGTGGCAGCTGTTGGGGTGGTCTATGGCGATATCGGCACCAGCCCGTTGTATACCCTCAAGGAAGTGTTCACTGGCGGTTATGGCGTACCGGTCAACCATGACGGGGTGCTGGGGATCCTGTCGCTGATCCTCTGGTCGCTGCTGTGGGTGGTGTCGTTCAAGTACGTGATGTTCATCCTGCGTGCCGATAACCAGGGCGAGGGCGGCACCATGGCGCTGACCGCGCTGGCGCGGCGGGCCACGGCGGCCTACCCGCGGCTGCGTACGCTGATGGTCATCTGCGGGTTGATCGGCGCCTCTTTGTTCTACGGCGACAGCATGATCACCCCGGCGGTGTCGGTGTTGTCGGCGGTGGAGGGCATGGGCCTGGCGTTCGACGGTATCGATCACTGGGTGGTGCCGATCTCGCTGGTGGTGCTGGTGGCGCTGTTTCTGGTGCAAAAGCATGGCACGGAGAAGATCGGCAAGGCGTTCGGCCCGATCATGGTCTGCTGGTTCCTGGTGCTGGCCGCGCTGGGCGTGCATGGCATTTCGCAGAGCCCGGAAGTGCTCAAGGCATTCAACCCAGGCTGGGCCGTCAACTTCTTCGTGGTCCACCCCGGCATGGGCGTGGCCATCCTCGGCGCGGTGGTGCTGGCGCTGACCGGTGCCGAGGCGTTGTACGCCGACATGGGCCATTTCGGCCGCAAGCCGATCGCCCGCGCCTGGTTCGCCCTGGTGCTGCCGGCGCTGGTGCTCAACTATTTCGGCCAGGGCGCAATCTTGCTGCAGAACCCTGACGCCGCGCGCAACCCGTTCTACCTGCTGGCACCGGGCTGGGCCCTGCTGCCGTTGGTGGGTCTGGCGACCATGGCCACGGTGATTGCCTCGCAGGCGGTGATTTCCGGGGCCTTCTCCCTGACCCGCCAGGCCATCCAGCTCGGTTACATCCCGCGCATGCAGATCCAGCACACCTCCAGCGACGAGCAGGGGCAGATCTACATCGGTGCGGTGAACTGGACGCTGATGGTCGGCGTGGTGCTGCTGGTGATCGGTTTCGAATCGTCCGGCGCGCTGGCTGCGGCCTATGGCGTGGCGGTGACCGGCACCATGCTGATGACCACCATCCTGGTTTCGGCGGTGATGCTGCTGCTGTGGAAATGGCCGCCGCTGCTCGCCGTGCCGATATTGGTGGGCTTTCTGCTGGTCGATGGGCTGTTCTTCGCCGCCAACGTGCCGAAGATCGTCCAGGGCGGTGCCTTCCCGGTGCTGGCAGGGGGCGTGTTGTTCCTGCTGATGAGTACCTGGAAGCGTGGCAAGCAGATCCTCGTCGAGCGTATCGATGAAGGCGGATTGCCGCTGCCGGTGTTCATCAGCAGCATTCGCGTGCAGCCGCCGCACCGGGTCGAAGGGACCGCGGTGTTCCTGACGGCGCGGCCCGACGCCGTGCCCCATGCGCTGCTGCATAACATGCTGCACAACCAGGTGCTGCACAGCCAGGTGGTGTTGCTGACGGTGGTCAGCGAAGACCGGCCGCGGGTGCCGGAGCAGGAGCGTTTCGAGGTGGAGTCGTATGGCGACGGGTTCTTCCGCGTGTTGCTGCACTTTGGCTTCATGGACGAGCCGGACGTGCCGGCGGCGCTGAAGCTGTGCCACCTGGACGAGCTGGATTTCAGCCCGATGCGCACCACCTACTTCCTGAGCCGGGAAACGGTGATTGCCTCGCGGTTGGAGGGGATGTCGCGCTGGCGGGGGAACCTGTTCGCGTTTCTGTTGAAGAACGCCAACGGCAACTTGCGCTTCTTCAACCTGCCCCTCAACCGGGTGATCGAGCTGGGGACGCAGGTCGAGATTTGAGTGAATGCGGGGGCTGCTTTGCAGCCCTTTCGCGACACAAGGCCGCTCCTACAGGTCTATTTGTGGGAGCCGGCTTGCCGGCGATTGGGGCTGCAACGCAGCCCCCATACACCTTCAGTTCTTGTCAGCGACGCTGGATTTTCCCTGGCGCGTCTCGATCTCGTCGATCAAGCGCTTGGCCAGTTGCGGGTAGTTCTCGTCAAAGTGATGCCCACCCGGCAGCTTCATGCGCTCGCCCACGGCCGTCTTGTCGGTGCAACCGCTCTCGTCGGTCTCTTCCACGCCATACACGCACACCACCTTGGACGCCGGCAGCTTGGCCATTTCCGGCCCGGTCGGTGCTTCCTGGCCTTCTTTGCCCAACCAGCCTTCCACCTCGATCTCGAAACTGCCGCTGCGGGCAAAGGCCAGCAGCATCACCGCATCGATGCGTTGCTGGTCTTCGGCGGGCAGGCGGTTGTAGATCGCCGGCAGCACGTCGGCGCCGAACGAGTAGCCGGTGAGCACGAAACGCTTGGTGCCCCACTTCTGCCGGTAGTGCTGCATCAGCTCGGACAGGTCGGCGGCGCTTTGCTCGGGGGTCTTGTGCTGCCAGTAGTAACGCAGGGTGTCGATGCCCACCACCGGGTAGCCAAGCTTGGCCATCTCGCCGGCCACGTCGCGGTCCAGGTCGCGCCAGCCGCCGTCGCCGGACAGGAACAGGGTGACGGTGTCGGTGGTTTGCCCGGCCGGCACTTCCACCACCGGTATGGCCAGGGCGTTGCCGTCATGGCCGACCAGGGCCTGGGTCAGCTGCGCCTTGAGCACTTGCGGCAGGTGGATGTCGTAGTCGCTGATGCTGGTTTCGGCATTGGCCTGATCGCGCACGAAGGCGGCGCTGGCGTCATCCGGGTTGTCGTTCCAGGCAACGTTCCAATGGCCGTGGGCCGCCGCCTTGGGCAGCGCCGCAGGGCAGCCGGGCTGTTCGATGTTGAAGTCCACCGAGATGGCCTTGGCCTTGTCGTCGGTCTGTGCGGCCAGCCAGCGCCAGGCCTGGGATGCACCTGGGCCGATACCGGCTACCAGGGTCGGCTTGTCGGACAGCTGGGTCAGTGCCTGGTCCATCGCCTGTTGCTGCTTGCTGCAGTCGCCAGGCGGCAGGATCACCTGTACCAGCTGGGCTTCACCGGCCTGGCTCAGGTCCAGCAGCTGCTTGTCGGTCAACGCTTGGTCCTGGGGCACGCCGATGGCGACCCGGGCCTTGGCATGCACGCCGGGGGTGACGCGGGTCATGCTGGTGTCATTGAGGGTCAGTTGCTCCAGGCGTGCTTCCGGAGCCGGGCGGGTCCACACCCAGAACGCCGCGGCACCGGCCAGGGCAGCCAGCAACAGGGGTATCAGTACGTACAGCCAATAGCGTCGGATCATCAACGTTTCACCAATCCAGTCAAGCCGCCAGCGATCAGGGCGGCAGTGTCAGCCAGTGCAACCAGCGGGTCGAGCCCGGCCGGCACGGCCATGTAACGGGGTTCCCAGTCCGGCTGGAACTTGTCCTTGAAGCGCCGCAGGCCCTGGAAGTTGTAAAGCTGCTCGCCACGGCGGAACACCATCGAGCCCAAGCGTTGGGTCAAAGGCGCGCCACGCCGAGGTTGCAGCCCGGAAAGCGGGACCATGCCCAGGCTGAAGCGGCCATAGTCATGGCTTTTGTAATGCAGGATCAGGCCAACCATCATGAATTCCATGGTCAGCTTGGGCGCCTCGGGATGCGCGCGCATCAGGTCGAGGCTGGCCAGTTCGTTGCCATGGGTTTCCAGCAGGTTGGCAAACGCCACTGGGCGGCCCTGGAAACGAATCAGGGCGATCCGGAAGTGCTGCAGGTACTCGGGGCTGAAGCGCCCCAGCGAGAAGCCCTTCTCGCGTACGTTCTTGCCACCGAGCCAGGCGTCGGAAATTTCCTTAAGCTCAGCCAGCGGCGCATGCCCGGGTTCGTGGATTTCCAGGCTCAGGCCGTCACGCCCGCCGCGGTTCCAGGTGTAGCGCAGGTCTTTCATCTCCTTGCCCTTGGCTTCGATGTCGAAGCGGCGCAGGTCGACGCGGGCTTCCTCGCCCAGCTTCAGCGCGGTCAGGCCGATGTCCATGTAGAACGGCAGGTTCTCCGCGCGCACCTGGTAGAACACCGGGCGGGCGTGGTGCAGGTCGCACAGGTCGCGGAACTGCCAGATCATCTCGGCACGCTCCTGGGCGGGGCCGATCGGGTCGTACAACGCCACCAGGCTACGGCCACGGCGGGCGTACATGAGGAAGGCATTGTCGCTGGGGTGGAACAGCAGGGCCTTGTCGCCGGTCAATGCCAAGCCACCGTCCGGTTGGTCGGAGGCCAGCACGATGCGGTTGGCGCGCTGCAGTTCCTCTGCGTCGGGCAGGTGGATGGTTGGGCGGGCGGTGCGCAACAGCCAGGTCAGGGCGACGATCACCAGCAGGACGGCGCTGCCCATGGCTGCTCGCAGGCCGCGCGGGGCATCGGCATCCAGGGTGAACTGCCACCACAATTGATGGCTGTAGGGCACGTCCTGGTAGGCGAACAGCAGCAGCCACACCGAGGCACCGACCACGCAGGCGCTGGCCACCAGGTAGA
Organism: Pseudomonas sp. NPDC087029; assembly: GCF_044745345.1. Classification (NCBI taxonomy): domain Bacteria; kingdom Pseudomonadati; phylum Pseudomonadota; class Gammaproteobacteria; order Pseudomonadales; family Pseudomonadaceae; genus Pseudomonas; species Pseudomonas sp. NPDC087029. The sequence continues at coordinate 235,617 of NZ_JBIVAB010000003.1, read as the reverse complement.
TGGGCGAGAAGGGCAGCTCCAACAGGCGGCTCGGGCGATAGAACGACCGGCGGAACAGCGCCAGCAGGGCGGCGGTGGCGGTCAGCAGCGTGGCTTCTTCCCAGTCGAAGCCCTTGAGCAGCGACAGCACTGCGCCCATCAGCAGCAGCACCGTGGTCAGCAGCCAGGCTGCCGACAGGCGCCGGCGCAGGCCCTGGGCCAGCAGCAGGCAGAGCACGCCGATCAGGCTGGCGCCGAAGTGCGAGGCGTCGATCAATCGGTGCGGCACCAAAAAGCCCATGTGCTCAAGGCGGGTATCGATCTCCGGGGTGGCGCCGGAGAACAGCAGGACCACCCCGGAGAGGAAGACCAGAATGGCCAGGATCGGCGCCGCCAGCCCGGATGCAGCCTTGATTGCCTGCTGGGCGAACAGCAGGCGGCGCGCCTCGTTGGCCAGCAACAGCACGCACGCTACCAGCAGCGGCAGCACCACGTAGATCAGGCGGTACAGCAGCAGGGCCGCCGCCAGGGGCGCAGCGCCGAGCTGGTCGGCGAAGGCCGCCAGCAAAATGGCCTCGAACACCCCGACGCCGCCGGGCACATGGCTCAGCACGCCGGCCGCCAGGGCCAGCAGATAAACGAGTACGAAGGCGCCGAATGGCGGCGCTTCTGGCAGCAGCAGGTAGAGCACGGTGGCGGCGGCCGCGACGTCCAGGGCGGTAATCAGCAGTTGCAATGCAGCCAGGCGGGCGCCAGGCAGGCGCAGGGTACGCCGGCCAAGTTGCACCAACAGGCTGTCTGCCAGCGGCTGTTCCGCCAGGCGGCGCCGGTACAAACCGATGACCAGCACCAGGGTCAGTGCCAGCACCGCGATGGCAATCGCGGCCAGCACGCTGGCGGGCAGGCGCAAGGCGGTCGAGGCGGCCGGCAGGTTGCTCAAGGTGGCGAGTGCCGCCAGCGGCGGCAGGGCACAGCCCAGCGACAGGCTGGCAAACACCGTCATGCGTGCGACTTCAGCGGCGCCCAGGCCTTGGCGGGCATACAGGCGATAGCGCACCGAGCCACCCGACAACATCGACAGGCCGATGGCATTGCCAATGGCGAATGCGCTGAAACCGCCCAGCAGCAGCGTGCGCGCCGGCAGCTTCACGGCGGCATAGCGGCTTGCCGACCATTCATAACCCAGCAGGATCACGAAGCCGACCACCGTTGCCATGAAGGCGCCGAGCAGGGACTGGGCCGGCACGCTGAGCATGGCATCGTGCAGCGCATAGATGTCCAGCTCGCTCAACAGGTGGCGACAGGCGATCAGCGCCATGCCGAACAGCAACAGGGTCACGCCCAGCCCGATTGGCTGGCGATAGCGACTCAAACGTTCGAGCCAGGGCAGGCGTTGCGCGGCGGTAGGCAATGCGGCAGCAAGTGGAACCTGGGGTTCGGGGTTGTGGGAAGTCATTGATTACCCCGTGCATGCAGCGCGAGGTTCGGGAAAGGTGCGGCCAAGTGAAAGTCCCTTTGGAAAACGTGTCCAGATAGTACTCCGGGCAACGTTACTTTCAGTCGTCCGGCACGGTTAAAGATAGTTCATCCTGTAGGAGATATCTCAACCCTGCGGGTTGGCGGTCGGCAAAGGGGAGGGGAAGGGTTTTTTAGCCGATGAAATGCAACAAACCCCGCGCTGCTGTTACACAGGCGGGGTTTGTTCTGACGAATATGGTTGCGGGAGCCGGATTTGAACCGACGACCTTCGGGTTATGAGCCCGACGAGCTACCAGGCTGCTCCATCCCGCGTCAGAGGGGCGCATTCTACAGCTTCAACAGTTGTGGTCAAGCATTATCGTTGCTTGTCCGGGTTTTTATTCACTGCAGCTTATTCAAGGCAAAGAAAAAGGCCACTGCGTTAACAGTGGCCTTTTCTCGAATCTGGTTGCGGGAGCCGGATTTGAACCGACGACCTTCGGGTTATGAGCCCGACGAGCTACCAGGCTGCTCCATCCCGCGCCTGTGAGATCGAATTCTACGGAATTACTTCCCTATGTCAAGCTTTTACTTCAAAAAAACCTTTTTCGTTCAAACCCTTAGCGCTTGAATAGGGCCCGCAGCGCAGCTGTGGCGGGCCTTTCAGGCCGATTATCGAGCCGGGCTGGGAGCCGTGGGGTTGCATGCGCTACTATCTGTATGAATTTACAGTACTGACGGTCGTCCATGTCTTTGCGCAAGATCATCCATATCGACTGCGATTGCTTCTACGCCGCCATCGAGATGCGTGACGACCCGCGCCTGGCAGGGCGGCCGATGGCGGTGGGCGGTTCGCCCGACCACCGTGGGGTGATTGCCACGTGCAACTATGAAGCCCGAGCCTATGGCGTGCGTTCGGCCATGTCGTCGCGCCATGCGCTCAAGCTGTGCCCTGACCTGCTGATCGTCAAACCGCGTTTCGAGGCCTACCGCGAAGCCTCACGCGAGATCCACGCGATTTTCCGTGACTACACCGAACTGATCGAGCCGTTGTCGCTGGATGAAGCCTACCTGGATGTCAGTGACAGCCAATGGTTCGCCGGGAGCGCCACGCGCATCGCCGAAGACATCCGCCGGCGTGTGGCCCGCACCCTGCATATCACCGTGTCGGCGGGCGTGGCGCCGAACAAGTTTCTGGCCAAGGTCGCCAGTGACTGGCGCAAGCCCAATGGGCTTTTCGTGATTACCCCCGACCAGGTCGAGGCCTTTGTCGCTGCTTTGCCGGTCGCCAGGCTGCATGGGGTGGGCAAGGTCACGGCAGACAAGCTGGCGCGCCTGGGGATCGTTACCTGCCAGGATTTGCGCGAATGGCCCCGGCTGAACCTGGTGCGCGAGTTCGGCAGTTTCGGCGAGCGGCTGTGGGGGCTGGCGCGAGGCATCGACGAGCGCGCGGTGCACAATGACAGCCGGCGCCAATCGGTGAGCGTGGAGAACACCTACGACACCGACCTGCCGGACCTGGCCAGTTGCCTTGAGCGCCTGCCAGAGCTGCTCGACAGCCTGAACGAGCGGATTGCGCGCATGGACAGCAGCTACCGGCCAGAAAAGCCCTTCGTGAAAGTGAAGTTCCATGACTTCAGCCAGACCACCCTGGAGCAAGCGGGGGCAGGGCGCGACCTGGAAAGCTATCGGCAATTGCTGCGCCAGGCCTTCGCGCGGGGTGGCAAGCCGGTGCGGTTGCTGGGGGTGGGGGTCAGGTTGCGGGACTTGCGCGGTGCGCACGAGCAACTGGAGTTGTTCGCGGATAAATGAAAAGGGCTGCATGAAGCAGCCCTTGTTCAATCATCTATTGCACGCCGGGGTCGGCTACCAGTCGCCCGGTAGCCTTGGTCAGTGCCTGCAGAAACTCCTTCTGCAGCTCCGGGTCGTTGCGGGTCAGCTCGACCAGGCTCTGCTCCATCTCGCTGGCTTCCTCTTCCAGGCCCAGCTCCGACAGGCGCTTGACCCGGTGCACCCACTGGCCCACATCGTCGTCTTCGAGGTCATCGAAAATCAGCTCGTGGGCTTCCTGCAGTTTATTGCGCAAGGTCGTGCTGACCAGCAGGCTGGCATCGCCGCGCACCGCATTTTCCTCATCGACCACCTGCAGGTGCAGGGTGCCGACGTGGTTCAGGTGCTGCTCGGAGAATGGGCTGTCCAGCAGGTTCAGGCGCAGCACGCCGTTCCTGTCGGTGGTCAGCTCGTGGGTCAGCTTGCCTGCCTTCACTTCGACCAGGCGCTCGCTCCACGGCAGGCTGGTGAATTCCTCGCGCTTGTCCTTCTGCACTTCGCTGATCCCGGCCAGGTTCTGCTGGGCGCGGCCATTGGACTGCACGTTCATGAACGGGTTGAGCCCGGCCACGCCATAGCTGAGCCAATCGTGGGTAACGCTGTCGGGCAGGTTGCCCAGGGCGAACACGTTGACCACGTTGGCGCCGACACCGGCCACCACGGCCACTGCGCCCAGCGGGATCTCGTAGATCTCCCGCCAAGGCTGGTACGGCGTATAGCGGTCGTAGCGCCGGGTCACTTCGAACTCGGTGACTTCGAAGCGCTTCTGTTCATGGATGCGCACGCGCCGTTGCGGAAGCTCCATCACCTTGGGCTCGCCGACATCGATCTGCAGGGTGTGCTCGAGCAGTTTGCGCTCGACGCGCTCCTCATGCTCGCTGCGCTGGGACATCTGGTTGGCGCAGCCGCTGACGAGCAGGGTGCCGCACAGTGCGGCACCCCCCAGGGTAAAGGTACTTCGCTTGGACATGATCACTCGTGCATTGATTATCAGCGGCGAACGCGGGCCTGCAGGAAGCTCAGCACTTCATTGAGCGGCAGCGGTTGGGCGTCCTGCTCGGTGCGGTGCTTGTATTCCAGGTTGCCATCGGCCAGGCCGCGGTCGCTGACGACGATACGGTGTGGGATGCCGATCAGCTCCATGTCGGCAAACTTGATGCCGGGGCTGGTCTTCTTGTCGCGGTCGTCCAGCAGCACTTCAAAGCCGGCAGCGGTCAGTTCGGCGTACAGCTTGTCGGTCGCCTCGCGCACCACTTCGGTTTCGTAACGCAGCGGTACCAGGGCGATCTGGAACGGAGCCAGGGCGTCGTTCCAGATGATGCCCTTGTCGTCATAGCTCTGCTCGATGGCAGCGGCGACCACGCGGGACACGCCGATGCCGTAGCAGCCCATGGCAAGGGTGACCGGCTTGCCGTTCTCGCCCAGTACCTGGCACTTGAGCGCCTCGCTGTACTTGGTGCCGAGCTGGAAGATGTGGCCCACTTCGATGCCGCGCTTGATCACCAGGGTGCCCTGGCCGTCCGGGCTTGGGTCGCCCTCGACGACGTTGCGCAGGTCGGCGACTTCCGGGACAGGCAGGTCACGCTCCCAGTTGACGCCAAAGTAGTGCTTGTCGTCGATGTTGGCGCCGATGCCGAAGTCGCTCATCAGGGCGACCGAACGGTCGATCACGCACTCCAGCGGCAGGTTCAGCGGGCCGAGGGAGCCGGCGCCGGCACCAATGGCCGCGCGCAGTTCGGCGTCGGTGGCCATGACCACAGGGTCGGCGACCTGTTCCAGCTTGGCGGCCTTGATTTCGTTGAGCTCGTGGTCGCCACGCACCACCAGGGCCACCAGCTTGCCTTCTTCGGCGCCGTGCACGATCAGGGTCTTGACGGTCTTTTCGATCGGCAGGCCGAAATTCTCGACCAGCTGGGCGATGGTCTTGGCATCCGGGGTATCGACCAGGCGCAGCTCCTCGGTTGGGGCAGGGCGCACGGTTTCGCGCGGGATGGCCTCGGCCTTCTCGATGTTGGCGGCGTAGTCGGAGCTGTCGCTGAAGATCACGTCGTCTTCGCCGGACTCGGCTAGCACGTGGAATTCATGGGAGTAGCTGCCACCGATGGAGCCGGTGTCGGCCTGCACTGGGCGGAAGTCCAGGCCCAGGCGGGTGAAGACGTTGGAGTACGCCTGGTGCATGCGGTCGTAGGTTTCCTGCAAGGAAGCCTGGTCGGCATGGAAGGAGTAGGCGTCCTTCATGATGAACTCGCGGCCGCGCATCAGGCCGAAGCGCGGGCGGATCTCGTCACGGAACTTGGTCTGGATCTGGTACATGTTGAGCGGCAGCTGTTTATAGCTGGACAGCTCGTTGCGGGCCAGGTCGGTGATGACTTCTTCGTGGGTCGGGCCGACGCAGAAATCACGGTTGTGGCGGTCTTTGAGGCGCAGCAGCTCAGGGCCGTACTGCTCCCAGCGGCCGGATTCCTGCCACAGCTCGGCTGGCTGGATGCTCGGCATCAGCACTTCCAGGGCGCCGGCGTCGTTCATTTCCTCGCGTACCACGGCTTCGACCTTGCGCATGACTCGCAGGCCCATCGGCAGCCAGGTGTACAGGCCGGAGGCCAGTTTGCGGATCATGCCGGCACGCAGCATGAGCTGATGGCTGATGACCACTGCGTCGGCAGGGGTTTCTTTCTGGGTGGCGAGCAAATATTGACTGGTGCGCATGGTTAGCCGTGTCGATTGCCTAAGACATTGAAATGACCCCGCATTGTACGGGGGCGAAACGAAGGCGTACAGAATGCCCCAGGCGGGGGCAGTTGTCAGCCAAGAAAAAGCCCGGCGGGTTGGCCGGGCTTTTTCATGTGCGGGGCACGCTATAAGCCAGGCTTACAGGATGCTCAGCGGGTACTCGACGATCAGGCGCAGTTCGTCCAGCGATGGGGAGCCGTAGTAGACGCCATCGGAAGAGCGGTAGGTGGCCTGACGCACGCGGAAGCTCAGGTCCTTGGCAGGGCCTTCTTGCAGCACGTACTTGATGTCGATGTCGCGTTCCCATTCCTTGCCGTTGCTGGTGGTGCCGGTGTTGGCATCGGAACCGCGCACGTAACGGGTCATGAAGGTCAGGCCTGGCACGCCGAACTCGGCGAAGTTCAGGTCGTAGCGAGCCTGCCAGGATTTCTCGTCTTCGGCGTTGAAGTCGGAACGGGCCACGGAGTTGGCCAGGAAGATGGTGCCGCCGCCGTCCACGCCGTAACCGTAGTCGCCGTCACCGGTGACTTTCTGGTAAGCCAGGGTGAAGGTGTGGGCGCCGATGTTGTACGCGCCCGACAGGCTGAAGGCACGGTTGTCGAGCTTGGTGGTGCCATCGTTCTCGGCACGTTGCAGGCCCTGGCCATCGCTCTTGGTGTCATAGATGTTGAAGTCGAACACCAGGCCTTGCTTGTCGGAGATTGGCAGCGCCCAGTTGACGTTGGCGTAGTACTTGCGCCAGTAGTCTTCGACCTTGGAGTAGTACAGGCTGGTGCTGAGGTTGTCGGTGAAGGCGTAGGTGCCGCCGACGACATCGGCTTTCTTCAGGTGCAGGCTGTCGTGGTCGCTTTCAGACTGGGCGTTCAGGGCGGTGAAGTGACCAGCGTTCAGGGTCAGGCCCTTGATTTCGCTGCTGGTGATCAGCGCGCCTTCCACGGTTTCCGGCAGCAGTCGGCTGTCGTCGGTGGCCAGCACTGGCAGTGCGGTGAACTGGGTACCATACTTCAGCACGGTATCGGAGATGCGCATTTTTACCGCGCCGCCGCCTTCGGAGAACTCATCCTGCGCACGGCCGTCGCCGTCTGTCGGGAACTGGCCGGTGGAGTGGCGGCCTTTGCCGCTGTCCAGTTTCAGGCCCAGCATGCCGATGGCGTCGACACCAAAGCCGACGGTGCCTTGGGTGAAGCCCGACTCGTAGGTGCCCAGGAAGCCCAGGCCGGTTTCTTCTACGCGGCTCTGGCTGCCAGCCGGGTTGTTACGGTAGTCGCGGCTGAAGTACAGCATGCGAGTCTTGACGTTCAGCTTGCTGTCTTCGAGGAAACCCTTGGACTCGTCCTGGGAAGATGCCAGGGCCATTTGCGAGGTCCCTGCCGAAACGGCCAGGGCGATCATGCTCCACTTCATCACGCGCATCGTGATTTGCTCCTTTGGTTTTTAGGAAGAGTACCGCTGCGCCCAAGTTTTTTAGTTATATGGGGCAGCTCTTTCTTGTTATGTCGGCGGAAATGTATAGCACGCTGACTGTTGTTGGCGATATGGGTATATAAAACCTTTCGGGAACTTTATAGCCATGTCGCTTATAGGTATTTCCGTGTCGCAAATCACGCGCCGGTTTAACCGGGCGTACAACCCCAGCGCTGTTCCTGTCACCCCATGCAAGCCGTAAGTGTCGGCTGCGGTTGAAGAAACTCCCTGGTGAATCCAATGCCGCTGTTGTTATTTGTCGCGTCCACCGCATCATGCAGGTGTCGTGCCGACTTGGCGTGAAAGGAATGCAACAAGCGTGCTCAAAATTAACAACGCTTGATGAAATTTTCACAACACCCTGGGCCGCAGGTGGAAAAGTGCCGGAAATACGGGGTGTGGCTTGTATGATGGTGTGCCAAAACAAATGTCACCGGAAAAGCAAAAACCTGTCATAAAAGTCAATGTGTTACCGGCGACTGTTCATGTTGAGTAGATGCGCTGGGTAAAACCGTATTGGTGTGTCGTAGCGCGGCCTCATTTTGGTGCGAAAAGTAGCGTTGTGTTACCGCCACTGTGCAGCCTTCATCGATTGCTGAACTGAAACCGCGCAGCAGGGTATCCTTGCGGCCATGCTCCCGTAGTCACGGGCGGTTTTGCTTGATGGAGGTTTACCGTGTTTTTGATGGATTCTCGTTTGCAGCAGGATTCCCTGGTACTGGGTGATTTTCCGTTGTGCCGGCTGCTGCTGAGCAAGGATGCCAACTATCCCTGGTTCATCCTGGTGCCCAAGCGCCCAGGTGCAAGTGAGTTGTTCGACTTGAGCCAGGAAGACCAGGCGCAGTTGTGGAAAGAAACCACTTATCTGGCCGAAGCACTCAAGCGCGAGTTCGCCGCCGACAAGATGAACGTTGCCACCCTGGGCAACGTGGTCAGCCAGATGCACATGCACGTGATCGTTCGTCACCAGCATGACGCCGCCTGGCCTGCACCGGTGTGGGGCAAGGTGCCTGCGCTGGCTTATGCGCCGGAGCAGGTGGAGGCGATTCGCGCGCGCCTGCGTGCGCTGCTTGAAAACGATTACCAGGAGGCCTGACATGTCGCTGGAATCGCGCATCATCGAACTGGAAACCCGCCAGGCGTTTCAGGACGACACCATTCAAGCGCTCAATGATGTGGTGGCCGAGCAGGGGCAGGTGATCGATCGCCTGCAATTGCAGATGGCCGAGCTGATCAAGCGTTATGAGGAGATGGTCGGCCAGTACGGCAGTGAAGGGGAAGAGGCGCCGCCGCCGCATTACTGAGAGGGAGGGTAGCCCTGGGGAGCCCCAGGGCTGGCTGTGGTCAGCGGCGATTCACCGCGACTACGTCTTCGGCCTGAAGGCCCTTGTCGCGGTGCATGACCGAAAACTCCACGCGCTGGCCTTCGACCAGGATGCGGTGGCCTTCGCCGCGAATGGCGCGAAAGTGAACGAAGATATCGTCACCCGAATCGCGCGAAATGAAGCCGAAGCCCTTGGAGGTGTTGAACCACTTCACGGTGCCGGTATCCCGCTGGCCGGCGTCCTGAGAGGCGTTCGAGCTGCTGCGCACCTTACGGCTGGCGCGGGCAAAGCCGGCCGCCAGGTGCAGGGCCACGGCCAGGGTGGCACACACCAGGGCGGCCAGGTTGCCCATTTCCGGGCGGGCGAGCAGGGTCAGTGTCTGCAGTACCACGGCCACCACCAAAAGGGCGCAGGCCAGGTGCTGCAGCTGCTGGCGTGCACCGCGGTAATACAGGGGCACGACCGGGGCCAGCAGCAGGTTGAGCAGGCCGAGCAGGGCCAGGTAGACCGCGTCGGGTTGCTGCAGGAAGGGTGTCGCATCGGTTTTCAGGCTGGGTATGAGCGAGAGCAGCAAAGCCGCAACGCCCGTCACCAGGTGGACGATCTTGAACATGGGTTGGCTCGCAGTTGATAAGGCCGATCACAGGAAGAGCTGGCAACGCGGTGCGCATGAGGTGTAGAACGCGATCACGCGGTACGCCAGCCTATGCACCCGGCAATAACAGTCCGCACGGGTGGCACCGTGCCTATTTAACAGCAAAGCCGGGCCCTTCTCAAACCGAGGGGGTCGATGGCGTTCGCTTGCGCTGGGTCATGGGCGGGTTGGGCAAAGTGTTGATACAGTGTGTCAGGCCTGCTTGATCATCAAGCCCAATGCAAAGGGGAACTTCATGGCAATCGATATCGGTATCAGTGAAGAAGATCGCAAGTCCATCGCCGAAGGGCTTTCCCGCCTGTTGTCGGATACCTATGTGCTGTATCTGAAAACCCACAACTTCCACTGGAACGTCGAAGGTCCGTCGTTCCGCACCCTGCACCTGATGTTCGAGGAGCAGTACAACGAACTGGCGCTGGCCGTCGACTCGATCGCCGAGCGCATTCGCACCCTGGGCTTCCCGGCGCCGGGGTCTTATGCCTTTTATGCGCGCCACTCTTCCATCAAGGAAGAAGAGGGGGTGCCGGCTGCCGAAGAGATGATTCGCCAGCTGGTGGATGGGCAGGAAGCCGTGGTGCGCACGGCGCGCAGCATTTTCCCGGTGGTGGACAAGGTCAGCGATGAGCCTACCGCCGACCTGCTGACCCAGCGCATGCAGGTGCACGAGAAAACCGCCTGGATGCTGCGAGTGCTGCTCAAGGGTCAATAGTCCGATGCGGTTGTAGGTAGCCCCCAAAAGCCCGGCCGAATGCTCTTCGGCCGGGCTTTTTCGTTTGTACAGGAAGGCTTTGCCGCTGCTTTGAATGCGCCCGTGCGCGCTTGATTCGCCCCAGGGTCCCTGCATGCGCTGCAGGGAAGTTGGTGGTAGTCAGTGAGTGGGGCGTAGTATGCAAGCGAACAAGCGACGGATAGGCCTGGGATGCTGGCCAGGCAAGCAGTGCATCGATCCGTTCAAGGCAGATTTCGACATGGTGCAGGTTCAGCCGGTATCGCGTTCGGTGCGGCTCAACGGGTTTTCCACCTGCCTGCGGCTGGAAGGCGTCTACTGGGGCATCCTCGAACGCATTGCCGAGGCCAATCAGTGCTCGGTCAGCGCCGTGCTCTCCTACGTGGACCGTGAGGTGCACCTGCGCCAGGGCGGGGTGCGCAACTTCAGCGGGCTGATCCGGGTGATCTGTGTCGCCTGGCTGCTCGACCCGCCAAGTGCACGCTGATCGCCGGGCGGGCTGCGCAGTGCCTGTTAACCATATATAATCTCGCTTTTTGCTGCCCAGGCAGCCCGCGTTGTGGTTGACGAGAGACATCCATGCCCCTTTATGACTATCAATGTGCTTCCTGCAATCACCAGATGGAGGTGCTGCAGAAGATCAGCGCCGCCCCGCTGACCGATTGCCCGGCCTGTGAAGCGCCGGCATTGAAGAAGCTGCTGTCGGTCCCAGGTTTTCGCCTGAGCGGCAACGGCTGGTACGAAACCGACTTCAAGACCGGGGCAAAAAAGAATCTGGCAGGCGGCGACAAGGCCGACTGAGTTGAATTGCAGTAGCTGGGTCTTGCAGTATTAACCCTCTGGGCAAGGCCTCCACCGAATACACGAATCACGAGAAGCGAAACCACCATCATGATGCGCAGCCATTATTGCGGCCAACTGAACGAGAGCCTGGACGGCCAGGAAGTCACCCTTTGCGGCTGGGTCCATCGTCGCCGCGACCACGGCGGGGTGATCTTCCTCGACATCCGTGACCGCGAGGGCATGGCCCAGGTCGTGTTCGACCCGGACCGCGCCGAAACCTTCGCCGCCGCCGACCGCGTGCGCAGCGAGTACGTCGTGCAGATCACCGGCAAGGTGCGCAAGCGCCCCGATGGTGCTGTCAACGCCAACATGGCCTCCGGTGCCATCGAGATTCTCGGCTACCAGCTGAACGTGCTCAACGAAGCGGAAACCCCGCCGTTCCCGCTCAACGAATACTCCGACGTCGGTGAGGAAACTCGCCTGCGCTACCGCTTCATCGACCTGCGTCGCCCGGAAATGGCCGACAAGCTGCGCCTGCGCTCGCGCATCACCAGCAGCATCCGCCGCTTCCTCGACGAAAACGGCTTCCTCGACGTCGAAACGCCGATCCTGACCCGTGCAACGCCGGAAGGCGCGCGCGACTACCTGGTGCCGAGCCGTACCCACGCGGGCAGCTTCTTCGCCCTGCCGCAGTCGCCGCAGCTGTTCAAGCAGCTGCTGATGGTCGCCGGCTTCGACCGCTACTATCAGATCGCCAAGTGCTTCCGTGACGAAGACCTGCGTGCCGATCGCCAGCCGGAATTCACCCAGATCGACATCGAGACCAGCTTCCTCGATGAAAGCGAGATCATGGGCCTGACCGAAAGCATGATCCGCAAGCTGTTCAAGGAAGTGCTGGACCTGGAGTTCGGCGAATTCCCGCACATGACTTTCGAAGAAGCCATGCGCCGCTACGGCTCCGACAAGCCGGACCTGCGCATTCCGCTGGAGCTGGTGGACGTTGCCGATCAGCTCAAGGACGTCGACTTCAAGGTGTTCGCAGGCCCTGCCAACGATCCGAAGTGCCGCGTCACCGCGCTGCGCCTGCCGGGCGGCGCCAGCATGCCGCGCAGCAAGATCGACGAGTACACCAAGTTCGTCGGCATCTACGGTGCCAAGGGCCTGGCCTACATCAAGGTCAACGAGCGCGCCAAGGGTGTCGAAGGCCTGCAGTCGCCGATCGTCAAGAACATCCCTGAGGCCAACCTCAACAACATCCTCGACCGCGTTGGCGCCGTAGACGGAGACATCGTGTTCTTCGGTGCCGACAAGTTCAAGGTCGTCAGCGAAGCGCTGGGCGCGCTGCGTATCCGCCTCGGCCACGACTTCGAGCTGCTGACCTGCGAGTGGGCGCCGATGTGGGTCGTCGACTTCCCGATGTTCGAAGAGAACGAAGACGGCAGCTTCACTGCCCTGCACCACCCGTTCACCGCACCCAAGTGCAGCCCGCAAGAGCTCGAGGCCAACCCGGCCACGGCCCTGTCCCGTGCCTACGACATGGTGCTCAACGGCACCGAGCTGGGCGGCGGTTCGATCCGTATCCACCGTAAAGAGATGCAGCAGGCAGTATTCCGCCTGCTGGGCATCGAGGCGGCGGAACAGGAAGAGAAGTTCGGCTTCCTGCTCGATGCGCTGAAGTTCGGTGCACCGCCCCACGGTGGCCTGGCCTTTGGCCTGGACCGCCTGGTCATGCTGATGACCGGCGCCCAGTCGATCCGTGAAGTGATCGCCTTCCCGAAAACCCAGAGCGCTGCGTGCGTCATGACCCAGGCCCCAGGCATGGTCGACGCCAAGGCCCTGCGTGAGCTGCACATCCGCCTGCGCGAACAGACCAAGGTCGAGTAAGCGGACCTCGGGCGCATCCACATGGATGCGCCTTTGCGTTACGGCGCAGGAATTTGTCGTTGCGCCCCGTTCGGGGCGTAACTGTTTGTGTTTCAAGGATTTGGAGTTGTTATGGCTGGTCATTCCAAGTGGGCGAACATCAAGCACCGCAAAGAGCGCCAGGATGCCAAGAGAGGCAAGATCTTCACCAAGTGGATCCGTGAGCTGACCGTTGCCGCCAAGCAGGGCGGTGGCGATCCGGCCTCCAACCCGCGCCTGCGCCTGGCGCTGGACAAGGCCCTGGGCGCCAACATGAGCCGCGACATCATCGATCGCGCCGTGGCCCGGGGTGCTGGCACCAACGAAAGCGACAACGTCGAAGAGCTGAGCTACGAAGGCTACGGCCCGGGCGGCGTGGCGATCATGGTCGAGGCCATGACCGACAACCGCAACCGTACCGCCGCTGCCGTGCGCCATGCCTTCACCAAATGTGGCGGTAACCTCGGTACCGATGGTTCGGTGGCTTACCTGTTCGAGCGCAAGGGGCAGATCAGCTTTGCACCGGGCGTTGACGAAGATGCGTTGATGGAAGCGGCGATGGAAGCCGATGCCGACGACGTGGTCGCCAACGAAGACGGCTCGTTCGAGGTGTTCACCTCGTTCAACAGCTTCTATGCCGTGCGCAATGCGCTGGAAGAGGCGGGCTTCAAGGCCGCCGACGCCGAGATCGTCATGCAGCCGACCACCAGCGCCGAGCTGGACCAGGAAGGTGCCGAGAAGGTGCTCAAGCTGATCGACATGCTCGAAGACTTGGACGACGTGCAAAACGTCTACTCCAATGCGCAGATTTCCGACGAGATCATGGAAAAACTCGGCTAAGGTGTCGCCAGCACGATTGTAATTGGGGCTGCTGTGCAGCCCATCGCCGGCAAGCCGGCTCCCACAATGACTTGTGGGAGCCGGCTTGCCGGCGATGGGGCGTGCAGCGGCCCCAATGGCCTTGAATCGAGCTCCGGCTTTAAAGCATCTCCCTATACGACAGGCGTTATGACTCTGATTCTTGGTATCGACCCCGGCTCGCGCATCACCGGTTATGGCGTGGTGCGCCAGACCGCGCGTGGTTGCGAGTACGTGGCGTCGGGCTGTATCCGCACCGGTGCCGGCGAGTTGCACGAGCGCTTGCAGATCGTTTTTCGCGGTGTCAGCGAAATCATACGCACCCATGAGCCGGTCACCATGGGCATCGAACGGGTGTTCATGGCCCGCAACGCCGACTCCGCGCTCAAGCTCGGCCAGGCGCGCGGTGCGGCCATCGTCGCCGCCGCCGAGGCTGGCCTGGAAATCGCCGAGTACAGCGCAAGCCAGGTCAAGCAGGCCGTCGCCGGCAGCGGTGGCGCCAACAAGGAGCAGGTGATGCTGATGGTCATGCACCTGCTCAAGCTCACCCAGAAACCACAGATCGACGCCTCCGACGCCCTGGCCATCGCCCTGTGCCATGCCCATACCCGCTCCAGCCTGGTGCCCCACGGCCTGGCCACGGCGCGGCGACGCGGCGGGCGCTTGCGTCTGTAGCGCACTTCATGCGCTGATACATTTTTTGTCCGGGTGGCGCGTTCACCCGTTGCATTTGCTGATAGGGTTGACCGGTCTTTGACCGGCCCCGAGAGGAAGGATCGGAACGTGATTGGACGTTTGCGCGGCACCCTGGCGGAAAAGCAGCCGCCACACCTGGTTATCGACGTCAACGGCGTTGGCTACGAGCTCGAAGTGCCCATGACCACCCTGTATCGCCTGCCCAAGGTCGGCGAAACCGTGACCGTGCACACCCATCTGGTGGTGCGCGAGGATGCCCACCTGCTGTACGGCTTCCATGAAAAGCGCGAGCGCGAACTGTTCCGTGAGCTGATCCGGCTCAATGGCGTCGGCCCGAAGCTGGCGCTGGCGCTGATGTCGGGCCTCGAGGCCGACGAACTGGTGCGTTGCGTGCAGGCCCAGGACACTTCGGCGCTGGTGCGTGTGCCTGGCGTGGGCAAGAAGACCGCCGAGCGCCTGCTGGTCGAGCTCAAGGACCGTTTCAAGGCCTGGGAAACCTCCCCGGCCATGTTCACCCTGGTGTCCGATGGCCCGGTGCCGGTCAGCAGCGCCTCCACGGCCGAGGCCGACGCCGTCAGCGCCCTGGTATCCCTGGGCTACAAGCCCCAGGAAGCGAGCAAGGCGGTGGCTGCGATCAAGGACAAGGCCGGCATGAGCAGTGAAGACCTGATCCGCAGCAGCCTCAAAGGGATGATCGCCAAGTGATCGAAGCCGACCGCCTGATCGCCGCCAGTGGCCGCGACCGTGAAGAAGTCCAGGACCGTGCGATCCGCCCGTTGCGCCTGGATGATTACATCGGCCAGCCGGTGGTGCGCGAGCAGATGGCGCTGTTCATCCAGGCCGCGCGCGGTCGCCACGAGTCACTCGACCACACCCTGATCTTCGGCCCGCCCGGGTTGGGCAAGACCACCCTGGCCAACATCATCGCCCAGGAGATGGGCGTGTCGGTCAAGAGCACCTCCGGGCCGATCCTGGAGCGCCCGGGCGACCTGGCCGCCATGCTGACCAACCTCGAACCCCACGATGTGCTGTTCATCGATGAGATCCACCGGCTCTCGCCGGTGGTCGAAGAGGTGCTGTACCCGGCCATGGAAGACTTCCAGCTCGACATCATGATCGGCGAAGGGCCGGCGGCGCGCTCGATCAAGCTCGACCTGCCACCGTTCACCCTGGTCGGTGCCACCACCCGCGCCGGCATGCTCACCAACCCATTGCGCGACCGCTTCGGCATCGTCCAGCGCCTGGAGTTCTACAGCGACAAGGACCTGGCGACCATCGTCAGCCGTTCGGCCGGCATTCTCGGCCTGGCCATCGAGGACCAGGGCGCCTATGAGATCGCCCGCCGCGCCCGGGGCACGCCGCGTATCGCCAACCGCCTGCTGCGCCGTGTGCGCGACTATGCCGAAGTGCGCGGCAAGGGGCAGATCACCAAGGCGGTGGCCGACATGGCGCTGAACCTGCTGGATGTCGACGAGCGCGGTTTCGATCATTCCGACCGGCGCCTGCTGTTGACCATGATCGAGAAGTTCGACGGCGGCCCGGTGGGGGTCGACAACCTGGCGGCGGCGATCAGCGAAGAGCGTCACACCATCGAGGATGTGCTCGAGCCGTACCTGATCCAGCAAGGCTATATCATGCGCACGCCGCGTGGCCGTGTGGTCACCCGGCATGCCTACCTGCACTTTGGCCTGAATGTTCCGGGGCGCCTGGGCGATGGCGCAGGTTTTTCCGAAGCAGGCGATGAATGACAGATCGAAACCCGCTTTTCGTGGTCCTACCGCTGGCATGCCACGGGTGCACTGGCAATACGACATTAATGATTGAAAAACAGTTGCCGCAGCGGATTGGCAAGCTGAGGAGTAAGCACTAGAGTATGCGCGCGCAAAATGGCCTTGAACCTTTCGCACACCGTTGTCGCGTCTATTACGAAGATACCGATGCCGGTGGCGTGGTGTATTACGTCAACTACCTGAAATTCATGGAGCGCGCGCGTACCGAGCGGCTGCGGCACCTGGGCTTTTCCCAGCAGCAACTGGCCGGGGAGAACCTGTTGTTCGTGGTCCACTCCAGCGAAGCGCGCTATCACGCGCCGGCGCGCCTGGACGATGAACTCCGGGTGACCGCGCAAGTACTTGAACTCAATCGCGCCAGCCTGCGTTTCGTGCAGCAGGTCTGGCGAGAAAAGGATGAAACGCTGCTCTGCGAAGGGCAGTTCCTGGTGGCCGCCGTACGCGCCGACACTTTCAAACCCCGAGCCATACCCCCGGAGCTGCGCGACGCCTTTGTGGCAGACGGCTCGGGTACTCAATCGAACGCAGGAGAATAAGCGTGGAAGCTAACGTCGTCGACCATACCTCCATGTGGAGTCTGGTCAGCAATGCCAGCGTGGTGGTACAGCTGGTAATGCTGACCCTGGTGGCCGCCTCGGTCACTTCATGGATCATGATCTTTCAGCGCAGCACCATGCTGCGCGCCGGTCGTCGTGCGCTGGATGCCTTCGAGGAACGCTTCTGGTCGGGTATCGACCTGTCCAAGCTGTACCGTCAGGCAGGCAGCAACCCGGACCCGGATTCGGGTGTGGAGCAGGTCTTCCGTGCCGGCTTCAAGGAATTCTCGCGCCTGCGCCAGCAGCCGGGCGTCGACCCTGATGCCGTCATGGAAGGTGTTGGCCGTGCCATGCGCGTGGCCATCTCGCGCGAGGAAGAAAAGCTCGAGCAAAGCCTGCCGTTCCTGGCCACCGTCGGTTCCACCAGCCCGTACATCGGCCTGTTCGGTACCGTCTGGGGCATCATGAACTCCTTCCGCGGCCTGGCCAGCGCCCAGCAGGCCACCCTGGCCACCGTTGCACCGGGTATCGCCGAAGCGCTGATCGCCACCGCCATCGGCCTGTTCGCGGCCATCCCTGCGGTCATCGCCTACAACCGTTTCGCTGCTCGCAGCGAAGTGCTGATCGGCCGTTACTACACCTTCGCCGACGAGTTCCAGGCGATCCTGCACCGCAAAGTGCACACCAGCGAAGAGTAATCAGGTAGAAGCCCATGGCCCGAGTTCGCCACAAACGCAAGCCGGTCGCCGAGATGAACGTGGTGCCCTACATCGACGTGATGCTGGTGCTGCTGGTCATCTTCATGGTGACGGCCCCCATGCTCAACCAGGGCGTGAAGGTCGACCTGCCCAAGGTTTCCAGCGAAGCCTTGCCGCAGGACAACAACGTCCAGATCCTCACCATTTCGATCAAGGCCGACAAGACCTACTACTGGAACCTTGGCAGCGAAGTCGATACCGACAAACAGATGGACAAGGCCATGACCTTGCCCGATATGACCAGCGCGGTGACCAAGATCATCGCTGCCGGTCGCGACCAGGGCAAGCAGACCCAGGTCTTCATTCGTGGCGACAAGGCTGTCGACTACGGCGCGGTCATGGGTGCCATGGGCGGGTTGCAGAAGGCCGGTGTCGGTAACGTTGGCCTGATTACCGAGGCGCCCTGATGCAACAGCGAGAGCCATCCGCCTCGGAAAGCTACTTCTGGCCCAGTGTCTGGGCCATCGGCCTGCATGTGCTGGTGTTCGCGCTGCTGTTCGTCAGTTTTGCCATGACGCCAGAGCTGCCGCCTTCCAAGCCGATCGTTCAGGCTACTCTGTACCAGCTCAAGTCCAAGAGCCAGGCGACCACCCAGACCAATCAGAAGATTGCCGGGGAGGCGAAGAAAACCGCCTCGCGCCAGACCGAAGTCGAGCAGCTGGAGCAGAAGAAGGTAGAGCAGGAGGCCGTCAAGGCCGCGGAACAAAAGAAAGCCGACGCCGCTCAAAAGGCCGAGGAAGCCCGCGAAGCCGCCGAGGCGAAAAAGGCCGAAGAGGCCGCCAAGGCCGCCGAAGCCAAGAAAGCCGCGGAGTCCAAGAAGGCCGAGGAGGCGAAGAAGGCCGCCGAGAAGCAGCAGGCCGACATCGCCAAGAAGAAGGCTGAAGAAGAGGCCAAGAAACAGGCCGAGGAAGAAGCCAAGAAACAAGCTGCCGAGGAAGCCAAGAAAAAGGCCGCCGAGGACGCGAAGAAGAAAGCAGCCGAGGACGCCAAGAAGAAAGCCGCGGCGGCCGAGGAAGCGAAGAAGAAGGCAGCTGAAGAGGCCAAGAAAAAGGCCGCTGCAGACGCCCAGAAGAAAAAGGCACAGGAAGCGGCCCGCAAGGCGGCGGAAGACAAGAAAGCCCAGGCCCTGGCCGAGCTCTTGTCCGACACCACCGAACGGCAGCAGGCCCTGGCCGACGAGCAGGGTGACCAGGTGGCCGGCGACTTCGACGACCTGATCCGCATGCGCGCGGCCGAGGGCTGGGCACGACCGCCTTCCGCGCGCAAGGGCATGACGGTGACCCTGCAGGTAAGCATGTTGCCGGACGGCACCATCACCGGTGTCAGCGTGACCCGTTCCAGTGGTGACGGTCCGTTTGACAGTTCGGCGGTGGCTGCGGTCAAGAACATTGGTCGCCTGACTGAAATGCAGGGTATGAAACCGAGCGATTTCAATCGTTATCGTTCGTTCAAGATGACATTTACACCTGAGGATCTAGCGTTGTGATTAAACTCCTTCGAGGAATGCTGGTCATGCTCTGCTGCGTGGCTGGCATGGCCATGGCAGAGGAAAAGAACATCCTGGTCACCAGCGGCAGCGATCGGGCCACGCCCATCGCGGTAGTGCCGTTCGGTCTGCAGGGTGGCAGCGTACTGCCGGAAGACATGGCCGACATCATCGGCAACGACCTGCGCAACTCGGGCTACTATTCGCCGATTCCGCGCCAGAACATGATCAGCCAGCCGACCCAGGCCAGCGAAGTCATCTTCCGTGACTGGAAAGCCCTCGGCGCCCAGTACGTGATGGTCGGCAGCATCGTGCCGTCGGGCGGCCGCCTGCAGGTGCAGTACGCGCTGTTCAACGTCGCCACCGAGCAGCAAGTGCTGACCGGTAGCGTCGCGGGCACCGCTGACCAGCTGCGCGACATGTCGCACTACATCGCCGACCAGTCGTTCGAGAAGCTCACCGGCATCAAGGGTGCGTTCTCCACCCGCATGCTGTACGTGACCGCCGAGCGCTTCTCGACCAACAACACCCGCTACACCCTGCAGCGTTCGGACTACGACGGTGCCCGTGCAGTGACCCTGCTGCAGTCGCGCGAGCCGATCCTGTCGCCGCGTTTCGCCCCGGATGGCAAGCGTATCGCCTATGTCTCGTTCGAGCAGAAGCGCCCACGCATCTTCATCCAGCACATCGATACCGGTCGCCGCGAGCAGGTCACCAACTTCGAGGGCCTGAACGGTGCGCCGGCCTGGTCGCCTGATGGTTCGCGCCTGGCGTTCGTGCTGTCCAAGGACGGCAACCCGGACATCTACGTGATGAACGTGGCTTCGCGCCAGATCAGCCGTGTCACCGCCGGCCCCGGTATCAATACCGAGCCGTTCTGGGGCAAGGATGGCAACACCCTGTACTTCACCTCCGACCGTGGCGGCAAGCCGCAGATCTACAAACAGTCGGTCAGCGGTGGTGGCGCCGAGCGCGTGACGTTCGTGGGCAACTACAACGCCAACCCGAAACTTTCGGCGGATGAAAAGACCCTGGTGATGATCCATCGCCAGCAGGGTTTCACCAACTTCAAAGTGGCGGCACAAGACTTGCAGCGCGGAAGTGTAAAGATTCTGTCTGAAACAAGTCTTGATGAGTCTCCCACTGTTGCGCCAAACGGCACCATGCTAATCTACGCCACCCGCCAGCAGGGCCGGGGAGTCTTGATGCTCGTGTCGCTTAATGGCCGCGTGAGGCTCCCACTTCCTACCGCTCAAGGCGAAGTCAGAGAACCGTCCTGGTCCCCTTACCTGAACTGATTGCGGCGTAATACTTTTGCTTAACACACTGGGGTTTCATTAGGAGTTTCACGATGGAAATGCTGAAGTTTGGTAAATTTGCTGCGCTGGCTCTGGCCATGGCCGTAGCTGTAGGTTGCTCCTCGAAAGGCGGTGACAACGCTGGTGAAGGCGCTGTTGATCCGAACGCTGGTTACGGCGCCAACACCGGTGCTGTTGACGGCTCCCTGAGCGAAGAAGCAGCTCTGCGCGCAATCACCACCTTCTACTTCGAATACGACAGCTCGGACCTGAAGCCAGAAGCCATGCGCGCTCTGGACGTTCACGCCAAGGACCTGAAAGCCAACGGCAACCGCGTTGTTCTGGAAGGCAACACCGACGAGCGCGGCACCCGCGAGTACAACATGGCTCTGGGTGAGCGTCGTGCCAAGGCCGTTCAGCGCTACCTGGTTCTGCAGGGCGTTTCCCCTGCTCAGCTGGAACTGGTTTCCTACGGCGAAGAGCGTCCAGTTGCTACCGGCAACGACGAGCAGTCCTGGGCTCAAAACCGTCGCGTAGAACTGCGTAAGTAAGTTCTCATGCGTATGTGCCGTCGTGCTGTAACCGTCCTCGCACTCAGCCTTCCGCTTTCAGCGTGGGCTGCGGTTCCTGTAGTAGATGACAACGGAGGTGCTTACCCACCTTCGGGTTATGGCACGAGCGGCGCCTATGCCGGGGCAGGGGCTTCGACCCCTGCCTCGGCACAGGGCCAGCTGTTCATGCAGCTGCAACAGATGCAGGATCAGATTTCCCGCCAGCAAGGCATCATCGAAGAGTTGCAGAACGATGTCGCCCGCATGAAGCAGGAGAACCTGGAGCGTTACCAGGATCTGGACCGTCGCATCAACAGTGGTGGCGCGCCTGCCGCGACCCCCGATAATTCCTCCACCGGTGCAGCTCCCGATGCTGCCGCCGGTGCCGCAGCCGGCGCCGCAGGCGCTGCTGCACAACAACCGGCCGCCAACAGCGAGCCGGGCGATCCGGCGAAAGAGAAGCTCTACTACGACGCGGCTTTCGACCTGATCAAGCAGAAGGACTTCGACAAGGCCAGCCAGGCGTTCAATGCCTTCCTGCGCAAGTACCCGAACAGCCAGTACGCCGGCAATGCCCAGTACTGGCTGGGTGAGGTGAACCTGGCCAAGGGTGACCTGCAAGGTGCCAGCCAGGCGTTCGCCCAGGTCAGCCAGAAGTACCCCAAGCACAGCAAGGTACCGGACTCCCTGTACAAGCTGGCCGACGTCGAGCGCCGCATGGGCCACACCGACAAGGTCAAGGGTATCCTGCAGCAAGTCATCACCCAGTACCCCGGCACCTCTGCCGCGCAACTGGCGCAACGCGACCTGCAGAAGCTCTGAGCTGTACCGTTGGAAAGAAACCCGCGCTCGCCGCGGGTTTTTTCGTTAGAATCAGTGCCCTTTTTTCCTAAACACGCTGCTGCGGATAACGCCTTGTCGAGTCCGCTGCAGTGCCTGACGGAGGCGGACAGCCTGTTTAGCTGTCACGCCCGTGGCGATCATGCAAGACACATTACGCATCACCGAAGTCTTTTACTCGTTGCAGGGTGAAACACGAACGGCTGGGCTGCCCACGGTATTCGTGCGCCTGACCGGTTGCCCCCTGCGCTGCCAGTACTGCGACAGTGCCTACGCCTTCAGTGGCGGCACCGTGCGCACCCTCGACTCGATCCTGGAGCAGGTGGCGGGCTTCAAGCCGCGCTACGTCTGCGTCACCGGTGGCGAGCCTTTGGCCCAGCCGAATGCCTTGCCGCTGCTGCAGCGCCTGTGCGATGCCGGCTACGAGGTTTCGCTGGAAACCAGCGGCGCCCTGGATATCTCGGCAACCGACGTGCGCGTCAGCCGCGTGGTCGACCTCAAGACCCCAGGCTCCGAAGAATCCCATCGCAATCTGTACGAGAACATCGAGCACCTGACCCGCAACGACCAGGTCAAGTTCGTCATCTGTTCGCGCGAGGACTACGACTGGGCAGTGTCCAAGCTGATCCAGTACAACCTCGCCGAGCGTGCGGGCGAGGTGCTGTTCTCGCCCAGCCATCACCAGGTGAAGGCCAGCGACCTGGCTGACTGGATCGTAGCCGACAACCTGCCCGTGCGTTTCCAGTTGCAGCTGCACAAGCTGCTGTGGAACGACGAACCCGGACGCTGATAGAGAGTAAGAGCACATGACTGAAAAACGCGCGGTAATCCTGCTGTCTGGCGGCCTCGACTCGGCCACCGTGGTTGCCATGGCCAAGGCCGAAGGCTACAGCTGCTACACCATGAGCTTCGACTACGGCCAGCGCCACCGGGCCGAGCTCAACGCCGCCGCCCGTGTCGCCCGCGACCTGGGCGTGGTCGAGCACAAGGTGATTGGCCTGAACCTCGATGGTATCGGTGGCTCGGCCCTGACCGACACCAGCATCGACGTGCCGGAAGCTCCCGGCGAGGGTATTCCGGTCACTTACGTGCCGGCTCGCAATACCGTGTTCCTGTCCCTGGCCTTGGGCTGGGCTGAAGTGCTGCAAGCGCGCGACATCTTCATCGGTGTCAACGCCGTGGACTACTCCGGCTACCCGGATTGCCGCCCGGAGTTCGTCGAAGCGTTCGAGCGCATGGCCAACCTGGCCACCAAGGCCGGCGTCGAAGGGCAGGGCTTTAGCATCCAGGCGCCGCTGCAGAACCTGAGCAAGGCGCAGATCGTGCAGGCGGGCATGGCCCGGGGTGTCGACTACAGCCTGACCGTTTCCTGCTACCAGGCCGACGACGAAGGCCGTGCCTGTGGCAAGTGCGACAGCTGCCGCCTGCGCGCCGACGGCTTCAAGGCCGCCGGTGTAGCAGACCCAACCCGATATTTTTGAAAAATTTTACGATGGGGTGTTGATTTCCCGTTAGAAATCAGTATTATACGCGCCATCCAACGGGTCGTTAGCTCAGTTGGTAGAGCAGTTGGCTTTTAACCAATTGGTCGTAGGTTCGAATCCTACACGACCCACCATACGCAGTAAGTCAAAGCCCGCTACCGGAAACGGTGGCGGGCTTTTTCGTTTTGCCGATCGTCACCCGTGCAGACGCTGCACAGTCATCCATGAATGCCTCCCTTCTCTGCAGCGGGCCTTTTTTGGCCTGAGCGACTTTAAAGTCTACTTATTAAAAATAATCGAAATCAGCCAAGCTTTTAATTAAGCGTCAGTTTCCGCGCAGGTTTTAATTTAATCGGTTGGAAAAAAGTGGTTGCTCACACGTTTCAGCGCCGGCGTCACACGCTTAGTTGTGTCCGTAAAACTAGTATTTTTAACAGTAGATTCCTCTCGGGTAGTGGCTATGATCTGCTCATGCCTGAATGTTTGAGAGGTGGTTAATTAAAAGAAATATGTCGTTAAGTTTACGTTTCGTTAAAGCGCGTTTTCCATCGGTGACATGAACCTCGCCCGACACTTCAATTGCTCGACTCATCAAAGGCCTGTTTCAGCCTTCTAGCCGCCGCGCAGCCGCCTACGGCAAGCCCGCCCGGCCGGCCCGCTGGGCCGGATCAAATAGTTAGAAGGTATTCAAGCCACGGACGTGCTGTGCGCAGGTATAAAACTTCACAGGAGTGCTATTGATGAACAAGACATATGCAGTTATTTGGAACGTGGCTTCCCAAACCTGGGTGGCGGTGTCGGAGTTAGTGGCGCGTAAACGCGTAAGTTTATCTAGATTAATAATGCTTTCTGTGTTGGTTGCCTTGGCGGGTACTACGGAATCGGCATTGGCCGGTACATGTATGGAATTAGGTCAGATCGGCGATGGATCTGCCGGTACTACTACCTGCGGGGCATTTTCAATTGCAATTGGTGCTGGCAGCGGTGCGACGGCTTCCAACTTCGGTGTCGCCATTGGTGATGCGGCCAACTCGACAGGGGTGAACTCGGTCGCGATAGGCCGGCAAAGCAAGGCGCTCGCCGATGGGTCAACTGCGCTCGGGCAGAACGCAAGCGCCGACATCAACTCGGTGGCTTCGGTAGCGCTCGGGCAGAACAGCCGCGTGACTGCGGCCAATGCCACCGCATTGGGGGATCGAGTGCAGCGGCAGCGGGCGCGCTGTCAATCGGCCGCAACGGCGTAGCAGCAGCGAGCGCCAGCGGTGTCGATGGTATTGCTATCGGTGGGCAGAGCAACGTCAGCGCCACTTCTGCCATCGCCCTCGGCCGAGGCGCCAGAGGCACTGCCAACTTTGGTCTTGCCCTGGGCGATGGGGCCACTGCAAGTACTGTCAACTCTGTTGCTCTGGGCAACGGTGCAACGACCAGAGCGGCGGTCGCCGTCGCTGGCGGCACCGTCAATGGCACCCCATTCACGTTCGCCGGTGCCACCCCAACGGGTGTGGTGAGCATGGGGATTGCAGGCGCCGAGCGGCAGGTGATCAACGTCGCGGCCGGCCAGTTGAGTGCTGCCAGTACCGATGCCATCAACGGCAGCCAGCTGTTCGCCACCAACCAGGCTGTCAATACCCTGGGTGCAACGGTCACCGGCATTGGCTCGACGGTGACCAACCTGGGCACGACAGTTACCAACCTCGGGACCACGGTCACCAACCTGGGCACCAGCTTCAACAACGTGGTCAACAACGGCGCCGGTATCAAGTACTTCCACAGCAACTCGACCTTGGCCGACAGCGACGCCACCGGCGCCGACAGTGTAGCCATTGGGCCGGTTGCCAGCGCCACGGCGGCCAATACCGTCGCGTTGGGCAACGGTGCCACGGCCAGTGATGCCAACTCCGTGGCCCTCGGCAGCGGCGCCACCACGTCTGCGGCAGTCGCAGTGGCGGGAGGCTCGGTCAATGGCACGGCCTACACCTTTGCCGGCGCCGCACCGACCGGTGTGCTCAGCGTCGGCAACGTGGGCGCCGAGCGGCAGGTGACCAATGTCGCGGCCGGCCAGTTGAGCGCTGCCAGCACCGATGCCATCAACGGCAGCCAGCTGTTTGCCACCAATCAGGCAGTCGATGACCTGGGCGCAACCGTCACGGGTATCGACACTCGGGTAGATGGCCTGGACACCACAGTGACCAACCTGGGCAACAGCTTCAACAACGTGGTCAACGGTGGTTCGGGGATCAAGTACTTCCACAGCAACTCGGCCTTGGCCGACAGCAGCGCCACCGGCACCGACAGCGTAGCCATGGGGCCGGTTGCCAGCGCCACGGCGGCCAATACCGTCGCGTTGGGCAACGGTGCCACGGCCAGTGATGCCAACTCCGTGGCCCTGGGCAGCGGCGCCACCACCTCTGCGGCGGTCGCAGTGGCGGGCGGCTCGGTCAATGGCACGGCCTACACCTTTGCCGGTGCCGCGCCGACCGGTGTACTCAGCGTCGGCAGCGTGGGCGCCGAGCGGCAGGTGACCAATGTCGCGGCCGGCCAGTTGAGCGCTGCCAGCACCGACGCCGTCAACGGCAGCCAGCTGTTCGCCACCAACCAGGCTGTCGATGACCTGGGGGCGACAGTCACGGGCCTGGACACCACGGTAAGTGGCCTCGGTACGACGGTGACCAATCTCGGTTCGACAGTGACCAACCTGGGCACCACGGTCACCAACCTGGGCAACAGCTTCGACGACGTGGTCAACAACGGCGCCGGTATCAAATACTTCCACAGCAACTCGACCCTGGCCGACAGCAGCGCCACAGGCGCCGACAGCGTTGCCATGGGGCCGGTTGCCAGCGCCACGGCGGTCAATAGCGTCGCCTTGGGCAATGGTGCCACGGCCAGTGATGCCAACTCCGTGGCCCTCGGCAGCGGTGCCACCACGTCCGCGGCAGTCGCGGTAGCGGGTGGCCTGGTCAATGGCACGGCTTACACTTTTGCCGGCGCAGCGCCGACCGGTGTGCTCAGTGTCGGCAGCGTGGGAGCCGAGCGGCAGTTGACCAATGTCGCGGCTGGCCAGCTGAGCGCTACCAGCACCGATGGGGTCAACGGCAGCCAGCTGTTTGCCACCAATCGGGCAGTCGACGATCTGGGCTTGGCGGTCTCCGGCATGGACACCACTTTGGGTGGGATCGGTTCGACGGTGACTAACCTTGGCAATACGGTGACCAACCTGGGTACCACCGTGACCAACCTTGGAACCACGGTCACCAACCTGGGCAACAGCTTCGACGACGTGGTCAACAACGGCGCCGGTACAAATACTTCCACAGCAACTCGACCCTGGCCGACAGCAGCGCCACCGGCGCCGACAGCGTAGCCATGGGGCCGGTTGCAAGCGCCACGGCGGCCAATAGCGTCGCTTTGGGCAATGGTGCCACGGCCAGCGATGCCAACTCCGTGGCCATCGGCAGTGGCGCTACCACGGCTGCGGCGGTCGCAGTAGCGGGTGGCTCGCTGAACGGCACGGCCTACACCTTTGCCGGCGCCGCACCGACCGGTGTGCTCAGCGTCGGCAGCGTGGGCGCCGAGCGGCAGGTGACCAATGTCGCGGCTGGCCAGCTGAGCGCGGCCAGCACCGATGCGGTCAACGGCAGCCAGCTGTTTGCCACCAACCAGGCCGTCGATGACCTGGGCCTGGCGATGTCCGGCCTGGACACTACCGTGGGTGGGATTGGCAGCACGGTGACCAACCTGGGCAATACCGTCACCAACCTGGGCAACAGCTTCGACAACGTGGTCAACAACGGCGCGGGCATCAAGTACTTCCACAGCAACTCGACCCAGGTGGACAGTGCGGCCACTGGCACCGACAGCCTGGCCGCCGGCCCGGCAGCCGCTGCCTCGGCAACCAACGCGGTGGCCATCGGCAATGGCGCCAACGCCAGCGAGGCCAACTCGGTCGCGATCGGCAGTGGCTCGACCACCGAAGCCGCCGTGCCCGTGCTGGGCGGCATGCTGGATACCCTGCAGTACACCTATGCGGGTGGGGCGCCGGTGGGGGTGTTCAGTATCGGCAGCCTGGGCGCCGAACGGCAGCTCACCCATGTCGCGGCAGGGCGTATCAGCGCCGACAGCACCGATGCCGTCAACGGCAGCCAGTTGTTCGCAACCAACACCAGTGTCGATGGCATGGGCAACTCGGTGCGCAATGTCACCTCGCGCCTGAACATCCTGGAAAACACCGTGAACAGCGGTGGCCCAGGGGCGGCTTCGCCGTACTTCAAAAGCAACTCTACCGCGGCCGCGGCACAGGCGAACGGGGCCGACGCCACGGCCATGGGCGGTGGTGCAGTTGCCGCTGGCGACCAGGCGCTGGCAGCCGGTCATGACGCTGTCGCAAGTGGCGCCAAAGCCATCGCCATGGGCGATGGCGCGCAAGCCCAGGCCGCAGGCAGCGTAGCCCTGGGGGCCGGTGCCAGCGATGGTGGGCGCGGTGCGCAGAGTTATACCGGGAAATATTCCGACGCCAGCAACAACCCGGTGGGGACGGTTTCGATCGGCAATGCAGCCACCGGTGAGACCCGTACCTTGAGCAACCTGGCCGACGGCAAGGAGGCCAATGATGCGGTCAACCTGCGGCAACTCGACGGCGCTGTGGCGCAGTCGAAGCAGTACACCGACAACTCGATCAGCTCGATCAACAACTCGGTGACGGTGGCCGATAACCGTTTGAACGACCTCGAGCAGGGCAAGGCCGGGATGGCCCAGGTCAACAACAGCAAGTCGCGACCGGCGCCCAAAGCCACGGGGGGTGACAGCTTGGCCGCTGGCGCGGGCGCCAGCGCTTCGGGCGACAACGCCAGCGCCATTGGCAATGGTGCTGCTGCCACCGCCAGCAATGCCACGGCGGTTGGCAATGGCGCCACTGCCAGCCATGACAACTCGCTGGCGCTCGGCGCCAACTCCAGCACCAACCGCGCGAACAGTGTGTCGGTCGGCAGTGTCGGTAACGAGCGGCAGGTGACCAACGTCGCGGCGGCTACCAGCGATACCGATGCGGTCAACCTGGGGCAGCTCACCAGCAGCCTGGCCAACATCACCCAGGATGCCAATGCCTACACCGATAGCCGCTTCAGCGAGCTCAAGCACGACCTCAAGCGCCAGGACGATGTACTCAGCGCAGGTATCGCCGGGGCCATGGCCATGGCCAGCCTGCCGCAATCGTACTCCCCGGGTGCGAGCATGGTGGCGCTGGGCGGGGCTGGCTATCGCGGGCAATCGGCTGTCGCGCTGGGCGTTTCGTACCTGTCGGGCAATGGCCGCTGGGTCACCAAGGCGCAGCTCAATACCAACTCGCGCAATGACATGGGCGTGGGCATTGGCGTTGGCTACCAGTTCTGAAGCGACAGCACACGGCGATGGACACCTGGCGGCCAAGCGCCGCCAGGTTCATGAGGAGCATGAATGTGAAACTACCTGCACGCTTTGCGCTGGCCCTGATCGCCCTGGCGGCACTGCCCGGTTGCGATCAGCTTGTTGGCCCGCTTGGTTCCGCCAAGCCCACGCTGCTCACGCAGCACACCACGTCGGTGCCCGCCCTGCCCATCGTGCAGAGTGCGGTCAAGTCGATGGCGCCGAAGCTGGATGCGACGTTCGATGAGTCGGTCATCCAGCGCGTGTGCCTGCTGGCCCGCGGCGAGGTGAGCCAGGAGCAGATCTGGCGAAGCCTGGAGCAGGATGGGCTCAAACCAGGGGCAATCCCTGCCAATGGCCATCCGCTTTCGATGCTGGTCAATGATGACCAGCCCGGCCGCCAGTTGGCGTGCGCCAGTTATGTCGCCGCCAGCGTCTTCACGCCGCTTGATCCGGCCGATTACACCGTCCGGGTGCCAGGCACGGTTGGCAAGGCGAAGGCGGGGGCAACCCCCGACGGCGAGGCCGTGGACAACCAGAAGCTGATGACGCTGCTGGCGGTGAAGATGTCCATCGCACGTGCCAATGCCGAATATTTCGCGCTGATCGCAGGTGCCCTGGAGCGCTATGAAGGCCTGCCCCTGGATGACTACGCGCGGTCGGTGAAATCGATGTTCGGCGCAATGGCCCCGCATTACCTGAAGCGGGTCCAGGCGCTTTACTCGCCTTCGGCCAATGGCTACCGGCTGCTCGCGGTGAACGCCCAGGGCTACCGGTTCATTTCTGATGGCGGTTACGCGTTCACCCTGGACGGCGGCAGTGTGCGCCTGACCTACGAAGGCGTGAACTGGCTCGGCATGGGCGAAATCCTGGGCAAGCGCTACGAGGTCAAGGCGCAGTTGTTTTCAAGCGAGGTGGCCGGCCTTGCGGTTACTCGGCCCACTCAGGATCACCGGTGAACACCACGGTGATCCAGCGATCCGGCCCTTCGCCACCCACGGCGTCGCCAATCTCGTTGCGCAGCGCGTCCCACTCGTCGATGGACTTGGCGCCCATGCTCTTGGGCACGATGAAATACAGCTCGATCTCCCGCGAGCGCCCGACCTTGGCCACGTAGGCCCGGTACGACTGCAACCCGTGCTTGCTGACGAACGCGCGTGATACTTCGTCGACGTGCTGCTTGAGGTCGCCAGGGGTCACCAGGAAGATTTCCGACATGGCCTGGCGCACCACCGACAGTGGCAGCGGGATGATCACCAGGCACACCAGCGCCAGTACCGCCGGGTCGATGTACGGCGACACCCATTCCAGCGAGGTGCCCTGCACCGCATAGCCAAAGCAGAAGGCGATCAGCAAGGCCGCGGTGATGCTGGCCGACATGATCCAGCCCTTGACGTCCATGCGCACGAAGTCGGATTTGAGCTTGCGGTTGGCGCGGTTTTCCACCACGGCGATGGTGGCGCAGGCGATCACCGTCAGCACCGCGTAGATCATCGCGATGCCGAACTCCAGGTGGCGGCCGCCTTCGAGCAGGCTGCTGACGGCGTTGATCAGCGCGTAGATGGCCACGCCGCTGAGCAGGATGCCGTTGAGCGCCAGCACCATCGGCTCCAGGTGCCAGAAGCCCATGGTGAAGCGCTCGCGCAGCTTGCGCGACAGCTGCAGGCTGGTGGCGTGCGAGGTGATCAGCTTGACCACCACCAGCGACAGGCCGCTCATGCTGGCGTCGACCAGCGAGTAGACGCCGTCGAAGACGATCGAGAACGAACCCGAGGCCAGGCCGAAGGCGATGCCGATGGTGGCGATGAACAGGGTGACGGCGATCGAGGTGCGTAAAAGGCCCTGTTCGCTGGTGATGTCGAAGAAGGGTGGTTTGTTGGGGGATTGCATGGGTAGAACTCATTTCAGAAAGTGGGTTGCCTGTGCAGGCCCTATCGAATCCCGCGGGGGTGCCTGTGGGAGCCGGCTTGCCGGCGATAGGGCCATTACAGACTAGACGCGGAACTGTTCCATCAAAGCTTGCTGCTGATTGGCCAAGCGGTTCAAGGCCTGGCTGATCCGCGCGGATTCATCGGCCTGGCCCGACAGCGATTCTGTCACATCGCGGATGCCGGCCACGTTGCGGTTCACTTCTTCGGCCACCGCGCTCTGTTCTTCGGCCGCCGAAGCAATCTGCAGGTTCATGTCACTGATCACCGTCACCGCCTCGCCAATGCGCTGCAGCGCCGGCAGCGCCTGCTCCATGCGCGTTGCACTGGCCTGGGCCTGGCGCTGGCCATCATGCATGGCGCCGACCACATCCTGGGTGCCTTGCTGCAGGCCTTCGATCACCTGGCGAATCTCTTCCACCGACACCTGGGTGCGCTGGGCCAGGCTGCGCACTTCGTCGGCGACCACGGCAAAGCCACGCCCGGCCTCGCCAGCGCGGGCGGCTTCGATCGCGGCGTTGAGCGCCAGCAGGTTGGTCTGCTCGGCAATGGCGCGGATCACCTCCAGGACCGAGCCGATCTGCTCGCTGCGGTTTTCCAGAGCGCGGGCTTCGTCCATGGCGGTGTTCATGCCGGCCGCCAGCTGGTCGATGGCCTGGCGGGTGCTGGCGATCAGTTGCAGGCCTTCGCGGCTGGCCTGGTCGGCGCCCCGCGCTGCCTGGGCCGCTTGCGCGGCATTGTGGGCGACGTCCTGGGCGGTGGCGCTCATCTCGTTGGCGGCGGTGGCCACCTGCTCGATCTCGCGTTGTTGCTGCTGCATGCCGCTGCTGGTCTGGCTGGCGATGGCGGCGGACTGGTCGGCGGTGCCGCGGGCTTCGTGCAGCGAGCCTTTGACCTGGGCAATCACCGGCTGCAGTTTGTCGAGGAAGCGGTTGAACCAGCCGCTGAGCTGGCCCAGTTCGTCGTCGCGGGCGTAGTCCAGGCGACGGGTGAGGTCGCCTTCGCCGCTGGCGATGTCCTTGAGCCGTGCGGCCACGGCGAGGATCGGCCGGGTCACGCCACGGGCAGTCAGCCAGACCAGCAGCAGGCCGACTACCGCCGCGCCCAGGCCGATCAGCAGGCCGGTCAGGTTGGCGCTCTGGTTGTGCGCGTCCAGGCGTTGGTTGAGGGCCACCGCAGGGGCCTGCAGCACGGCCTCTGGCAGTTCCAGCAGCACTTGCCAAGGGGCGGCGTCGGGGATTGGCGAGAACGGCCGGGCCACGCGCAGCACGCCGTTGGCCACGGCCTGGTCCAGCGGCGCGCCGAGCTTGGCGCTGTCGCGGCTGTTGCCGGCGAGCAGGCCGCTGGCGCTGACGATGCTGACCTGGCCCTGGCCGTCGAACAGGTCCTGGCGGCCTTGCAGGCTCAGCTGCTGCAGGTTGTCCAGGCCGATGTCCAGGCCGACCACGCCGACCACCTTGCCGTTCTCCAAAAGCGGCAGGGCAATGCTGGTCATCAGCACCTGGTGGCCATTGACCTCATCCAGGTAGGGCTCGAGCACGCAGGCCCTGGCCGTTTCCAGGGGGCAGGTCAGCCAGCGGTTCTTGGGCGCGCCATTGGTGCCTAGGCTCGCATCGTTGAGCATCGATTCGGGCATGGCTTCCAGCTCCAGGGTGCCGGGGCTGGGTTGCGACCAGTACAGCGAGAAACGCCCGCTTTCGTTGCTGCCGGCGCTGTCCTGGCCGACGAACTGGCTGTCCTGGTGGTCCAGGGCGTTGGGCTGGAACACCAGGTACAGGCCGATCACGTCCGGGTTGCCGGCGAGGCTGGCGTGGGCCTGGCGGGTCAGTTCGGCGCGCAGGTCATTGCCGCCACGCGCCTTCAGCACCTGTGCCAGGCGGGCGAAGCCGTTGGCGTACTGGTAGGCATCCATGAAGTAGCGCTGGATGCGCAGCGCCTGGGTTTCGGCGTGGGCCTGCAGGCGCAGGCGGGCGCTGTGATCGAGCATCTCGCTGTTGGCCTGGCTGACCAGCGCCGCGCTGCTGCGCGCCTGGGTCAGCGAGGTGGCAACCAGCAAGGCGACGATGGCCAGCAGGCACAGGCCCGCGAGCAGGGTGATCTTCCATTGGATGGAGAGGCGACGCAGCGGCATGAGGGCAGTCCTTTTCGATCAAGAACAACGCCCGCATGTCAGCGGGCGTTGTGGGCGGCGTAAGTCATTCGGCAACGTAGTTCGGTGGCGCGGCGGTGAAGGCTTTGGTCAGCCAGGCCAGGTACAGCACGCCAACCAGCGCCCAGACCCCGCCGAACAACAGCGAGTGAGCGTTCAGGTCGAGCCACAGCGACACGATGATGCAGAAGCCGATGGTCGGCAACACCAGGTACTTGAGCTTGTTGGTCCAGCCTTGGCGCTGGCCTTCACGCAGGTAGCAGTGGTTGATCACCGACAGGTTGACGAAGCTGAAGGCCACCAGTGCGCCGAAGTTGATGATCGAGGTGGCGGTCACCAGGTCGAAGAAGATCGCCGACAGCGAGATCAGCCCGACCACCGCGATGTTCAGCACCGGCGTTTTGTAGCGCGAGTGCAGGCGGGCAAAGATGCTGGCCGGAATCACGTTGTCGCGGCCCATCACGTACAAGAGGCGCGAAACGCTGGTCTGCGAGGCCAGGCCCGAGGCGATGGTGTTGATCACGGTGCAGGCGATGAAGATCGACTGGAACAGTTTGCCGCCGACATACAGCGCGATTTCCGGCAGGGCGGCTTCCTGGTCGTGGAAGCGCGTCATGGTCGGGAAGTAGGCCTGGATGAAGTACGACACGGTGATGAACACGCAGCCGCCGATCAGCGCGGTGAGGAAGATCGCCCGCGGAATGGTCTTGCTAGGGTTCTGGGTTTCTTCCGACAGGCAGGTCACGGCGTCGAAGCCCAGGAACGAGAAGCACAGGATGGTGGCCCCGGCGGCCAGTGCGCTGAGCTGGGTCTGGCCGTCGGCAAACGGGATCAGGCTCCAGGTGGTACCCAGGCCTTCGCCCTGGTCCAGGCCGCGCACGCAGAGGTAGATGAACACGGCGATGATCGCCACCTGCACCGCCACGAACAGCAGGTTGAAATGCGCCACCAGGTTGACGCTGCGCATGTTGATCAGGCTGATCAGGGTGACGAAGCCGGCCACCCAGATCCACTCCGGCACTTCAGGGAACATGGCCGACAGGTAGAGCTTGGCCAGCAGGGCGTTGACCATCGGCAGCAGCAGGTAGTCGAGCAGCGACGACCAGCCGACCAGGAAGCCCACGTGCGGGTTGATCGCGCGTTGGGTGTAGGTATAGGCCGACCCCGATTGCGGGAAGCGGCGCACCAGGGTGCCGTAGCTCACGGCGGTGAACAGGATGCCGGCCAGCGCCAGGATGTAGGCGCTGGGCACATGCCCGGAGGTGATGCCGGAGACGATGCCGAAGGTGTCGAACACGGTCATCGGCGTCAGGTAGGCCAGGCCGATGATGATCACGTGCCAGAGGCGCAGGGTTTTACGGAGTTGGCCGTTGCCGGTGGCGCTGTGGTCAGGCTGCATGCTGGCATGGCTCCTGCTGCTGGGCGTGAACGACGGGTGCAGTGGATTGCGCGTGCAGCGCGGGCGAGCGGGTGGGCTCCATGTTGTTCACCTTTTATTGTTGGAGCAGAGGTAGGCGCGGGCGAGGCGCCGTTGTCGAGCTGGCAGAGCCTGGGCTAGGAAGGTGGAGCGTGCGGGCAGGGGCGATGAGGCATCATGACGGCGCGGCTTTTCTTCTTCGTGGAGTGGCGCTGGGCAAGGTGGTGAAAATAAAAAACGATGGCCGGGTGGGTGTCAAGTTAAACATGACAAGATGTTGCCAAACTGAAACATTTATCGGTTAAAAGGCCGATATGTTCGGTTTTTGCGCGGTTTTTTGCGATTTCGATCGATGCGAATGTTCGTAAAATTGAACGAATAGGGCGGTGCTGAACACGGCTGCAAGATGCCGCCGAAACGACCCATTTCGTCGCAGTGGCCATCCTTTCGCCAGGGGTGCGGTGATATCCTTTGCAACCTGCGCGGCCGCCCGGCTGCAAGCCCACCCCATATGGACATCGATCGGTTCAATTCATGAAGAAATCAGTAGGCATCCTTTCCGGCCTGGCCATCGCCATTGCCGTCGCAACCACCGCTGGCGCCTGGTACACCGGCAAGCAGCTTCCTGCCGAGCTGGAACACTCCGTGAGCCTGGGCAATGCCGAGCTGAAAAAGGCCCTGGTCGGCACCGGCGGCAGCGTGACCATCGAGCTGGTCGGGCTCGAGCAGCACTTCTTCACCAGCACCGCGCAGTATCGCGTCAAGGCCAAGGACATCAACGTCGGCCATGGCGAAGCGGTCAACTTCGAGGTCGGCCTCACCGACCAGATCGAACACGGCCCGTTCCCCTGGTCGCGGGTCAAGGCCCTGAAGCTGATGCCGGTGATGGCCACCAGCAACAGCGTGCTGCAAAAAGACGACTTCACCGCGCCCTGGTTCGCCGCCACGGGCGACAAGCCACCGGTGACTGCGCAGGTCAGCCTGGGCTACGGCGGCAGCGTCGACAGCGTCGTCCAGGTGGCCCCGTTCAACTTCAAGGACGGCAACGGCAGCAGCGTCGATTTTTCGGGCATGCACCTGGAAGCTGCGGGCGACCGGGACGGCAAGGCCTCGAAATTCCATGGCGCTGCCGAGCGCTTGGACATCAAGCTGGTAGGCGCTGACCACCCGCCTGCAACCTTCGAGCTGCAAGGCCTGAAGATTGGCGGCAACCTGGCGGCTACCGAGCACGACATGGTCTATGTCGGCAATGTCGACCTGCTGCTGGCCGAGGCCAAGGCCACGCTGGGGCCCAAGCAACAGGTGCTGTTGCTCAAGGGCATCGAGCAGAATGCCCTGCAGACCCTCGATGGCCCGGGCACCGTGGGTGGCCGCGTGGACTACAAGGTGGCGGACATTACCTGGGACGGCCGCGCGGTCGGCAGTGGCCAGCTGGCGGTGAGCATCAAGTCGATCAATGCCCCGGCCCTGCAGGCGTTGTCGCAGTGGTACCAGGCGCACTTGCCGGAGTTCGAGGCGGCTGCCGCCGCTGGCGAGCCCGTGCCGCAAATCCAGATGGACGAGGCCGAGAAGGCCAAGTTCCAGGGCGACCTGCAGCAGTTGCTGGCGTCCAAGCCGCAGGTGGCGGTGGAGAACCTGTCGTTCAAGACGGCCAATGGCGAAAGCCGCTTCAACCTGTCGATGGACTTCGCCAGCCCGACGTCCTTCGACCTGCCGCCCGACCAGCTTGGCAAGCAGCTGATCACCCAGGTCAAGAGCAAGCTCTCGCTGTCCAAGCCGATGATCGGCGACCTGGCGACCCTGCAGGCCTTGCTCGAAGGGCAGACCGACGCCCAGGCGATTGCCATGCAATCCAGCCAGGCCGGTGAGATGGTCGGCATGATGGCGCTGCAGAGCGGCATGGCCACCGTGCAGGGCAACGACGTGGTATCGAGCCTGCACTATGCCGATGGCATGGTCGACTTCAACGGCAAGAAGATGACCGTCGAGGAGTTCGCCATGATCCTGGCGGCGCACTTTGCGGCGATGCAGCCGCAGGGTTGATCTGCAAAGGCCCTATCGCCGGCAAGCCGGCTCCCACAGCAACACCTGCGGGAGCCGGCTTGCCGGCGATAGGGCCCTTCAGGCAACACAAAAACCGCTTTAGAAATCCCTTGATTGTCTGTAGCCTTCGGCGTCCGATAATAATCCGCGCCCGCAGAGGGCCGTGGCGGCATGCCTGCCGTCCGGCCCCCTTAGCCGATCTGCCAGGGCCGGGTGGTACACTCGATTCGACGCGCATGCGCGCCTGCAGGTCCCGCGATCATGACCCAGATTTCCGAACGCCTGTTGGTTCAGGCCCACCTCGATGCCAAGCAGCCCAACCCGCTGACCGCCGAGCAGGAGGCCGAATACCGTGCGGCCATCGCTGCCGAGCTGAAGGCGCAGAACGCCGTGCTGGTCGCCCACTATTACTGTGACCCGGTGATCCAGGCGCTGGCCGAAGAAACCGGTGGCTGCGTTTCCGACTCGCTGGAAATGGCCCGCTTCGGCAAGAACCACCCCGCCGAAACGGTGATCGTCGCCGGCGTGCGCTTCATGGGCGAAACGGCCAAGATCCTCACCCCGGAAAAACGCGTGCTGATGCCGACCCTGGAGGCCACCTGCTCGCTCGACCTGGGCTGCCCGGTCGAAGAGTTCTCGGCCTTCTGCGACCAGCATCCGGAACGCACCGTGGTGGTCTACGCCAATACCTCGGCGGCAGTCAAAGCCCGGGCCGACTGGGTGGTGACCTCGAGCTGTGCGCTGGAGATCGTCGAAAGCCTGATGGACAACGGCGAAACCATCATCTGGGGGCCGGACCAGCACCTGGGCCGCTACATCCAGAAGCAGACCGGTGCCGACATGCTGCTGTGGGACGGTGCGTGCATCGTCCACGAAGAGTTCAAGTCGCGCCAGCTGGCCGACATGAAGGCGCTGTACCCGGACGCCGCGATCCTGGTGCACCCCGAGTCGCCGGAAGCGGTGATCGAACTGGCCGACGCGGTGGGCTCCACCAGCCAGCTGATCAAGGCTGCGCAGACGCTGCCGAACAAGACCTTCATCGTCGCCACCGACCGCGGCATCTTCTACAAGATGCAGCAGCTGTGCCCGGACAAGGAGTTCGTCGAGGCGCCGACCGCCGGCAACGGCGCGGCCTGCCGCAGCTGCGCGCACTGCCCGTGGATGGCGATGAATACCCTGGAGCGGGTGCTGGATTGCCTGCGTAACGGGAGCAACGAGATTTTCGTCGACCCGGCGTTGGTGCCCAAGGCGATCAAGCCGTTGAACCGGATGCTGGACTTTACCCAGGCGGCGCGGCTGAGGCTTTCGGGTAACGCTTGACATTGTCGGGGGCGCAAAGCGCCCCCCGGAATCTCACCGCCCCATCATCTCCTGCACCATGCGCCGCTGCTCCATGATCTCGCGCTGGCGCTGGTCGATCTGCGATGCCAGCGGGAAATTACCCCCGGCACGGCGCTTGGCGTAATCGAGCTGCTGGATCGCCTGGTCGAAATCCCCCACCAGGGTGAAGTACTCGGCCCGCGCCCGATGCAGGCCAATGGTGTTGCCCGACAGCCCGCGCACTTCGGCCATGTCGTACCACACATCCGGATCGTCCGGGCGGCTCTTGAGCAGATCGTTCAATACCTGCTCCGCCTCGGCGGGTTTGTTCTGCTTGACCAGCAGGTCGGCGCGCACCTGCTTGAGCGGGTAGTTGCCCGGATACAGGCCTTGCATGCGCTCGGCGCGCTGCTGGGCATCGGCCAGGCGGTTGTTGGTGATGTCCAGGTCGATCTGCGCCAGGTTGTAGGTGATGTCGTTGGGCGCCTTGGCCAGCAGCGGCTTGAGGTTCTCGCGTGCTTCGTTGAGCTGACCGCCCTTGATCTGCGCCAGGGCGAGGCCATAGCGGGCTGCATCGAGCTTCGGGTCTTCGTCGAGCTGGGCGCGGAAGCGCTTGGCGGCAAGGCCGGGCGTGCCTTCATAGGTGAGCGCCACGCGTGCGCGAATCAGCTGGTAGCGCTGGCTGTCTTCGACGCCGCCCTTGGGCGCCTGCTCGGCGCGGTTGCGGGTGTCGGCGATACGCGATTCGGTCACCGGGTGAGTCAGCAGGAATTCGGGCGGCTTGGCATCGTAACGGTACTGGCGCGCCAGGCGTTCGAACATGGTCGGCATGTTGCGCGGGTCGTAACCGGCCTTTTCCAGGTTCTGGATGCCGACACGGTCGGCTTCCTGCTCGTTCTGCCGGGAGAAGCGCCGCTGTTCCTGAATCGCCGCGGCCTGGGTGCCGGCAATCATGCCGATACCGGCGTCGCCCGCGCCGCCTGCTGCCAGCACGATACCGGCCAGCAGCGCGGCCATCATCGGCAGCTGCATGCGTTGCTGGGCTTCGACGCCGCGGGCGAAGTGGCGTTGCGACAAGTGCGCCAGTTCGTGCGCCAGCACCGAGGCGTATTCGCCTTCGGTCTGGGCGTTGAGGAACAGGCCGCCGTTGACCCCGACGATGCCGCCGGGGGCGGCGAAGGCGTTGAGTTCCTTGCTGTCGATGAGGATGAATTCCAGGCGTCGGTCCTGCAGCTGGCTGGTTTCGGCCAGGCGGTACACGGTGGTCTCGACGTAGTCCTTGAGCTGCGGGTCGTTCAGCTGGTTGACCTGGCCGCGCAGCAGGCTCAGCCAGGCGCGGCCGAGCTGGTGTTCCTGCTGTGGCGAGACGATCGCGGAACTGGCGTCGCCCAGCGATGGCAGGTCGTCAGCATGGCCGGGGAGGGCCATCAGGCAGGCCAGCGTCAGCAGGGTGGGGCGCAGTAGGTTCATGCACGAAGCTCGCGTCGGATAAAGCACCTACTGTAGCCGGCTCACACGTTGGCGACCAGTGGCGGTATCCTAGCCAGCCTGTCTGCCCCGCCTGTGGAGAATGCCCCGATGAATGACACCCTGACCTGCGACGCCGAACTCGACGCCAGCGGGCTGAACTGCCCACTGCCACTGCTCAAGGCGAAGATGGAGCTCAATCGCCTGGGCAGTGGTGCGGTGCTCAAGGTGATCGCCACCGACGCCGGTTCCCAGCGCGACTTCCGCACTTTTGCCCAGTTGGCCGGTCATACGCTGCTGCGTGAAACGGCCGAGGCCGGCACCTATACCTACTGGCTGCGCAAGGCCTGAGTCTCAATCAAGGATCGTCAATGTTCAAAGTGCTTCGCGACTGGCTGCATCGCTACTTCTCCGATGAAGAGGCGGTGGTGCTGGCGGTGCTGCTGTTCCTGGCCTTCACCGCGGTCCTGACCCTTGGCGGCATGCTCGCGCCGGTGCTGGCGGGGATGGTGCTGGCGTTTCTGATGCAGGGCCTGGTCAATGCCCTGGAGCGCATCCGGGTGCCGACCCGGCTCGCGGTGATGCTGGTGTTCGCCCTGTTCATGGGGGCGCTGGCGGTGTTCCTATTGGTGCTGGTGCCGCTGCTGTGGCACCAGCTGATCACCCTGTTCAACGAATTGCCGGGCATGCTCAGCAAGTGGCAATCGCTGCTGTTGCTGTTGCCGGAGCGCTACCCGCACCTGGTGTCGGACGAGCAGGTGCTGCGCGCCATCGAGTCGGTGCGTGGCGAGATCGGCAAGTTCGGCCAGTGGGCGCTGACCTTCTCCTTGTCGAGCCTGCCGTTGTTGGTCAGCGCCATGATCTACCTGGTGCTGGTGCCGATCCTGGTGTTCTTCTTCCTCAAGGACCGCGAGCTGATCGGGCGCTGGGTCAGCGGCTACCTGCCGCGCCAGCGCAGCCTGCTCAACCGGGTGGGCAGCGAGATGAACCGGCAGATCGCCAACTACATCCGCGGCAAGGGCATCGAGATCCTGATTTGCGGGGTCGCCACCTATATTGCCTTCATCAGCCTGGGGCTCAACTATGCCGCCTTGCTGGCGCTGCTGGTGGGTTTGTCGGTGGTGGTGCCATATGTGGGGGCGGTGGTGGTGACTGTGCCGGTGACGCTGATTGCGCTGTTCCAGTGGGGCTGGGGCGACCAGTTCATCTACCTGATGACGGTGTACGCGATCATCCAGGCCCTCGATGGCAACGTGCTGGTGCCGCTGCTGTTCTCCGAGGCGGTGAGCCTGCACCCGGTGGCGATCATCTGCGCGGTGCTGCTGTTTGGCGGGTTGTGGGGGTTCTGGGGGATCTTCTTCGCCATCCCGCTGGCGACGCTGATCAAGGCCGTGCTGGATGCCTGGCCGCGGCAGGAGCCGAGTGTGTCACCGATACTCTGAATGCAATCGGGGCCGCTTCGCGCCCCATCGCCGGCAAGCCGGCTCCCACAGGTGCGGTGCACGCTGTACCTGTGGGAGCCGGCTTGCCGGCGATGGGGCGCGAAGCGGCCCCGTTCGTTCTCAGGCTTTATCCAGCGCCTGGGCCGCCGCCAACACGGCATCCACATGCCCCGGCACCTTCACCCCACGCCACGCCTGGCGCAGCACACCATCCTTGTCGATCAGGAAGGTGCTGCGGTCCACGCCCATGTATTCCTTGCCATACAGCTTCTTCAGCTTGATCACGTCGAACAGCTGGCACAGCGCCTCGTCCTTGTCGCTGATCAGCTCGAAGGGGAAGCCCTGCTTGGCCTTGAAGTTCTCGTGCGACTTGATGCCATCGCGCGACACGCCGAACACCACGGTGTTGGCCGCGGCAAAGGCTGCATGCTGGTCACGGAAACCCTGGCCTTCGGTGGTGCAGCCCGGGGTGCTGTCCTTGGGGTAGAAATACAGCACCACCTGCTGGCCCTTGAGCCCGCTCAGGCTCACGGCCTGGCCGCTGGTGGCCTGGGCCTGGAAGTCGGCGACGGGTTGGTCGATTGCTACAGCCATGGCAGGTTTCCTTACACGGGGTTCTGTGGGCGCCAAGGTTCGATCAGCGCGTCCAGGTTCAGGGCGTCGGCAAAGTCCAGGAACTGGTCGCGCAGCCAGCTGATCTGGGTGCCGGCCGGCAGGATCACGGTGAACTGGGCATTGAGCATGCTGCTGCCGGTCTGCGGCGCCAGGTAGGTGTCGCAGGTCATGGCTTCGAGCTCGACGCGGTGGTCGAGGAAGAACTGGCACAGCTCGTTGATGATGTCCGGGCGGTAGGCGGCGCTGACGTAGGCCACGTAAGGCAGGGCCTGTGGGCGTACCTCCTGGTCGGCGCTGCGCACCACGTCGAGGGTCAGGCCGTGCTTCTTGCCCAGGCCCGGCAGGGTGGATTCGAGGCGCGCCAGGGCGTCCCAGCTACCGCCCACCTGCAGGACCAGGGCGCTGGTCTCGCCATGCCGGCTCAGGCGCGAGGTGACCACCGCGCAGCGGTTTTCGAAGGCGGCGCGGCTGAGGACGTTGGCCAGCTCCATCGGGTTGGGGCCCAAGGCGCTGATGACGAGGAATTGTTCGCGGACGGTGGGGGTGGACATGCAGCATTCCTAAAGCGATGAGCGGTCGATGCAGGACGGGCAAAAGCCTCCTGTCGGCAGGGCCCGGGGCTCGCAAGCGAGGACGTGGACGCAGGCCGGGGAGCAGGGTCGACGGCCCGGCGGGCCGCGCTGCACCGATCAAAGGGCCAAGGGTAGCGAAATAAGGCGCCGAGGGGAATGCTCCGCCCGCCTGCTTCGCTTGTGCAAGGCCGATGCCCCCAGTACCATTACCGCTCTCTTTTTCCGGCAGGAGCAGTTACATGATTGCGGGCAGTATGGTGGCATTGGTCACACCCATGGATGCACAAGGGCGTCTTGACTGGGGCAGCCTCGACAAACTTGTAGACTTCCACCTGGAAAATGGCACCCACGCGATCGTCGCTGTCGGCACCACCGGTGAGTCCGCCACGCTGGATGTCGAAGAACACATCCTGGTCATCAAGCATGTGGTCGAGCGCGTCAAGCACAGCAAGAAGCCGATCCCGGTGATTGCCGGCACCGGCGCCAACTCCACCGCCGAAGCCGTGCACCTGACGCAGAACGCCAAGAACGCCGGCGCCGACGCCTGCCTGCTGGTGGTGCCGTACTACAACAAGCCGACCCAGGAAGGCCTGTACCAGCACTTCAAGCACATCGCCGAAGCCGTCGACATCCCGCAGATCCTCTACAACGTACCCGGCCGCACCTCCTGCGACATGCAGGCCGAGACCGTGATCCGCCTGTCGAGCGTGCCGAACATCATCGGCATCAAGGAAGCCACCGGCGACCTGGTGCGCGCCAAGGCCATCATCGAAGGCGTGAGCGAAGACTTCATCGTCCTGTCCGGCGATGACCCGACCGCCGTCGAGCTGATCCTGATGGGCGGCAAGGGCAACATCTCCGTTACCGCCAACGTCGCCCCGCGCGAAATGGCCGATCTGTGCGAGGCCGCCCTTGAGGGCAATGCCGAGAAGGCCCGCGCGATCAACGAAAAACTCATGCCGCTGCACAAGGACCTGTTCTGCGAAGCCAACCCGATCCCAGTGAAATGGGCGCTGGTGGAAATGGGCCTGATGCACAAAGGCATTCGCCTGCCGCTGACCTGGCTGAGCGAAGGTTGTCACGAAAAAGTCCGTACTGCCTTGCGCCAGTCCGGCGTACTGGTTTAAGAGGAAGTACACCGCATGAAGCGACTGGCTGGTCTTTCCGCGCTCGCCCTGATTATCTCCAGCACCAGTGGGTGTGGCTGGCTGTGGGGCGAGGATGGCTATTTCCGCGACCGCGGCAGCGATTACCTGCAGGCCCACCCCACCGCGCCGATGCAGCTGCCGCCAGACGCCAGCAGCGTCAAGCGCCTCGACCCGCTGCTGCCGATCCCGCGCAACGTGGCCGACGACCGCGCCACCGGCGAGTTCGAAGTGCCGCGCCCGCAGCCGTTGGTTGGCGGTGCCGAAGTCAGCGATTTCACCCTGCAGCGCAGCGGCAGCAGCCGTTGGGTGCTGGCCCAGCGCTCGCCGGCCGAAGTCTGGCCGGTGGCCCGTCAGTTCTTCGAGGACAACGGTTTCCGCATCGCTGAAGAGCGCCCGCAAACCGGCGAATTCAACACCACCTGGCAGCGTTTCGACGAACTGTCGGCATCGCTCGGCCAGCGCCTGGCCAGCACCGCCAGCAGCGGTGACAGCGAAGTGCGCGTGCGTGTTCGCATGGAGCCTGGCGTGCAGCGCAACACCTCTGAGGTGTACATCGTCAGCGTCGAGCGCCCGGCGGGCAGCACGGCCGACACCGCATTCCCGTCCAGCTCCAGCAACACCGGCGCCGATGCGCTGCTGGTCGACGAAATGCTCGCCAGCATGAACCGCAGCGCCGAGAAGGGCGGTTCGGTTTCGCTGCTGGCCGCGCGCGACTTCGACGCGCCAAGCCGCGTCAGCCTGAGCGAAGACGGCAGCGGCAACCCGGTGCTGTACCTGGGCGCCGACCTGGACCGCGCCTGGTCCGGCGTGGGCCGTGCCCTGGAGCAGGGTGGCGAGTGGCGTGTCGAGGACATCAACCGCAGCCTGGGCCTGTACTACATCAACCTGTCGGAAAAGCCGGACGACAAGCAGAACCAGCCGGGCTTCTTCAGCCGCATGTTCGGCAGCGAGCCGACCAAGGAAGAGCGTGAAGCCCGTGCCGAGCGCTACCAGGTCCGCCTGAGCAAGGTGGGTGAGAGCGTGCAGGTTACCGTCGAGAAGAACATCAACACCGTGGCCCCGGCCGATGTCGCCCGCCGCGTGCTGAGCGCCATTCAGGACCACCTGGGTTAAGTGCGCTTCGCGGTACTTGGAAGCGGCAGCCAGGGAAATGGCACGCTGATCGCCAGTGGTGACACGTTCATCCTGGTCGATTGCGGCTTTTCCCTGCGCGAAACCGAGCGGCGCCTGGCGCTGCTCGGGGTGTCGGCGGCGCAGTTGAGCGCGGTACTGGTCACCCACGAACATGCCGACCATGTGCATGGGGTGGGCTTGCTGTCACGGCGCTACAATGTACCGGTCTACCTCAGCCAAGGGACCTTGCGCGGCCTGCGCAAGCCGGTGGAGGTGGCCGGTTTTCTCGCCTGTGGCGACACCTTGCGCATCGGCTGCCTGGACGTGAGCGCGGCGCGGGTCGAGCACGATGCCTACGAGCCGCTGCAGTATGTGCTCAGCGACGGCCGCCGGCGCTTTGGCATGCTCACCGACCTGGGCTCTTACGACACCCGGTTGCTGGAGCGCTACCAAGGCCTGGACGCCCTGCTGATCGAAGCCAACCACTGCCGCGACCTGCTGGCGCGCGGGCACTACCCGTACTTCCTCAAGCAGCGCGTGGGCGGCATGCAAGGCCATTTGAACAACCACCAGGCCGCGAGCCTGGTGCAAGAGTTGGGCTGGAGCAACCTGCAACACCTGGTGCTGGCCCACCTCAGCAGCAAGAACAACCTGCCACAACTGGCCCGCCAGTGCTTTGTCGACACCCTTGGGTGCGACCCGGACTGGCTCCAGGTGGCGAATCAGGAACATGGGCTCGACTGGCGCGAAATCGCCTAGCCCAACACTCAAGCAAGCGGAGCCCTCCACCATGGAAAAACGCGACGAACTCTACCGCGGCAAAGCCAAATCGGTTTACCAGACCGACGACGCCGACCGCTTGATCCTGCTGTTCCGTAACGACACCTCGGCGTTCGACGGCAAGCGCATCGAACAACTCGACCGCAAGGGCATGGTGAACAACAAGTTCAACGCCTTCATCATGCAGAAGCTCGAAGAAGCCGGCGTGCCGACCCAGTTCGACAAGCTGCTGGGCGACAACGAGTGCCTGGTGAAGAAGCTGGACATGATCCCGGTCGAGTGCGTGGTGCGTAACTATGCCGCCGGCAGCCTGGTCAAGCGCCTGGGCGTGGAGGAGGGCATCAAGCTGGAGCCGTCCACCTTCGAGCTGTTC
This sequence comes from Pseudomonas sp. NPDC087029, assembly GCF_044745345.1. Classification (NCBI taxonomy): domain Bacteria; kingdom Pseudomonadati; phylum Pseudomonadota; class Gammaproteobacteria; order Pseudomonadales; family Pseudomonadaceae; genus Pseudomonas; species Pseudomonas sp. NPDC087029. The sequence goes on along the minus strand of NZ_JBIVAB010000003.1, from coordinate 190,700 downwards.
CTGAAGAACGACGAGAAGGGCGACCCCTTCATCAACGAATCCCACGTTGTCGCGTTCGGCTGGGGCACCGCCGAGCAGCTGGTGGAGATGAAGAAGCTGTCGCTGAAGGTCAACGAAGTGCTGAGCAAGCTGTTCGACGATGCTGGCCTGCTGCTGGTCGACTTCAAGCTGGAGTTCGGCGTGTTCCACGGCCAGATCGTCCTGGGTGACGAGTTCAGCCCCGACGGCTGCCGCCTGTGGGACAAGGAAACCCGCAAGAAGATGGACAAGGACCGCTTCCGCCAGGGCCTGGGCGACGTAATCGAAGCCTACGAAGAAGTTGCCAAGCGCCTGGGCGTGCCGCTGTAACCGGCGCGTTCACGCAAGCGCCTGATACCACGCGATTTTTTTGAAAATAAAGGTTTGCGTTTTCAGAATTCGCTGGTATGATGCGCGGCATTGGAGAGATGCCGGAGTGGTCGAACGGGACGGATTCGAAATCCGTTGTACTGGCAACAGTACCTAGGGTTCAAATCCCTATCTCTCCGCCATACGCGAAGTAGACGAAGCCCCCGGAAACGTTAAAGTTTTCGGGGGCTTCGTCGTTTTTGATTCTGATGTTTGGGCAATGCAACTCTCCGCCGCACCAGTCCTTGGCAGGCTGCTACAGGCTAGCGGTGGTAGGGGGCGGCCCTGACTGATGAGCACTCCACAGCTGTGCACAGCTGGCCAGTTCGGCCGGCAGCTGGCTGGCGGCATGGTCGACCAAAATCTCCACATCGCTCGATGTCGCCACGCAATAGAACATGCTCCATCTATAGGCCAAGGCAGGCACCCTGTGCGTTGGCTTGGGCAAGGTCAGGCATGGCCCTTTCGCTCAGGGCTGTTTCGACTGCAGAGATGCGCCTCGCGCGGCTTTGAAATTCTGTGGTACGCAGACTCTCGGCATGCTGTGATAGAGCGGCCGTTTTTAGCGCCGCCCTGAGGGAGAGCTATTTACTGGAGGCAAGCTTGCCAAAGGGGAATGTTGCAGTTTTCTCCCATTGCATTGCGAGATACTTCGCGCCTTCGACGGTCAAATGAGTCTCGTCTTGGAATAGTCGATAGCCGTCGACTGACGTTACGCAGTTTTCTTGTTCATTGCCGCAGAAGAGCTCTGTGGGAATGACAGCGTGTACCCGCTCCCGGGTGGATGCGATGCTACGAATCACGTTGTTGGTAAATGCCTGTCGTTGCAGGACAGTGGCCTTATCCAAGGACTTACACCGCTCAATAATCTGGCGCTCGCTCAGAATATATCTTGGAACATTGTCGCAGCCATCCAGAGACTTTCCAATGTTCGGCGACTGTGCGAATACAATCACTTGCCCGGCGCTCTTCAGTACCGCCTCTACCGTGCTGCTCAGTTTTTCCGCAAAGACCTTTCTGGAGGCTTCGATTGTTTTCACTGGGTTGGCGGTGTCCACAATGTACTGTTGCGGCACTTTATACGGGCCGTATTGGCTCGGTTCCACGGCCCACGCCCACCGTGAGGAAATGATCACATAGTCATACTTGGTTGTCTTCAGGTGGTTCTCCCAAGCATTATTTTGTATCCGGCAACCTTCCTCGCGCGGATCGGGTGCTGCAAAGATGTGCGTTGTACCGAAGAGTGGGTTGCACCCTACGTAGTACCAGAGCGTCACTTTGATATTATACTTTTTGCCGATATAGTCGAATGTCCCACCGATGTGCGCGGCGTGGCTGTCACCGATTATGAGCGCGGTCTTCGCATCTGGGTTTCTCGATCCAACATCATGGGAATTCGCGTAGGTAGAAATCAGTGAGTTGTGCCAGTCATTGCGACGTAAATCGATTGTCTGTGTTACCTCTGACGCCCGCTGGTCGTCAGGCGCAATACGCCATTCCCATCCGTTCTGCAAATAAACCGTCAAGCCGCAAGCCACCAGCAAGCTCGCTAGCGCTGCAAGGTATGCAGTAAAGCGCTTGTTGCTCACAGTAGGGCTGGCGGCGCCACGCATGCGCAGAGGCACCTCAACATAGCGGTACTGAGCTTGGGCAGTCGCCAGGGTAATCACGCTCATTAGGACTATGTCCAAGGCGCTTGGCTGAGTGAAGATGTAGTAGTTGTAGAAGACGATGACAGGCCAGTGTGTCAGGTAGAGGGAATAGGACCGCTGGCCAACCCATGTCATTGCTCGGTTTCTCAGCAGCCACCCCATTCGCCTGGCGCCCCCTGAGTAGATGACCAAGGCAGCGGCGGCACAGGGAAGAAGGGCTGTGAATGAGGGGAAAGGTGTATTCTCGGTGAATATCGCCATGCACCACATAATTGCGGCAATCCCGGCTACGAGCAGGGCTTCGTTGACTGGGTTGGGCATCCGGTTTGTCGGGGCCCACACAAGGAGCGCTCCAATCGCAAATTCATAGATCCGGAAAGGCATGAGGAAGAACGGTGACATTGGGTCGAGGCGGATCCAGGCCCAGGCGAAGTAGAGGCTCATGCAGCCCGAGATGAACAGTATCGCAGGAGCAACCCAGCGGCTGCGCGCTGATAGCAGAAACACCAGAGCGGCCGGCCATACCATGTAGAACTGTTCCTCGACGCTAAGCGTCCAGGTGTGAAGCAGGGGCTTGGTCAGCGCTGATGAATCAAAGTAACCGCTCTCAAGCCAGAACCATATGTTGGAGGCCGAGAATAGCGCAGCCACTGAGGCGGCGGCAGAGTTCTTGAAGTGCTCAGCAGATAGAAGGAGGGCCGAGAGGATGAACGAAGCGATGATCGTGCACGCTGCCGCAGGTACCAGTCGTCTTGCGCGTCTGATGTAGAAACTAGCGAAGCTAAACTGCTCTCGTGTTACCGCGTCACGTATCAGGCCAGTAATTAAAAAGCCAGAGATAACAAAGAATACGTCAACGCCAACGAATCCACCTGGTATGAATGGCACGCTCAGGTGAAAAAGGATAACCCCTATAACGGCAAGCGTCCGAAGTCCATCAATATCTGATCTGTACTTCAAAGCGCTCACATCATTTCCTTAAGCTTTTTCTTCGCCGCTTCTATGCCTGAGGCTGCTGACTCGTTAAGTAGTTGTCTGGCTGTTTTGGGGTCCCTATTCGGATTGCTGTCGTCCAATAGGATTTCTGCTAGATAGAATTTTGAAATGGGTACGTGTGCAAGGAGTGGACTTGTTAGGATTGTCGTGGCTTTTTCATAATTTTTCGATATGAATCGCCCCGTCTTGTATTCAAGGGCGGCACGGTTTGCCAAGATTAGGTCGTTCTTGATAATGAATCCCTGCTCTGCAATCAGTACGGCCAGCTGTTTGCTTTCTCTGTCTTTGCCGGAGTAAATGAATGCGTTGGTCAGCTTCTGGGAAAACCCGATGTCCCTTGTTTCAATGATTGATCTGGCTAAATTTGATAGCTGGGCGTTACTGAAACCAGTTATTTCGGCCCTCAAGTAGTCTGCAGCAAGCTCCGGCGTCTCTGGAGCGTCTTGTACCAACTCATCCCATATGTTTTTTTTATCCAGTCGCCACTCAGCCAGGGCGATAACCATTGCCATTACCAACCCAGCAACTGCTATGACAACTACGTTACTTCGTTTGGTCACTCTGGCCATCCCTTATGAGCCTGAATTGAGTAGTGTGAAAAAAACGCGGGAATGTATCAAATTGCCATTATTCATGCAATCCACACCCATAGGTAGAAAAGGCTTATTGCTGCGATCCTGGGCGAGGGCGGGGTCAAGTCTGGCAGCGCTATTAGGATCGACTAGCGTCTTGGCGGAAAGCGAAACTGAGGCGTCCATGACTGGCGATTCGGTTTTTATACGCTCTTCCTTCGGCACAAACCGTTATCTGTTGAGAAAGATCGAGGAGCGCAACGACCATGCAGACAACGGTGAGGGCGCTGCAGGATTTGCATGGTTTTTCACTCGCCGGCGCGCAGATCTACCCTTTGAATGCCAGCGGCACCGATCTGCTCCAACGGGTTGAGTCCGGAGGTCAACTTTCGTCATGGACGGCCATGCGCAAGGCGGGGGTAGCAATGCGTATCCCTTCCAGGCTGCACAGCGCTTCACAACGGATCTAGATGGGTTCTTTCCAGTTCGGTCACAGTGCGGTGGTCAGGAGCGCTGCCCTCAATGGAAAGCCGCTGCCTCTCGTTGAGCGAGTCGACGTGTCTGCTGTTCATAAGCAGTATCTGATGGCGGTAGAGGGTGGTGCTGGCGGGTTCAGCGGCGATTTGCGAGCAGGGGACGTCGTGACAGTGTCGGCCTACCGATCGTATTGGACTGGCAAAGAGCCCCCGGCGAGCATTTTCTAGTGCTTCCATTTTTCCTTGGTGGCATTGTGCCACATATGCACATCGGACTGCCCTGCAACCCTCAGCGCATCGCCGCCAGCTTGATCCCGAACCCCACCAGGCAAGCCCCCGCCAAGCGTTCGAACAGGTTGGCAATGCGCGGGTTGGCGCGCATGCGCTCGGCCAGGTGGTGGGTCAGCACCACCGCAATCAACCCGTACAGAAAGGTCACCACCGCCACGGTCGCGGCCATGAAGCCAAAGGTCACCAGCCCCTGGTGCTTAACCGGGTCGACGAACAGCGGGAAGAAGGCCATGTAGAACATGATCGCCTTGGGGTTGAGCAGGGTGATCAGCAGGGTCTGGCGCAGGTAGTGGCCGCTGTCCATGCGGCTGACGCGCGGTGCGCCGCCGGGTTTGCTCAGCAGCATGCGCAGGCCGAGGTAGGCCAGGTACGCCGCACCCGCCCACTGCACCAGGTGGAACGCGGCGGGGTAGGCCACGAGCAGGGCGGCAACGCCCGCTACCGCCAGCCACAGCAGCACCTGGTCACCGACAATCACCCCGCAGGTTGCCGCCAGGCCGGCCTTGATGCCGCCCTTGCCGGTGGCGGTGATCAGGGCGAAGTTACCAGGCCCGGGAATGGCCAGCATGATGATGAAGGCGATGACGAACGCGCCGTAGTCGGTGACGCCGAGCATGGGAGAACTCCTGTAGGGCAGTGCGGTGGCCGAAGCCTTGACTATCGTCTGCCGCCACCGGCATTTCAACTGCTCGATCGGTCACTCGGCGCAATCAAGCGTGACAACCTGCCGCTGAGGCAACCTGCCGTCTTGACGCCGTGGCCGGCAATTTGTTTGTGCTGGCATTTCAGAATACAATCAGCGAAACGATTCAGCCCTGTCGGTCAATTCGACAATAGCCTGGGTCGTTTTCTGGTTCTCTGGCCGCTGAACAATGACCATAACAAGCCTGCGCGGAAGAACATGAAACACCTGGGCCAGCCACAGGCCCGTCCTCCGTTCTACAGACTGGAATTGATCAATGTTCAAGAAAGCTGGCAAGACCTTGCTGGGTCTGGCTGTCGCTGCGAGCTTCATGCAAGCGCACGCCGCAGAAACCAAGAAAGTCGATGTGCTGCTGGTCGGCGGCGGCATCATGAGTTCCACCCTGGCCGTGTGGCTGCACGAGCTGGAGCCAAGCTGGTCGATGGAAATGGTCGAGCGCCTCGATGGCGTGGCCGAAGAAAGCTCCAATGGCTGGAACAACGCCGGTACCGGCCACTCCGCGCTGGCCGAGCTGAACTACACCCCGGAAGACAAAGACGGCAACGTCAACATCGCCAAGGCCATCGAAATCAACGAAGCCTTCCAGATCTCCCGCCAGTTCTGGTCGTGGCAGGTCCGTCAGGGCGTGCTGAAGAACCCGCACTCGTTCATCAACACCACCCCGCACATGAGCTTCGTCTGGGGCGATGACAACATCAAGTTCCTCAAGAAGCGTTACGACGCACTGCAGGCGAGCCCGCTGTTCCGCCCGATGCAGTACTCCGAGGACCACGCGCAGATCGCCAAGTGGGTCCCGCTGATGATGGAAGGCCGCGACCCTAACCAGAAGCTGGCCGTGACCTGGACGCCAATCGGCACCGACGTCAACTTCGGCGAGATCACCCGCCAGTTCGTCGGCCACCTGAAGACCCAGGACAAGTTCACCCTGCAACTGTCCAGCGAAGTCCAGGACATCACCCGCAACAAGGACGGCTCCTGGCACGTCGAGTACAAGAACCTGAAGGACGGTACCGAATCGGCCACCGACGCCAAGTTCCTGTTCATCGGTGCCGGTGGCGGCGCGCTGAAGCTGCTGCAGAAGTCGGGCATCCCCGAGGCCAAGGAATACGCAGGCTTCCCGGTAGGCGGCTCGTTCCTGGTGACCGAGAACCCGACCATCGCCATGCAGCACATGGCCAAGGCCTACGGCATCGCCTCGACCGGTGCACCGCCCATGTCGGTTCCGCACCTGGACACCCGCGTGCTGGACGGCAAGCGCGTGATCCTGTTCGGGCCATTCGCCACCTTCTCGACCAAGTTCCTGAAGAACGGCTCGTACCTGGACCTGCTGAGCACCACCACCCCGCACAACGTGTGGCCGATGACCAAGGTCGGTATCGAGCAGTACCCGCTGGTCGAGTACCTCGCCGGCCAGCTGATGCTGTCGGACGACGACCGCTTCGAAGCCCTGCGCACCTACTTCCCGAACGCCAAGAAGGAAGACTGGAAACTGTGGCAGGCCGGCCAGCGCGTGCAGATCATCAAGCGTGACGAAGAGAAGGGCGGCGTGCTCAAGCTGGGCACCGAAGTGGTAGCCTCGCAAGACCGCACCATCGCAGGCCTGCTGGGTGCATCGCCAGGTGCCTCGACTGCGGCGCCGATCATGCTGAACGTGCTGGAAACCGTGTTCAAGGAAAAGGTCGCGACGCCTGAGTGGCAAGCCAAGATCAAAGAGATCGTGCCGAGCTACGGCACCAAGCTGAATGATTCGGCAGCGGCTACCCAGAAAGAGTGGAACTACACCGCTGAAGTCCTGCAGCTGGAAAAGCCGCCGGTGATCGACCAGAGCGTCGGCACCAGCACTGGCGTGACCCAGCCGGTTGAAAGCAAACCTGAGAACGACATGGCGCTGTAAGCTGCGGCCTTGTTGTGATCGAAAAAAACCACGGGGGTGACCTCGTGGTTTTTTTTGCCTGTGGCGGCCCTATCGCCGGCAAGCCGGCTCCCACAGGTATCGCACATGGCAGGCAAGCTGAGGTGAATCGGTGGGAGCGGGTTTGCCCCGCGAAGAGGCCAGCACCGGATCACTGCTGGCGCAGGAGGCACTCCAGCAAGCCGGGAAAGCGCTCGTCGAGCATTTCGCTGCGCAGCGAATTCATGTGGGTGGTGCCGACATTGCGGGTATGCACCAGCCCGGCATCGCGCAACACGCGAAAGTGGTGCGACATGCTCGATTTCGGCCGGCCGCCGTCCAGCTCGCCGCAACTGGCCTCGGCCACGCCCGCCAGGTGGCGCACGATTTCCAGGCGCACGGGGTCGCTCAGCGCATAGAGCACGCGCTCCAGGATCAGGTCTTCGGGGTTGGGGTGTGTGTAGGCTCGCATGGTCGCCATGATAACGGGGGTTTCACAAATTGCCATAGTTCGAATATGATCGAACAATCGTATTCAGATGACCCTACGGAGTCTGCCCATGTCTGCATTGTTCCAACCCTATACCCTCAAGGACGTTACCCTGCGCAACCGCATCGCCATTCCGCCGATGTGCCAGTACATGGCCGAGGACGGCATGATCAACGACTGGCACCACGTGCACCTGGCGGGCCTGGCCCGCGGTGGCGCGGGGCTGGTGGTGGTCGAGGCCACCGCGGTGGCGCCGGAAGGGCGCATCACCCCCGGCTGCGCCGGTATCTGGAGCGACGCCCATGCCCAGGCCTTCGTGCCGGTGGTGCAGGCGATCAAGGCCGCAGGTTCGGTGCCGGGCATCCAGATCGCCCACGCCGGGCGCAAGGCCAGCGCCAACCGCCCGTGGGAAGGTGACGACCACATCGCCGCCGACGATGCCCGTGGCTGGGAAACCATCGCCCCGTCGGCCATCGCCTTCGGCGCGCACCTGCCGAAAGTGCCGCGGGAAATGACCCTGGCCGACATCGCCCGGGTCAAGCAGGACTTCGTCGATGCCGCCCGCCGTGCGCGTGACGCCGGTTTCGAGTGGATCGAGCTGCACTTTGCCCACGGCTACCTGGGCCAGAGCTTCTTCTCCGAGCACTCCAACCAGCGCACCGATGCCTATGGCGGCAGCTTCGAGAACCGTAGCCGCTTCCTGCTGGAAACCCTGGCGGCGGTGCGTGAGGTGTGGCCGGAAAACCTGCCGCTGACCGCGCGTTTCGGCGTGCTGGAATATGACGGGCGGGATGAGCAGACGCTGGAGGAGTCCATCGAACTGGCGCGCCTGTTCAAGGCCGGTGGCCTGGACCTGCTGAGTGTCAGCGTGGGCTTCACCATCCCGGATACCAACATCCCGTGGGGCCCGGCGTTCATGGGGCCGATTGCCGAGCGCGTGCGGCGCGAGGCGGGGTTGCCGGTGACCTCGGCGTGGGGCTTTGGTACGCCGCAGTTGGCCGAGGCGGCGCTGCAGGCCAGCCAGCTTGACCTGGTGTCGGTGGGGCGTGCGCACCTGGCCGACCCGCATTGGCCGTATGCGGCGGCCAAGGAGCTGGGTGTGGACAAGGCTTCCTGGACCTTGCCGGCGCCGTATGCGCATTGGCTTGAGCGTTATCGCTGAGTGACCGTAGGGGCTGCTGCGCAGCCCCATCGCCGGCAAGCCGGCTCTCACAGAGCAATTACTGCGCTGTACCTGTGGGAGCCGGCTTGCCGGCGATGGGGTCGCGCAGCGGCCCCTCAAAACCGATCGATCCGGTAAGCCGCCACCCCCGCCACCTGTTCCTGCTCAGCCAATCGTCCCACCCACTGCGCCGTCACCGCCGCCTGGGTCAGCCCCAGGTGCTGATGCCCGAACGCCAGCAGCACCCGCCCATCACACACCCGGTCGATCACCGGCAGCGAATCCGGCAGCGAAGGCCTGAACCCCATCCACGGCGTCGCCCCCTCCATCCCCAGCTCCCGCGTGAACAGCCCCTTGCTCAGCCGGTGCAACTGCCACGCCCGCTGCATGCTCGGCGGGGCCTCCAACCCTGCGAACTCCACCGTGCCCGCCAGCCGCAGCCCGCCCGCCATCGGCGTCATGATGAACTTGCGCTCCAGCGAGGTGACCGCAAACGGCAGGCGCTGATGCTCGCCTGGCAACATCAGGTGGTAGCCACGTTCGGTGTCCAGCGGCACACGCTTGCCGGTCAGTGCCGCCGTCAGTTGCGCGGAGTGGGCGCCACAACTGACCAGCACCTGGCGCGCACTGACAGTGCCCTGGTCACTGCTGAGCTTGACGCCGTTGGCGTCCAGGTGCCCGCCATCGACCTGCGCCTGCACGAACCGCACGCCACTGGCCTTGGCCGCCTCGAACAGTTCGCAAACCACCCGGTAGGGGTCGAGAAAATGCCCGGTCTGCGGGAAGAACAAGCCACCCAGGATCGATGCACTCAACTGCGGCGCCGCCGCATGCACGGCATCACCCGACCACATGTCCACCGCCACGCCCTGCTGCTGCATGCGCGCGCGCAAGGCGTCCAGCGCCCGGCGCGACTCGGGCCGCTCGAACACCAGCAGCGAGCCATCCTCCTTGAACAAGTCGCTGCGCCCGATCGACCCGAGCAAACGCTGCCAGGCGCCAAGGCTGCCTTCGTTCAGCGTGCGGATGCCGGCCACGCTGCGCTGGAACGGCGCCGGGCGCAGGTTGAGCAGCAGCCGAGTGAACCAGGGCAGGGCCTTGGGCAGGTACTTCCAGTCAAGGCGCAGCGGGCCCATCGGGTCCAGCAGCATGCGCGGCAGGCGCTTGAGGATCGACAGGTCAGCGATGGGGAACACCTGCTCGGTAGCCAGGTGCCCCGCATTGCCGTAGGACGCGCCGTGGCCCGGTGCCTGGCGGTCGATCAGCAGCACCCGGCGGCCCTGGCGGGCCAGTTGCAGGGCGCAGGCGACGCCGACGATGCCGGCGCCGACCACGGCAATATCGGTTTCAAAGGAGGCATCGCGCATGGTTCAGCGTTCCCGCTTGCCGTCGAGCAAGCGCTGCAGCTGCAGCGGGTTGCCGTGCTTCAACGCCTGCGGCAGCAAGGCGTCCGGGAAGTCCTGGTAGCACACCGGGCGCAGGAAACGCAGGATCGCCGCCGTGCCCACCGAGGTGCTGCGGGCATCGGAGGTGGCCGGGAACGGCCCGCCGTGGACCATCGCATCGCACACTTCCACACCGGTTGGCCAACCATTGACCAGGATGCGCCCGGCCTTGCGCTCCAAGGTCGGCAGCAGGGCGCGGGCGCTGTCCAGGTCGCCGTCATCCAGTTGCAGGGTGGCGGTCAGCTGGCCCTCCAGGTGCTCGGCAACCTGGCGCACCTGCTCGTCGCTGGCACACGCCACCACCAGCGAGGCGGCGCCGAACACTTCGGCCTGCAGCGCCGGGTCGGCGAGAAACGCACTGGCCTGGGTGACGAACAGCTGCGCCTGGCACTGGTTGGGGCCTTGCGGCGGCTGGCCGGCGGCCGCGACCTGGGCGTTGGCGTTGTCGGCCAGGGCGGCGGTGCCGGCGGCATAGGCACTGTAGATGCCAGGCGTCAGCATGGTTTGCGCCGCAGCCTGGGCAACGTGCTCGCTGGCGGCGGCAATGAAGCGCTGCAGCGCCGGCCCTTGGCGGGCGATGACCAGGCCGGGGTTGGTGCAGAACTGGCCCGCGCCCTGGGTGAGCGAGGCGACGAAGCCTTGCGCCAGCGATTCGCCACGGGCTTGCAGCGCCGCGTCGAAGAGGAACACCGGGTTGATCGAGCTCATCTCGGCATACACCGGAATCGGCTCCGGCCGCGCCTGGGCGGCCTGGCACAAGGCGATGCCGCCGCTGCGCGAGCCGGTGAAGCCGACCGCCTTGATGCGTGGGTCGCTGACCAGGGCAATGCCGACTTCACGCCCCGCGCCATACAGCAGCGAGAACACGCCTTCAGGCAAGCCGCACAGCTTCACGGCGCGCGCCACGGCCTGGCCGACCAGCTCGCTGGTGCCGGGGTGGGCGCCGTGGGCCTTGACCACCACCGGGCAGCCGGCCGCCAGTGCCGAGGCGGTGTCGCCACCGGCCACCGAGAAGGCCAGGGGGAAGTTGCTGGCGCCGAACACGGCGACCGGGCCCAGGGCCACCTGGCGCTGGCGCAGGTCGGCGCGGGGCAGGGGCTGGCGCTCTGGCTGGCGATTGTCGATGCGCACATCCAGCCATTCACCGTCGCGCACCACGCGGGCGAAGCTGCGCAGTTGCGTGCAGGTACGGCCGCGCTCGCCCTGGATGCGTGCCTTGGGCAGGCCGCTTTCGGCCACGGCGCGGTCGATCAGGGCATCGCCGAGCGCTTCGATTTGCTCGGCGATGGTTTCAAGAAATGCCGCACGCTGCTCCAGCGACGTTTCGCGATAGGGGGCGAACGCTGCCCAGGCCAGGGCGCAGGCCTGGGCCACGTGTTCGCCGGTGCCGCCGGCGTAAGCGGGTTCGAGCTTCTGGTTGGTGGCCGGGTCGATGGCGTGGATGGCTGCTTGGCTGCCGGGCACGGCGCGCTGGCCGATCAGCAGGTTGCCTGTCAGGGTCATGGGGCGTCCTTAATGCGGGGGTTCGAGAAAGCGGGCCGCTGAGCGGCCCATCGCCGGCAAGCCGGCTCCCACAAGGTCATTGCAGGTTTCATGTGGGAGCCGGCTTGCCGGCGATGGGGGTGCACTGCGGCCCTCGAATCAGGCCAGGTTCTGCTCGGCCGACCAGTTGGCGTACCAGCTGCGGAACAGCGCGTACTGCTGCTCGGCGTAGTTGCGCTGGGCATCGGTGAGCACGTCGGTCTCATTGAAATGCAGGCTGTACTCGCTGTCGCCGTTGAGCACCATCAGGTGCTTGTAGTACAGCACCAGGTCGCAACCTTCATCGAACGACGACAGCACCGCCAGCGCCGACTCCAGCTCGCGGGCCTGGCGGCGGGCGCGGGCATCGCCCTTGGCCGCCTGCTTGCTCAGGCTCACCAGCTGCAGCACTTCGCGCGGCAGGGCGTTGCCGATGCCGGTGATGGCGCCGGTGGCGTTGCAGTTGACGAAGCCGTGCACCACCTGGGTGTCGACGCCGACCATCAGGGTCACGTCGTCATCCTTGGAGGTGATGTGCTCGGCGGCGTAGCGCAGGTCGGCGCCACCGCCGAACTCCTTGAAGCCGATCAGGTTCGGGTATTCGCGGCGCAGTTCGAAGAACAGGTCGGCGCGGGTGGCGAAGCCGTAGTAGGGGCTGTTGTAGATCACCGCCGGCAATTTCGGCGCGGCCGCGAGAATGGCCGAGAAGTGGTGCTTCTGGGCGATCAGCGAGGCGCCGCGCGACAGCACGCGGGGGATGACCATCAAGCCGGCGGCGCCGACCTTGGCCGCGTGGGCAGCGTGGGCCACGGCTTCGCGGGTGTTCACCGCACCGGTGCCGACGATGGTCGGGATGCCGGCGGCCACCAGGCGCGCCACGCCTTCCTGGCGTTCGGCCTCGGTCAGCAGCGGCCAGTCGCCCATCGAGCCGCAGTACACCACCGCGCTCATGCCCGCTTCGATCAGCTCGCGGCCCTTGCGTACCAGGGCGTCGAAGTCCGGGGTGCGGGCGGCGGTGCACGGGGTCATCAGGGCGGGCATGCAGCCGGTGAAGATGTTGTCGCTCATGGGTGTCACTCCTTGCAGTATTCAGTCAGGTGGCGAAGAAAAGGCCTCGGGCGCTCAGATGCCCCAGGCAAACGGATCCTGTTCGTCGATCAGCAGGGTGCTGTCGGCGGTCATGTAGGCGCGGCCGGTGATGAACGGGCGAATGTGCGCGCCTTCGCGCTGGTAGCGGCCGTGGAACTGGCTGCCGGTGATGCTCGCCTGGACCCAGGTCTGGCCCTCGGCGAGCTTGCCGTCGGCGGCCAGGCAGGCCAGCTTGGCGCTGGTGCCGGTGCCGCAGGGGGAGCGGTCGTAGGCCTTGCCGGGGCACATGACGAAGTTGCGGCTGTTTGCGTTGGGGTCATCGGCGAACAGCTCGACATGGTCGATCAATGCGCCGTGTTCGCCGGTGATGCCCTGGGCTTCGAGCGCCTTGAGCATGGCCCAGGTGTACTCGGTGAGGGCTTGGCGGTTGGCCAGTTCGATGTGCTGGCCGTGCTCGGACACCAGGAAGAACCAGTTGCCGCCCCAGGCGATGTCGCCGTGGACCACGCCGTGGCCTGGCACTTCGACCGCTACCTGCTGGCGGTAGCGGTAGGCCGGCACGTTGCCGACCGTGACCGCGCCGTCTTCATGCAGGGTGGCGGTGACCTGGCCGACCGGGGTGTCGATCTTGTGCTCGCCCGGCTGGATCAGGCCCAGGTACTGCAGCGAGGCGACCAGGCCGATGGTGCCGTGGCCGCACATGTTCAGGTAGCCGGCGTTGTTGAAGAAGATCACCCCGCAGGTGGCATCGGCCGACACCGCCGGGCAATACAATGCGCCGACCAGCACGTCGTTGCCGCGGGGCTCCAGCAGGCAGGCGCGGCGCCAGTGGTCGTGCAGTTCGCGCAGCTCGTCGCGCTGCTCGGCCATGCTGCGGCCGGTGAGGGTGGGGAAGCCTTTGAGCACCAGGCGGGTAGGTTCGCCGCCGGTGTGGGAGTCGATCACATGAACGTGTTTCATGGGCATGTCCATTTCAGAGAAGGTCAGGAGGCGACGGCGGCAGGGCGCTGGCCGGCGTAGCTTTCGCCGCTGGCTTCGCTTTCGTCTTCGCCTTCCAGGCGCACCAGGTGAGCCGGCACGCCGGTGGCGGCGCCCCAGTAGTAGATGCCCAGGGCACAGGCGGCCACGGCGAGGGTGTCGAACGGGTGGGCAAGCACGCCCAGGCCGCCGAAGCTGCCCAGCCAGGACAGCAGGATGGTCACGGCGTAGAAGCCGATCAGCCAGGCCGAGGAGCGCACTTGCTGGGCCAGCGACAGGTGCTGGGTGGGCACGAAACGGGCGCACAGCAGGTACAGCACGAACATCACGATCTGCAGCGCCAGCAGCCACGACACGGTGTTCCAGCCAGACCAGTAGACGATCAGCGCGGCGATGATGAACGACAGCGGGCCGAGCACGCCCATGCCCATGACCCGGAACGGGCGCGGCATGTCCGGTGCATTGCGGCGCAGGGCGGCAACGGTGACCGGGGCCACGGCGTAGCTCAGCACCAGGGCGGCGGACACCACGTTGATCAGCGCTTCCCAGGACGGGAACGGCAGGGTCCAGAACACCGACAGGCCGAAGGTCAGCCACAGGGCAGGGCGCGGGATGCCGGATTGCGCGTCGATGCGGGTGAAGTAGCGGAAGAAGGTGCCGGTCTGCGCCCAGCCATAGATCACCCGCGGGGTGGCGTTCATGTAGATGTTGCCGCAGCCGCTGGGCGAGATCACCGCATCGGCCACCACCAGGTAGGCCAGCCAGCCCACGCCCAGGGCCAGGGCGATGTCACGGTAGGGCAGGGCCAGTTCCTTGGTCACGGCGGCCCAGCCGTTGCTCAGCATCTCGGTCGGCACGCTGCCCAGGAAGGCCAGTTGCAGCAGGGCGTAGATCGCGGTGGACAGCAGCACCGAGAGGATCAGCGCGATCGGGATGGTGCGCTGCGGGTTCTTCACTTCGCTGGCCACCGAGATGATCGGCGTCAGGCCCAGGTAGGCGAAGATGATGCCGCCGGCCGACACTGCCATTTCCACACCGGACAGGCCGAACGGGGCAAACCCCTGGACCTCGAAGTTTTCCGGCTTGAAGAAGGTGAACAGCACGCCGATCACCAGCAGCGGCACGATGAACTTGAACACGCTGATCAGGTTGTTGGCCTTGGCGAAGGTCTTCACGCTGCGGTAGTTGAGGAAGAAGAACAGTCCCAGCAAGGCGAACTGCACCAGCCAGCCGAGCACGGTGGGGTCGCTGGAGCCGGCCTTGGTCAGCCCGGGAAACCACGCCGCGGCGTACTGGCGGGAGGCGACCACTTCGATGGCGATCAGGCTGGAGAAGGCGATCAGCGTGATGAAGCCCATCAGGTAGCCGAGCAGCGGGCCGTGGGAATACACCGGGTAGCGCACCACGCCGCCGGCACGCGGCAGGGCCGCGCCAAGCTCGCAGTAGACGATGCCCAGCAGCAGCACGGCAAAGCCGCCGAGGAACCAGGACAGGATCCCGGCCGGGCCGGCGATGGCCGACACGTGGCTGGCGGCGAACAGCCAGCCGGAGCCGAAGATGGCGCCGAGGCCGATGAAGGTGAGGTCGAGCAATGACAGCTGTTTCTTGAATTTGCCTGACATGGGTGCGCCTTTTTGTAGGTTTTGGATAGGCAGGTCTGATGTCACGTGATGCGGCGTTGCGGCCGCGCTCTTGTAGGCATGGGGCGGCTTGCGTGGGGCATAGAGTGAACCTGGCGGGGGTGGGGGTTCTTGATGGTTTTCTGCAGGGAGGATGACGAAATCGGCACAGTTGCAGAAAAGGCTGGTGGCCGGGTGGGCCCGCTGGATAGGCTGGAGGGCCTGTAGGGGAAGGGCTGGAGAGATGTGTTGGGCGTGCTGGCGCCATCGCCGGCAAGCCGGCTCCCACCTGTGATCCTGGACCTTGGGTCTTGTGAACCCGTGACCCTGTGGGAGCCGGCGTGCCGGCGATGGCGGCGGTAAAGACAACAGAGAACCGACAGATGACAACCGAGCCCCTGGCAACCCTGTACCACAACCTCGCCGAGCACCGCCCCGCGACGCTCGAGACCCTGCTGGCCAGCGTCTCTCTGCTGCTGCCGATTCTCGACGCCATCCCCAACGCCGCGATCTTCATCAAGGACCCGCACGCCCGCTACGTACTGGCCAACACCACGCTGGTGCAGCGCTGCGGCCTCAAGCGCCTGCAGCCGCTGCTGGGCAAGACCAGCGCCGAAGTCTTCCCGGCGCAACTGGGCCCCGGCTACACCGAACAGGATCGCCGGGTGCTGCAACAGGGCCTGGTGCTCGAAGACCAGCTGGAGCTTCACCTGTATGGCAGCCGCGAACCCGGCTGGTGCCTGACCCACAAGCGCCCGCTGCACAACCCCGCGGGCGAGATCATCGGCCTGGTCGGCATCTCCGTCGACCTGCAGTCAGCCGCCGACACCCACCCCGCCTACCAGCGCCTGGCCGCGGTGGACGAACACATCCGCCAGCACTTTCACCAGCCGATCAGCATGGGTGAACTCACCCGCATCGCCGGGATTTCCGTGGCGCAACTGGAGCGCTACTGCAAGCGGGTGTTCCACCTCACGCCGCGGCAGATGATCCACAAGGCCCGCCTGGAAAACGCCCACCGCCTGCTGCACAGCGAGCTGCCGATCACCGAGGTGGCACTGCAGTGCGGCTACACCGACCACAGCGCCTTCAGCCGGCAGTTCAAGCAATTGACGGGGTTTACCCCGCGGCAGTACCGCCAGGCGACGTGCATATAGCAATGTGGAAATTTATGCTTATATGCATTGACTAGCTATGCATGGATGCATATCGTGTATGCAAGCGGACCGCTTTGGCCCGCTCTCAAACACATTTGATACAGGATGATCATGATGACGACTCAATACGCTGCCCAGAATTCGCTGCCATTTCCGGTACTCCCTACCACCAATGGCGTCACCCAATACTTCCGGGCCACCAGCACCAATCCAGCAGAGGCGACCTACGCCCCTGATGGCCTGCCAGCCGCGCCGATCTATGGCCTGGGTGGCAAGCTTCTGCAAGGCAATGAAATCGTGGCCGGAGGCAATGTGACACTGATGTCCTACCTAGGCCCGCTGCTCAACGAAGGGGCGCTGTGCTGGATTCTGTTGAGCTGTGACGGAGGTACTCAGCAAGTGGCCGATGCCGTTCACAGCCAGCAGGCGGTGACGCTCGGTCAATTGATCGGGTTTTCGGGTGTAGCGCCAGGCGATATCAAATACACTGCCGCCAACTCCGTCCCGGTGGGCTGGCTCAAAGCCGATGGATCGCTGGTTTCACGCACTGAATACACAGCGCTTTTCACCGCCATTGGCACAACTTATGGTGAAGGCGATGGCCTGAGCACCTTCAAGCTTCCTGATTTGCGCGGTGAGTTCATTCGTGGTCATGACGGAGGTCGAGGCGTGGATGAGGGCAGGGTGTTCGGTAGCGGGCAGAAGGGTAGCCTCTATCCCTTTGACACCACGCAGAGCAAAGCCAATGGTATCTGGAGCGCATCGACCACGCAGACCACAGGGCCTGCATCGCAGATCGCATTGGGTGTAGACAGCTACTCGACCGCTGACTATGCAACTGTTTCCCTAGGTGGGGTGGACGCCACTGTGAATTACCCCTTGCCAGGCCTGCTGGGTGATCGCGGCTACTCCGGCGTCACCCGCCCCCGCAACGTAGCCATGCTGGCAATTATCAAGTCCTGATAATCAGCCGGGCCCAAAAAGCGCACGCGCCTCGTCAAAGCACTGCTCGGCAATCGCCGAACGCGGCTCGCTGCGGCGCAGCAGCAGGCCGACCGGGCTGTGGATGCTGGCGTCGGCGATGGGGATGATGCGCAGGTGTTCGCTCAGGTCTTCGAGGCCGAAGTTCAGCGGCATCACCGCGCAGCACACGCCGGCGGTGATGGCCTGGACCAGCTGGAAGCTGGAGTCGCTTTCCAGCACGGCCATAGGCTCCAGCCCCCGGCTGCGCAAGCTCAGGTCCAGCGACTGGCGGTAGTGCATGCCCTTGCTCAGCAGCCCCAGCGGCAGGTTGGCCAGTTCGCTCCATTGCAGTTCGGCGGCATCGAGCTGGAAGTGCCGGGTGTCGTACAGCAGGCCCATGGTGGTGGTGCCCAGTTCGATCACTTCGAAGAAGCCGGCGTTGACCTGGTCCAGGTAGCAGATGCCAAGGTCCAGCTGGTTGCGGCTCAGGCCGTCCATGATCTGCTCGGTGCTGTGGGTGCTGAGCTGGAAATGCAGCTCGGGGTATTTTTCGCGCAGCGGCATCAGCAGGTTCATGGTGTTGAAGCTGGCCAGGGGCACGCTGCCCAGGCGCAGGCTGCCGACCACCTGGCCGCGGCAACTGGCGGCCTCGGCTTGCAGGCCGTCATGGGCGGCGAGCAGGGTGCGGGCCCAGGCCAGGATGCGCTCGCCGGCTTCGGTGAAACCCTCGAAGCGCTGGCCGCGCTTTACCAGCATCAGGTCCAGCTCGTCCTCCAGGTTGCGCAGGCGCATGGACAGGGTCGGCTGGGTGATGTGGCACAGCGCCGCGGCCTGGCCGAAGTGGCGGGTCTGGTCGAGGGCGATGAGGAACTTGAGCTGCTTGATGTCCATGGGGCTGCCTGGGGTGGGGTGTACAGACCTTAACCAAGTCTGCGATAGATGTCATTGATCGGCCAGTTCGCCATATCGATTGGACGCCCTGGCGCCGTGCCTCTAGCGTTGCGGCACAGCCCATTCAAGGAGCCATCCCGTGCGCGTCAAACCCGACGCGGTCTTCGTACCGCTCAACATCGCAGTGCTGACTGTCAGCGATACCCGCAGCTTCGACAACGACACCTCCGGCGAACTGCTGGCCAACCGCTCGGTGCAGATCGGCCATCGCCTGGTGGCGCGGGTGCTGCTCAAGGACGACCTGTACAAGATACGCGCCCAGGTCGCCACCTGGATCGCCGATGACGAGGTGCAGGTGGTGCTGATCACCGGCGGCACCGGCTTTACCGGGCGTGACAGCACGCCGGAAGCGGTGCAGTGCCTGTTCGACCGGCATATCGACGGTTTTGGCGAGTTGTTCCGCGCCCTTTCGATTCTCGACATAGGCTCTTCGACCGTGCAAAGCCGCGCCCTGGCGGGCATGGCCAATGGCACGCTGGTGTGCTGCCTGCCGGGCTCGACCGGCGCCTGTCGCACGGCCTGGGAGGGGATTCTGGCCGAGCAGTTGGATGCACGGCACATGCCGTGTAACTTCGTGAAGCATTTGAAGCCGATTCAAGCTTGCCAGAGCCGTGGTTGACCGTAGCGGCCTTATCGCCGGCAAGCCGGCTCCCACAGGAAATCACTGGCCTTGACCTGTGGGAGCCGGCTTGCCGGCGATAGGGCCTTCAGCTCAACACATAATCCACCGGCAGCAACGCCGGTGGCAGCGGTTGCACCTCCAGTGCCCCCAGCACATCCCGCTCGACCGTGCGCACCATGGCATCCAGTGGCAAGTCGTTCTCGTCGCGCCCGAACGGGTCCTCCAGCTCATTGCCGATCGCATCCAGCCCGAAGAACGTATAGCCGACGATGGTGGTGAACAGCGGCGCCAGCCACCCCAGCGGCTCGGCCAGGGCAAACGGCAGCAGCAGGCAGAAGATGTAGATGGTGCGGTGCAGCAGCAGGGTATAGGGGAAGGGCAGCGGCGTGCCCTTGATCCGCTCGCAGGTGGCCTGCACCTCGGTCAGGCCGGCCAGGCGCTGCTCCAGCAGGGTATAGCGCCATTCGCTGATGTGCTGCTGCTCGGCCAGGCGCGAGCACTGCTCGCCAATCTCGCGCAGGATGCCGTCGCAGACGTTGTGCTCGACCACCGGCGCGTTGCCCTTCAGCCAGGGCCGTGCGGCGCGGCTTTCATCCTCGTTGCGCAGGCGCGCACTCAGTGCGTGGGCAAAGCCGCACAGGTTGCGCAACAACTCGGCGCGCAGCGGAGCATCGGCGATCGCCGTGCTTTCGCGCACGAACGAGCGCGTCTCGATGATCAGCTTGCCCCACGCCTTGCGCCCTTCCCACCAGCGGTCGTAGCAGGCGTTGTTGCGAAAGCTCATGAAGATCGACAGCGACAGGCCGAGCAAGGTGAAGGGCGTGGCGCTGACCGGGTAGAAGAACGCCGGGAAGTGGCGCTCGACCAGCACGATCAGCGCGGCCAGCAAGGTGACCATCAGGCAGCGCAGGGCAATGCGCTTGACGATCGACCCTTTGAGGGTGAACAGCACGCGCAGCACATCGGGGTTGGGGTGGACGATCATGGAAATCCAGAGGCAGCGGGTCAGCCGCCGGTCATGTTCATGAAGCGCAGGATCTGCACATCGCCACCCACCTCGAAATGGTGCCGGTAGGGTTTGAGGTGCAGCGAGTCGCGGATGGCTTTTTCCAGCCGCTCGGGGTTGCCCGGGTGAGCGCGCAGCACTTGCTTGAGGTCCACCGAATGCTCGTTGCCCAGGCACAGCAGCAAGCGGCCCTCGACGGTCAGACGCACGCGGTTGCAGGTGGCGCAGAAGTTGTGGCTGTGCGGCGAGATGAAGCCGACCCGGGTGTTCGCCGCTTCGGCCAGGCGCCAGTAGCGCGCCGGGCCTTGTGACGATTCGGTCGACTCGATCAGGGTGAACTGCTCGGCCAGGCGCTCGCGCACTTCATCGCTGGAACAGAACGACTCGCCACGTTCGTGCTCGCTGATCACGCCAAGGGGCATCTCTTCGATGAAGGTGATGTCCAGCTCGCGGTCGATGGCGAAGCGCACCAGGTCGACCAGCTCGTGGTCGTTGCGGCCCTTGAGCACCACGCAGTTGAGCTTGATGCGCTGGAAGCCCGCGCGGCGGGCAGCGTCGATGCCGGCGATCACCTGCTGCAGGTCACCCGTGCGGGTCAGTTGCTTGAAACGCTCGGTATCGAGGCTGTCGAGGCTGATGTTCAGGCGCGACAAGCCGGCATCGAACAGCGGCTGGGCCAGGCGCCCGAGTTGCGAGCCGTTGCTGGTCATGCACAGTTCGCGCAGGCCCGGCAGGGCGGCAATGCGCCCGCACAAGTCGACGATGCCCTGGCGTACCAGCGGCTCGCCACCGGTGAGGCGGATTTTGCGGGTGCCCAGGGCGACGAAGCGCTCGGCCACCTGGAACAGCTCTTCGAGGCTGAGGATCTGCTGGCGCGGCAGAAACTGCATGTCTTCGGCCATGCAATAGACACAACGGAAGTCGCAACGGTCCGTCACCGACATCCGCAGGTAGTCGATTTTGCGGTTGAAACCGTCGATCAGGGGCCGGAGGGTCTGTTCCACGTGGGGGCTCGAAAGGGTTGAGGTGTAAGGTCCAAGCTATTACCTGTGGGCGCCCCCGTCAAATTGCTTTGCCCGACTATTCGATCAGTCTCCTCTATCACGGCTGCAGGCGCCGAAATCCGGGGCCTGCAGCGCGCCCCTGGGGCATCATCGAAACGGCCTATCAGGCTGTAAGCCATATCGATTGGACGCACCTGTGCCGGCCTCCATAGGCTGGAAAAAAGCACCGGGCTACACGACCCGCTGCACTTTTCCATGCCAGCGTGAGGATTTACCGCATGAGCCAGGACCAACACATCCGGGACTACAAAGGCCCCGCCGCCGGCTGGGGCGCGCTCAAGAGCGTGACCAAGAGCTGGCTGGGCAGCGAGAACGCCTTCAAGAACCTGCGGGCGATGCTCAAGACCAACCAGAACGGCGGCTTCGACTGCCCGGGCTGCGCCTGGGGCGAGTCGCCGGAAAGCGACATGGTCAAGTTCTGCGAGAACGGCGCCAAGGCAGTGAACTGGGAGGCCACCGGGCGTTCCGTGGACCCGGCCTTCTTCGCCAAGTACAGCGTCAGCGCCCTGGCCGAGCAGACCGACTACTGGCTCGAGTACCAGGGCCGCCTGACCCACCCCATGCGCTACGACGCCGCCACCGACCATTACGTCGAAACCAGCTGGCAAGAGGCATTCGCCCTGGTCGCCAAGCACCTGCGCTCGCTCGACTCGCCCGACCAGGCCGAGTTCTACACCTCGGGCCGGGCCAGCAACGAGGCGGCGTTCCTCTACCAGCTGTTCGTGCGCGCCTACGGCACCAACAACTTCCCCGACTGCTCGAACATGTGCCACGAAGCCAGTGGCGTGGGCATGTCGGAAACCCTCGGGGTCGGCAAGGGCACCGTGGTGTTCCATGACCTGGAGCTGGCCGACGCGATCTTCGTCATCGGCCAGAACCCCGGCACCAACCACCCGCGCATGCTCGAACCGCTGCGCGAAGCGGTCAAGCGTGGTGCCCAAGTGGTGTGCTTCAACCCGCTCAAGGAGCGGGGCCTGGAGCGGTTCCAGCACCCGCAGCACCCGTTCGAAATGCTCAGCAACGGCTCCGAGCCGACCAATACCGCCTACTTCCGCCCGGCCCTGGGCGGCGACATGGCCGCCATGCGCGGCATCGCCAAGTACCTGTTGCAGTGGGAGCGCGAGGCACAGGCCAAGGGCGAGCCCGCGGTGTTCGACCACGCCTTCATCGCCGAGCACACCAGCGGCGTGGACGCCTACCTGGCGGCGGTGGATGCCACCTCGTGGGCGCACATCGTCGAGCAATCGGGGCTCACCCTGGCCGAGATCGAGCTGGCCGCGCGCATGTACCGCAAGGCCGAGCGGGTGATCATGTGCTGGGCCATGGGCGTGACCCAGCACCGCCATTCGGTGCCGACCGTGCAGGAGCTGGTCAACCTGCAGCTGCTGCGGGGCAACGTCGGCAAGCCGGGCGCCGGCCTGTCGCCGGTACGCGGCCACAGCAACGTGCAGGGCGACCGCACCATGGGCATCGACGAGAAGCCCAAGGCGGCGCTGCTCGATGCCCTGGAAAAACGCTTCCAGTTCCGCGTACCCCGCGCCCACGGGCACAACGCGGTGCTGGCGATCAAGGCCATGGAAGAGGGGCGGGCCAAGGTGTTCATCGGCCTGGGTGGCAACTTCGCCCAGGCCACGCCCGATACCCCCCGTACCCACGCGGCCCTGCGCAACTGCGCGCTGACCGTGCAGATTTCCACCAAGCTCAACCGCTCGCACCTGGTCACCGGCACCGATGCGTTGATCCTGCCGTGCCTGGGCCGCACCGAAATCGACCTGCAGGAAGACGGCCCGCAGGGCGTCACCGTGGAAGACACCTTCAGCATGGTGCACATTTCCCATGGCCAGCTGCGCCCACGTTCGCCGCACCTGCGCTCGGAGCCGTGGATCGTTGCCGGCATGGCCAAGGCCACCTTGGGCAACGCGCCGATCGACTGGGAGTATGCGGTGGCCGATTACGGCCGGATTCGCGCCATGATCGCCGATGTCATCCCAGGCTTTGCCGATTTCAACGAGCGCTTGCAGCACCCCGGCGGGTTCCACCTGGGTAACAGCGCGGCCGAGCGCAACTGGCGCACCGCCACTGGCAAGGCGCGTTTCAGCCCCAGCGCGCTGCCGGAGCAACTGGTCAACGCCAAGGTGCTGGCGCGCGGTGACAAGCCCGACCTGATCCTGCAGACCATGCGCTCGCACGACCAGTACAACACCACGTTGTACGGGCTGGACGACCGCTATCGCGGGGTGTTCGGGCTGCGTGAGGTGGTGTTCGTCAGCGAGGCGGACATTCGCCGGCTGGGCTTCGAGCCGGGCGAGCAGGTGGATTTGGTGTCGCTGTGGGAAGACGGCGTGGAGCGGCGGGTGTCGGGGTTCCGGCTGGTGCCCTATGACATTCCGGATGGGCAGGCGGCGGCGTATTACCCCGAGACCAACCCGCTGGTGCCGTTGGACAGTTATGGCGAAGGGACCTACACCCCGACTTCCAAGTTCGTAGCGATTCGGTTGGAGAAGGCCAAGCCGGGGAACCGGATCGAGGCGGTGCTGGCGGCTGATTGATGAGTAGTCGGTGCTGGCCTCATCGCGGATAAATCCGCTCCTACGCAGGCCTCCGTAGGAGCGGATTCATCCGCGATGATGCCAACACCCATCAGGCGCGATGCACTGGAAAGGCCGTGGTGTACTTCATCTGCTCCATCGCAAAACTCGAAGTAATGTTGGAAAGCCCATCGGTACTGGTAATCAGCTTCTTGTAGAACCGGTCATACGCCGCAATGTCCCCCACCACCACCCGCAGCATGTAGTCCCAGTCCCCGGACATCCGATACACCTCCATCACCTCCTCGAAGCCCGTCACCGTCGCGGCAAACTGCTCCAGCCAGGCGCTGTCGTGGCGCTGGGTCTTGAGCTGGACGAACACGGTCAACCCCAGGCCCAGGCGTTCGGGGTCGAGCAGGGCGACGCGGCCAAGGATGTAGCCGTCTTCCTCCAGGCGCTTGACCCGCTTCCAGCACGGCGTGGTCGAGAGGTTCACCGCTTCGGCCAGGTCCTTGAGCGAGATCGAGGCATCGCGCTGGAGCAGGGTGAGGATGTGCTGGTCGAAGCTGTCCATATCGATCGGGAACCGGTAAGAAAATTATTCCAGAGACTACCCCAGCAGCAGAAAATTTTCCTGCGCCGGCGGGCGTTGCCGCAGCCTGTGGTTGTGCGATAGTTGCAGCCTCATCACCACTGCCTAATGGGCCTGACCATGTCCGACAAGCCGCGCAATTTCGCCACCCTTGCCATCCACGCCGGCGAGCAGTCCAGCGTCGCCGACAACGCGATCTTTCCACCGATCTACACCGCCAGCTCCTACATCAAGCGCAGCCTCGACGATAACCCCGAGTACGCCTACAGCCGCGTCGGCAACCCCACCCGGCATGCCTACGAAAGCTGCGTGGCGGCGCTGGAGCAAGGGGTGGGCGCGGTGGCCTGCGCCTCCGGGGTCAACGCCACGGCCACGGTGTTGGAGCTGCTGCCCAAGGATGCCCACGTGGTGGTGATGAACGGCGTCTATGGCGGCACCTTCCGCATCCTCGAAGACTATCGCAGCCGCACCTCGGGCCTGACCACCACCTACGTCGACCTCAACGACCTGGAGGCGGTGGCTGGCGCCATCAGGCCGCAAACCCAGCTGATCTGGATCGAGTCGCCGACCAACCCCTTGCTGCACCTGGTCGACATCAAGGCCGTGTGCGACCTGGCGCGGGCGCGGGGCATCCTCACCTGCATCGACAACACCTTCTGTTCGCCCTGGAACCAGCGCCCGATCACCCTGGGCGTGGACCTGGTGATGCACTCGGCGAGCAAGTACATCGGCGGCCACTCCGACCTGACCGGCGGCGTGGTGGTGGCGGCAAACGACGCGCTGCTGGCGCGCCTGCGCAAGATCAGCATGGCGGTGGGCGCCATCCAGGGCCCGTTCGACTGCTACCTGGCGCTGCGCGGCCTGAAGACCCTCGACGTGCGCATGGAGCGCCAGTGCGCCAATGCGCTGCAGGTCGCGCGTTTTCTAGAGAGCCATCCGCAGGTCGAGCAGGTGTTCTACCCGGGGCTGGAGAGCCATCCGCAGCATGAACTGTGCAAGCGCCAGATGCGCGCAGGCGGCGCGGTGGTGGCGATGAAGGTCAAGAGGGCTGACCGGGCCGCGCTCAATCGCCTGGTGGAGGCCTTGGGCATTTTCGTGCTGGCCGACTCGCTGGGGGGCGTGGAAAGCATGATCAACCACTCCTGGAGCATGTCGCACAACTCCCTGAGCCCGGAGCAGAAGGGCGGCATGGGGATCAGCGAGAACCTGCTGCGGCTGTCGGTGGGGATCGAGGACTATCGCGACTTGATCGAGGACCTGGATGGCGCGCTGAAGGCTTCGGCTGGGGTGTGAGGGGCGCGGGCCCCATCGCCGGCAAGCCGGCTCCCACAGAGCTGGCTTGCCGGCGACAGGGCCGGTTGATTCAGCAGAAATCCATCAGGACTTGGGCGGATGAATGATCCGTTCGATCTTGTCCTTGATCAGCAGGCGCTCCTTGCGCAGGCGATTGACGGCGTCGTCGTTGGTGCCATTGCCTTCGGCGGCCACCACCTCCTTGTCCTTGGCGTTGTATTCCTTGTGCAGCGCATGCAGCGCGTGGTCCTTGTTCATCAATGCCTGGAATGCATCAGCGGTAACGTGCAAGTCAGCGAGCAGATCGTGCGGAACTGGCATTTCTTCACCTCTGTCAGGGTTGTCGTTAAGGTCCTGAGCATTGAGGATAGCCGCCTTTGCGCCGCTGGGGGACTGGGGTGGGCTGTCGCATCCCCCTCACGCCTGCCTGCGCCAAACTCCGTGTGCCGGCTGAATGAACGCTGAACAAACTTCAGTCATTGGGTGAAAAGCGCCGTTTCACGGATTTGTTGGCGTCTTTTTCACAAAAAATTGATGGCGTGCTTTCTAGAGTGCCGCAACTTTCCCACGGTGCCGTCTGCCCGGGGGGTTGATAATCACTCTTGATTGCGAACACCAATGCTCAACTTCAAATCCCTGCGGACTGAATGGGTCACGCTGCTGGCCAGCCTGTACCTGCTGATCGGCTTCAACATGTTTCTCTGGGAGCACCTGCAGCAGGTGGTGCCCGCGGGGTTGCCGGGCCTGTGGCTGAGCTTGGCGTTCGCCGCGCTGATGCTGTTCGCGTTCAACCTGATATTGACCCTGTTCGCCTTCCGTTATGTATTGAAACCGCTATTGATCATCTTGTTCATGAGTGGCGCCGGTGTCGCTTACTTCATGAACCAATATGGTGTGCTTATTGATTCGGGCATGTTCCGAAACATGGCCGAAACCAATGTGGCGGAAGTACGCGACCTGATGTCGTTCAAGTTTGCAGCTTATATCCTGTTGCTCGGCGTATTGCCGTCGGTGCTGCTGTGGAAGGCACCGATCGCCTACCGCGCCTGGCACCGCGAAGTGCTGGGCAAGCTGGTGGTCAGCGGTGCTTGCGTGGTGGCCCTGGGGGCGGTGGCGCTGATCAACTATCAAGGCCTGTCGTCGCTGTTTCGCAATCACCATGAACTGCGCCTGATGCTCACCCCGAGCAACATCGTCGGTGCCTCCATCGGTTATGTCAGCGAGCGCGTCGGCACGGCAGCGCGGCCGTTCCAGAACTATGGCGAAGATGCCAAGCGCGATACCGCCTGGCAGCACCATGAGCGCAAGTCGCTGACCGTGCTGGTCGTGGGTGAAAGTGCGCGGGCAGACCATTTCGGCGTGCTCGGCTACGACCGCGACACCACCCCGAACCTGGCCAAGGAGCAAGGCCTGCTGGCGTTTTCCGATGTGCATTCGTGCGGCACCGAAACGGCCGTGTCGGTGCCGTGCATGTTCTCCGGCATGGGGCGCAAGGATTACGACGCTCGCGTGGCGAAGAACCGCGAAGGCCTGCTGGACATCCTCCAGCGCGCAGGCCTGGCGGTGCAGTGGAGGGATAACCAGTCCGGTTGCAAGGGCACCTGCGACCGGGTGCAGTTCATCGATGTCAGCAACCTCAAGGACCCGGGCCTGTGCGCCAACGGCGAATGCCATGACGAAATCCTGCTGCAGGGCCTGGCCGAGCTGATCGACAACCTCGACAAGGACACCGTGCTGGTGCTGCACCAGATGGGCAGCCACGGCCCCGAATACTTCAAGCGCTACCCCACCGCTGGCGAGCGCTTCACCCCGGTGTGCCAGAGCAACGCCCTGAACCAGTGCAGCGAGCAGGAGATCATCAACGGCTACGACAACACCCTGGCCTACACCGACAAGGTGCTGTCGTCGCTGATCGACACCCTGCGCAGCAAGCAGGACAAGGTCGACACGGCGATGATCTACCTGTCCGACCACGGCGAGTCGCTGGGCGAGTACAACCTGTTCCTGCACGGCACCCCTTACGCCATCGCCCCGGAGCAGCAAAAGCACGTGCCGCTGCTGACCTGGTTCTCCGACAGCTACAAGGAAGACTTCGGCCTGGACACCGACTGCCTGGCCAAGCTCAGCGATGCGCCGCTGTCGCAGGACAACCTGTTCCACTCGATGCTCGGCCTCTTGCAGGTGCGCACCGAGGTCTACCAGCAGTCGCTGGACATGTTCGCCAGCTGCCGGCCGTGGCTGGCGGCCAAGCGCTGATTCAATCCTTCGCGCAGCCCATGGACGGCGCGGCGGTCGCCAGGTTTCACCCACAGTGCCCGCGCCGTATATACTGCGCGCCAATGTTAGTGGGAGAGCCTCGTGGCCATCGAAATACACTGGATCCGTGACGACCAGACCCTGGCCGAAGGCTGCCGCAAGTGGCGTCAACTGCCCTTCGTGGCCGTCGACACCGAATTCATGCGGGTCGACACCTTTTACCCCAAAGCCGGCCTGATCCAGGTCGGCGACGGCCAGTGCGCTTTCCTCATCGACCCGCTGCTGATCAGCGACTGGCAGCCGCTGGCCGACCTGCTCGACGACAGTGGCGTGGTCAAGGTGCTGCATGCCTGCAGCGAAGACCTTGAGGTATTGCTGCGCCTGACCGGCAAGCTGCCACAGCCGCTG
This sequence comes from Pseudomonas sp. NPDC087029, assembly GCF_044745345.1. NCBI lineage: Bacteria > Pseudomonadati > Pseudomonadota > Gammaproteobacteria > Pseudomonadales > Pseudomonadaceae > Pseudomonas > Pseudomonas sp. NPDC087029. The sequence continues at coordinate 162,588 of NZ_JBIVAB010000003.1, read as the reverse complement.
TTCGACACGCAGCTGGCAGCCGGTTACCTGAACCTGGGCTTCTCCATGGGCTACTCGCGCCTGGTCCAGGACGTGCTCGGCATCGAGCTGCCCAAGGGTGAAACCCGTTCCGACTGGCTGCAGCGCCCGCTGTCGGAAACCCAGGTGAGCTACGCCGCCGAGGATGCCGTGCACCTGGCCGAGCTGTTCGCCGCCCTGCGCCCGCGGCTGTCCGACGACAAGTACGCCTGGGTGCTGGGCGACGGCGCCGAGCTGGTTGCCGCGCTGCGCCGTGAAGTCGAGCCGCAGACCCTCTACCGCGACGTCAAGCTGGCCTGGAAGCTGAGCCGTCAGCAACTGGCCGTGCTGCGCGAACTGTGCGCCTGGCGCGAGCGCGAGGCCCGCAGCCGCGATGTGCCGCGCAACCGCATCCTCAAGGAACACTCGCTGTGGCCCATGGCCAAGACCCAGCCGGACAACCTCTCGGCGCTGGCCAAGATCGAAGAAATGCACCCGCGCACCATCCGCCAGGACGGCGCTCAGCTGCTCGAGCTGATCAAGCGCGCCGCCAGCCTGCCGCCTGAGCAGTGGCCGCCGGCGCTGCCCGAGCCGCTGCCGATCGAAGCCTCCGGCATCCTCAAGCGCCTGCGCGCCATCGGCCAGGCCGAAGGCGAGCGCTTAGGGATTGCCCCGGAGCTGATGCTGCGCAAGAAAACCCTGGAAGCGCTGCTCAAGAGCGGCTACCCCAATGGCCCCTATCAACTGCCCGATTCGCTGCGCGGCTGGCGCCGTGAGCGGATGGGTCAGGCCCTGCTGGACGACCTGGCAGGCGCTGGAGAAACCCGATGAAACGTATCTGCTCGATCTACAAGAGCCCGCGCAAGAACGAAATGTACCTCTACGTGCTCAAGGCCGAGGGCCTGGAGCGCGTGCCCGAAGCGCTGCTGCCGTTCTTCGGCACCCCGGTGCACGCCTTCGACCTGGTGCTCACCCCCGAGCGCAAGCTGGCTCGCGAGGACATCGCCAAGGTGCTGGAGAACCTCGACAACCAGGGCTACCACCTGCAGATGCCGCCGCAGGACGATGACTACATCGAGCACCTGCCCGAAGAGCTGCTGCGCCGCAACGACCCTGCCTGACCATGCGCGTTCTGATCGCTGAACACAGCCACGACCACTACGCCCAGTTGCTCGCCGAAGCCGCCCCTGAGCTGCAAATCCTCACCAGCGGCGACTCGGCCGAACTGGCCAGCCAGGCCCCGCAGTGCCAGATCTGGCTGGGCCAGCCAGACTTGCTGGCCAGCCTGCTGCGCCAGGGCCACAAGCCGGCCTGGGTGCAGTCGACCTGGGCGGGCATCACGCCGTTGCTGGCCGAAGGCCTGCCGCGTGACTACCGGCTGAGCCGCGCGGTGGGCATCTTTGGCCAGGTCATGGCCGAGTACATGCTCACCTACATGCTCGGCCACGAGCGCGAAGTGCTGTCGCGCCTGGTCAGCCAGGTCGAGCGGCGCTGGGACGACCGCCCCGGGCGCACGCTGGAAGGGCGCAAGGTGCTGATCGTCGGCACCGGCGACATCGGCCAGCGCGTGGCCGAATTCCTCGTGCCCTTCGGCGTGAGCGTGTACGGCATCGCCAGCAGTGCCCGCAGCCAGGCGCCGTTCGTCGAGGTGGCCGGGCTGTGCGAGCTGCCGCGCCTGGTTGGCGAGGTGGACTATGTGCTCAACCTGCTGCCGGACACCCCGGCCACCCATGACTTGTACGATGCGGCGATGTTCAAGCGCTTCCAGCCCACGGCCCTGTTCATCAATGCCGGGCGCGGCGCGGCGGTGGTCGATGCCGACCTGGTCGAGGCGTTGAAGGAGGGGCACCTGGCGGGTGCGGTGATCGACGTGTGCCGGCAGGAACCGCTGCCGCAGCGCCACCCGTTCTGGACCGCCTGGGGCTTGTTGCTGACCGGGCACAGCTCGGCGCCGACCTCGCCTTCGGCGATGGTGCGGTTGTTCGTCGAGAATGTGCAGGCTTATGCGGCGGGGCAGCCATTGCGTGGGGAAGTGGATTTCGCCAAGGGTTACTGACTTGTAGTGGTTGTACTGGCCCTATCGCCGGCAAGCCGGCTCCCACAGAAGCACCACAGGTACGGGGTGGAGCATCTGTGGGAGCCGGCTTGCCGGCGATAGGGCCAGTACAGGCAGCATCAAATCACAGGCTGAAATCACCCTCGGCCGCCAGCTCGCTCAGCGGCTTGCGCGGGCTCGGCACTTCGCGCGCCTGCAGGGCTTCGTCGAGGCTTGCCTTGTCACCCAGCTTGCCAATGGCCACCATGGCATGCAGCTCATAGCCCTCGGGCACCTTCAGTTCGCGGCGCGCCAGGTCCTGGTCAAAGCCGGCCATGCCGTGGGTGTGCCAGCCGCTGATGCTCGCCTGCAGCGCCAGGTGGCCCCAGGCGGAGCCGGTGTCGAAGGTGTGCCACAGCGCAGGCTTTTCCTCGCTGGCGCCAGGTGCGGCGAAGGTGGTCTTGGAAATCACCAGCACCAACGCCGAGGCCTGCTGCGCCCAGCTGCGGTTGAACGGCACCAGCAGGTCCAGGTAGCGTGCCCAGTTTGGCGTGTCGCGGCGCGCATAGAGGAAGCGCCAAGGCTGCGAGTTGTAGGCCGAAGGCGCCCAGCGCGCGGCTTCCAGGAAGCTCAGCAGGGTCTCTTCGCTGATCGGCTCGGCGGTGAAGGCCCGTGGTGACCAACGGTTGATGAACTGCTCGTTGATGGCGTAATCGGCGATGCGTGGGGTGGCGCTCATGGCGGCTCCTGCAAATGGATGGGAAACGCTGCACGCTACTGCGTCCTCCCGTTACTGACAAGCGGTCTGGCGTTGCCCAATGCCAGGCTCTAGACTGGCGCCGCCGCGCGCCGCGGCCCCCGGATGAACCCAGGAAACCCGTGTGATGATCGCTGAAAGCGCGCCGTTCTGGCGGCGCAAGACCCTCGAACAACTCGACCCGCAGGAATGGGAGTCGCTGTGCGACGGCTGTGGCCTGTGCTGCCTGCAGAAACTCGAGGATGAAGACGACAACAGCGTCTATTACACGCGCATCGCCTGCAAGATGCTCGACCGCGACACCTGCCAGTGCAGCGACTACCCCAACCGCTTCGCCCAGGTGCCCGATTGCATCCAGCTCACCCCGGGCAAGGCCGACCAGTTCAAGTGGCTGCCCAGCACCTGCGGCTACCGCCTGGTCAGCGAGGGCAAGGACCTGCCGGCCTGGCACCACCTGGTCTGCGGTGACCGCAAGCAGGTGCACGAACAGCGCATATCCCAGTCGGGGCGTATGCTCAGTGAACATGAAGTGGATGAAGACGACTGGGAAGACCACCTGATCTTCCGCGCCAGCTGACCGCGCTGGCCCGTCGCCTCTGGGGAACAAGGAGTTTCAGTATGCGTTGCCAGCTGTTGCTGTTCCTGGGCCTTCTTGCCTGCACGCCGGCCTGGGCGAAAAAAGTCGACCTCGATTACCAGGTGCGCCTGTTGCCCGCCAGCGGCCAGGCCGAAGTACGCCTGACCCTGGCTGAGGGCAGCGCGGTGCGCAGCCTGGATTTCGACCTGGGCAAGGCCAATGCCTACAGCGGTTTTCAGGCTGACGGCCAGTGGCAGCAGCAGGGCGAGCGGGGTGTCTGGCACCCGGCCGCAGGCAAGACCAGCCTGAGCTACCGGGTCAAGCTGGACCAGAAGCTGCGCAGCGGCGCCTACACCTCGCGCATCACGCCCCATTGGGCGCTGTTCCTGGGCGAGCAACTGGTGCCACCGGCACGCCTCGACCAGCAGGACGGCACCGAGCTGGTGGCGCGCCTGTCGGTGGACCTGCCCGAAGGCTGGAAAAGCATCGAAACGGCCTGGCCGCGCATCGGCAAGGACAAGTTTCGCATCGATGACGTATCGCGCCTGTTCGACCGCCCGACCGGCTGGATGCTCGCCGGCAACCTGGGCAGCCGCCGCGCGCGCCTGGGCGAAACCGACGTGACCGTCGCCGCGCCAGTGGGGCAGGGCATGCGGCGGATGGACAACCTGACGCTGCTGACCTTCATCTGGCCGCAGTTGCAGGCGGTGTTCCCGCGCAACCCGCCGAAGCTGCTGCTGGTCGGTGCCCGTGACGGCATGTGGCGCGGGGCGATGGCGGCCAACGGTTCGCTGTACCTGCACAGTGGCCGGCCGATGGTCAGCGAGAACGGCAGCAGCCCGCTGTTGCGCGAGCTGGTGCAGCTGTTCGCGCAGATTCGTGTGCGCGACAACAGCGACTGGCTGGGCCAGAGCCTGACCGACTACTACGCCAATGAGCTGTTGCGCCGGGCCGGTGGCATCAGCGATGACCGCTACCAGGTGTGGCAGGCGCGCTTGCAGAAGCAGGGCGCCAAGGTCACCCAACTGCGCGGCGGCCGGGCCAGCCCGGCGCAGGTGGCGCGGGGCGTGCTGCTGCTGCAGGCGCTGGACAAGGAAATCCGCATCCACACCCAGGCCAAGCGTTCGCTGGATGATGTGACCCAGGCGCTGATGCGCCTGCCGAGTGTCAGCACCGAGGAGTTCGTGCAGATCAGCGAGAATGTGCTGGGGCGGCGCTCGGAGGTATTGCAGAGCAAGGCGCTGCAATAGGTGGCCCCTATCGCCGGCAAGCCGGCTCCCACAGGTACCGAGTACACCGCGATCCCTGTGGGAGCCGGCTTGCCGGCGATAGGGCCAGTACAGGCAACCCCCTCACTCGCCGGTTACGCTTATCCCGCGAGTAGCCGCCCGGGCACTGCGCTTGAGCGCCTCCAGCTCCGCCGCACTGCGCTCGATGTCCGAGCGCAGGCGGTGGTACTCCTGGCGATGGCTTTGCCACCAGGCCTTGGTCGAGCAATGCCCGCTGACCCCACGCGCCAGCGCCAGGCCGCCGACCACCACCTGCAGCATGCCCACCAGGCCGCCATGGCGCAGCCCCTTGGTGACCATCAGCGCACCGCCGGCCAGCGAACCGAGCCGTTCCAGCCCGTGGACATTGTGCTCCGAAGCCCCCGGAGCGGAATGGATATCAAGCATGGCAAGGCCTCCCTGTGATGTGTAAGCAGCTGACCCCCGGCCGACGGCCGCCGTTCACTCTGCCTGCATCAATGGGCGCCCGCGCTTACTTGAACTTCGGCCCCGAACGGGTATTGAGCCCCTTGGCCAGGCGGTCATACAGCACCACATTCACCGTCGCGGCCAGGTTCATGCAGCCTTCGGTGGGGATGTAGATCGTTTCTTCGCACCACGCCCGCACCTCGGCACTCAAGCTGCCGTCTTCGGGCCCGAAAATGTAGATGGCGCGGTCCGGGTGGGTGTACTCGGGCAGCGGCCGGGCGCCTTCGACCAGTTCCACGGCCACCGGCGTGCAGCCCAGGGGAATGATGCGTTGCAGGTCGTCGATGCCGATCAGCGGGATGTCGTAGTGCACCCGCTTGGTGTCGGTGACAAAGTCGCGTGCGCGCTCATAGCGCTTGCCGGTGTAGAACACCGAGTTGACGCCGTAGCAACCCGCTGCGCGCATCACCGAACCGACGTTCTCTGCAGACTTGGGGTTGAACAGGCCGATGCAGCTGTACCGTTTGTTTGCCACGTGCCGGGGCCTTTCGCAAAAAAAGCGCGATTATACGGGCTAGCCGGCAGCAGCGGGGGGCGGGAAGTATCGACGGTCAGTCTTTCTTGAGCATGCCGGCCAGCGCGGCGAACGGGTTGTGGGTGGCCTTGGCGATGCTCGGGGTGCTGGTGGAGCCTTCGCTGAAGTACTGCTGGTCGGTGTAGCGCGAGTGCTCGTTGTCGTGGCAGTACAGGCACAGCAACTCCCAGTTGGAGCCGTCCTGGGGGTTGTTGTCGTGGTTGTGGTCACGGTGGTGCACGGTCAGCTCGCTCAGGCGCTTGCCGGCGAATTCGCGGGCGCAGCGGCCGCACACGTGCGGGTACATTCTCAGGGCCTTGTCGCGGTAGCCCATCTCCTTGTCGCGCTTGGCGTCGGCGAGGATGCGGTCGAGGCGGGCGGTGGCGGCGGAAGTGGAAGCCGAGCTCATGGTGTTTCCTTTATTCTGATCAGGCATGTGACGGTTATGCCGATGAGTCTAGCGCGCTTGCCGTGCAGGCGGACAGGCAAAATCAGCATAAACGGCGTAGCCTGTAGGAAGGTTCCCGACAGGAGGTTGCTGATGTTGCATGCGATCCTCGCCGCGCTGCTTGCCGCCGCCGTGCCTCTGGCCGAGGCGGCGAGCACGCCACCGCGCTTGAACACACCGGTGCCCGGTGCGCCGGGCACGCCAACGCCCACGCCCTACCCGCAAATCACCCCGAGCACGCCGCCCAAGGCCTATGGCAACCAGCCTGGCGCCCCGCTGCTGCCGCCCATGCCGGTGCCGGGGCCGCCCAGGGACCAGCCCTTGCCGGGGTTGCGCCAGGAGCCGGCAAAACCGCCGGCCGAGGACGACTAGAGCGACAGCCGCTGGCCATCCTGCATGCGCAGGCGTTTGGATAGCGCCACCGCCAGGGCGCGGATGATCCGCGCGGCGATGCGCGGTGCTTCGTTGAGCATCTTTTCCAGCGAGTCCTTGCCCAGGGTCAGCAGCTGGCAGTCGCTGGCGGCCACACAGCTGGCCGAGCGGCGCTCGCCGTCGAGCACGGCCATTTCGCCGAACGCCCGGCCACTGCGCAAGGTGGCGATTTCCACCGGCTGGCCGTTGCCATCGGCCTTGCGCACGCTGACCCGGCCGCGGTGCAGGATGCACATGAAGGTGCCGGCGTCGCCTTCGTTGAAGATGACTTCGCCTTCGCTCATGGCGGCCAGGCTGAAGTAGCCGGCGGCGGTGTGGAAGTCGGCGAGCTGGAGGGTGTCGAACAGGCCGCAGTCCATGAGCATGTCGCGGATTTCGGTGCTGAGGTGGGTTGGGTCGGGCATGGGGTGTTCTTCTTGGCGGGGTGACCAGAGGGTTTGGGGCCGCTTTGCGGCCCTTTCGCGACGCAAGGCCGCTCCTACAGGCGGCGTTGTGTGGCGAAACGAGGGCAACGCCCTCGCCGCCTCGTATGACAACAAAAAACGCGTTTTACGCCACGCCCAGCTCATTGAAGACGAACGCATATTCCAGCGCCACATCCCGCAGCCCCTGGTAGCGCCCGCTCATGCCGCCGTGGCCGGCGCCCATCTCGGTCTTGAGCAGCAGCAGGTTGCTGTCGGTCTTGAGCGTGCGCAGGCGCGCCACCCACTTGGCCGCTTCCCAGTACTGCACGCGGCTGTCGTTGTAGCCGGCGACCACCAGCATGGCCGGGTAGGCCTGGGCGCGGACGTTCTCGTAAGGGGCATAAGCCTTGATCCGCTCATACACCTCGGGCTCCTCGGGGTTGCCCCATTCGTCGTACTCGGTGACGGTCAGCGGCAGTTCGGGGTCGAGCATGGTGTTGAGCACATCGACGAACGGCACTTCGGCGATGGCGCAGCGGAACAATTCCGGGCGCTGGTTGAGCACCGCGCCCATCAGCAGGCCGCCGGCACTGCCGCCACTGATGGCCAGCCGCGCCGGCGAGGTCACGCCCTGGGCGATCAGGTGCTCGGCGCAGGCGATGAAGTCGCTGAAGCTGTTGTGCTTGTTCTCCTGCTTGCCGGCGCGGTACCACGCCTCGCCCAGCTCGCCGCCACCGCGCACATGGGCGATGGCAAAGCCCACGCCGCGTTGCAGCAGGCTCAGGCGGGCATGGGAGAACCAGGGGTCGAGGCTTTCGCCATAGGCGCCGTAGCCATACAGATACAGCGGCACCGTCTTGCCCAGGTCCTGCTTGCGGCGTACCAGGCTGATCGGCACCTGGGTGCCATCGGCGGCGCTGGCCCAGAGGCGCTCGCTGACGTAGTCGTCGGCATCGAAATCGCCCAGCACCGGGGTCTGCTTGAGCACCACCTGCTCACCCGTGGCCAGGGTCAGCTGGCGCACCTGCGCCGGGCGGTTGAGCGCCTCGTAGCGCAGGCGCACACGGCCGCTGGCGAACTCCAGGCTGTCCTGCACGTACAGGCTGTAGGCCGCATCGGGCAGCTCGACGCGGTAGCTGGCAAGGCCCTGGGGGCGCACTTCGATGATCGGCAGGCCGCCTTCGCGCAGGCTCAGGGTGAGGGCACCGGCATTCAGGCTCAGGCCTTCGAGCATCACCTGGGGGTTGTGCGTCACCAGCAATTGCCACTGCGCGCGGGCCGGCACCTGCTCGGCCGGGGCGTGGTACAGCGCGAAGTTGATGCCGTCCTGGTTGGTGCGGATGAACCAGCGCCACTGGCCGTCGAGCTGGCCGTGGTCGGGGAAGTACTCGTGGCCTTCCTCTCGCGGCGCCAGGCAGGTGAAGGCGGCCTGGGGCGTGTGCGCATCGAGCACCCAGGCTTCGCTGGTGGTCTTGCTGTTGAGCAGCAGCACCAGCTGTTGCTCCGAGCTTGCGCGGTAGCAGTGCAGGAAGAAGCGGCCGTCGGGCTCTTCGAACACGGTTTGCGCGTCGGCCTCGCCCAGGGTGTGGCGGCGCAGGCGCCAGGGCCGGTGGGTGTCGTCCAGTTCGGCGAAGAACAGCGTCTGGTTGTCGTTGGCCCAGGTCAGGCTGCCGTCGCAGTCGTCGAAGGGCAGGGTGGTCAGCGCGCCGCTGGTCAGGTCCTTGACGTACAGGGTGTAGATTTCGTCGCCGCTGGTATCGAGGCTATAGGCCAGCAGGCGGTGGTCGGGGCTGATGCTGAAGGCGCCCAGCGACAGGAAGCCACCAGCGGCCAGGGCGTTGGGGTCGAGCAGCAGCTGCTCCTGGCTTTCGTCCACGGTGTTGGAATCATCGGCCGGGCGCGGGCAGCGGTAATGGCGCGGGTACTCGTCGCCTGCCGTGGTGCGGGTGTAGTACAGGTACGGGCCCCAGGGCGAGGGCAGCGACAGGTCGGTTTCCAGGATGCGGCCCTTGATCTCTTCGAACAACTGCTCGCGCAGCGGCGCCTGGCCGGCCAGGCAGGCCTCCTGATAGGCGTTTTCCGCCTGCAGGTAGCCGAGCACATCAGGGGTGTCGCGCTGTTGCAGCCAGGCGTAGGGATCGGCGCCCTGGTCCTGGCGGGCGATGGGGGGCTGGAGCGCGTTGGGCATCGGGGATCTCTTGGCTGGGGGGCGCCTGCGCCCGGAAAAGTGTTTATCATAGGCATCTCTTTGCCTGGCTTGCACGATCACCATGACCGAGAACGACTATACCCTCGCCTGGGGCCTCTATGCCGTGGCCGCCCTGGGCTGCCTGTGGGTGGGTTTCAAAATAACCGGCTGGATGTGGCGTTGGCTGCGTGAGCCGCTGCGGGTGATCCTGGCGGTGCTGCTGCTGACCCCGACCGTGGTCGACCCGGCCAAGGATGCCGTTGCCCCGGCCATCGCCATCACCGCCCTGGACCTGGCCTTCAAGGTCGGCAACAACGCCTGGCGGGCGATTTCCGACTTCGCCATGTACGGCATGATCGCCTTTGCCCTGTACCTGCTGTTCGTGCTGCTGCGCTGGCCGCTGGAAAAACGCGCCCGCGAGCGCCGCGCGCAGGCCGAGGCCAATGCCCAGCGCCAGGCCGCCGAGGACGCCCGCCTCGAAGCCGGCGCGCCACTGGCCGCCGAGCGCCACGACCGCTACCGCGATGACCCGCCACCCGCTGCGCCGTCTGGCGGGCGTGGCCGGGTCGAGCCGCGGTTGTAGGCGGAGGCAGCGAACATGTGCGAACTGCTGGGCATGAGCGCCAACGTCCCCACCGACATCGTCTTCAGCTTCACCGGCCTGATGCAGCGCGGTGGCCGCACCGGCCCGCACCGTGACGGCTGGGGCATCGGCTTCTACGAAGGCCGCGGCCTGCGCCTGTTCCAGGACCCGGCCGCGAGCAGCGAGTCGGAAGTGGCCAACCTGGTGCAGCGCTACCCGATCAAGAGCGAGGTGGTGATCGGCCACATCCGCCAGGCCAACGTCGGCCGGGTGTGCCTGTCCAACACCCACCCGTTCGTGCGCGAAATGTGGGGCCGCAACTGGTGCTTCGCGCACAATGGACAGCTTGGCGACTTCAAGGGCGAGGCCACGTTCTACCGGCCGGTTGGCGACACCGACAGCGAGGCCGCCTTCTGCGACCTGCTCAACCGCATCCGCGCCGCCTTCCCCGAGCCGGTCGAGGTGGAACAGCTGCTGCCGGTGCTGGTCGAAGCCTGTGCCGAGTATCGCGGCAAAGGCGTGTTCAACTGCCTGCTCAGCGACGGCGACTGGTTGTTCTGCTTCTGCTCGACCAAGCTGGTTCACATCACCCGTCGTGCGCCGTTCGGTGCTGCGCGGTTGAAGGATGTCGACCTGATCGTCGATTTTCACACCCAGACCACGCCCAACGACGTGGTCACGGTGATCGCCACCGAGGCCTTGACCGAAAACGAGACCTGGCGGCGCTACGAGCCCGGCCAATGGGGCTTGTGGCGGCACGGAGAATGCGTTTCGCAAGGCCAGAGCTAAGGACGCTGCATGTTCAGAAGTTACCTGCGGTTGCTGCTGTTCACCGTCGGCCTGCTGGCCGGCATCCAGGTGCCGGGGCTGGTCAAGGACTACAGCCAGCGGGTGGAGGCGCACCTGTTCGAATCGCGCCAGGCGCTCGATGGTTTCAAGCAGACCGCCGAGCGCTTCTTCAATGGCGACCTGCAGGCGTTGCTGCGTCACTACCGCAGCAGTGACGACCCAGTGTTCAACAGCGATGCCAACAGCATCGAAAGCCTGATGATCCGAAACCAGTTGCTGGAGAACGAGTGGCAGGCGCTGCAGGGGTCGTGGCTGACCACCACCTGGCATGTGCTGGTGCAGCCGGACCCGCAGCTGCGCGAGGAGACGCTCAAGGGCTACAGCTACCAGATCCTGCTGGTGCCGGAGGCGATCGGCTGGGGCGTGGGTGCGGGGTTCGTGCTGGCGTTGGTGGTCGAGAGCCTGTTGCTGGGGATTGGCTGGGTGATCCTGGGTGGGCGGCGCAAGGCGGTGAAAGAGAGCTGGCGCTGATTTATCGCGGTGCCAGTAGCGGCCCTATCGCCGGCAAGCCGGCTCCCACAGCAACACCACTGTTCTCAAGTGCAGTGATTTACCTGTGGGAGCCGGCTTGCCGGCGATAGGGCCTGTACAGCCACCAAAAAAACATCTCAGACCAGCACAATCCGCTGCCCGCCCACATCCCGCGCATAGCGCTCCAGCACCTGCCGGCACACCCCGACCACCTCATCCACCAGCGCCACCCCGGTCTGCCAGGCCACCACCAGCTCCAGGCTCGGCGGCGGTTGCAACCCCTCCAGCAGCACCAGTTCCCCGCGGCCCAGTTCCGCATCCACCAACGCCGGCGGCAGTGCGCCAATGCCAAAGCCATCGCGCAGCAGGCGGGTGATCGCCGCCACCGAGTTCACACAGTTCAAGCGCGGGCTTTCGGCACCCGCGCCCTGCAGCAGGCTGAGCACTTCCTGATGCGGCCGCGAGTTCTTCGAAAAGGTCACGATCCGCTCGCGGCCAAGTTCCGCCAGCGAGGCGTAGTCGCGGTGCTGGGCAGAGCCTGCGGCCACCACCCAGCCCATGGGGTAGCGCGCCAGGTCCAGGCTGCGAATCGACTGCTCGCGCAAAAGGTCGGTCTGCAGGATCACATCGAGAAAGCCTTTTTGCAGCTGTTCGCGCAAGTTGAGCGCGGTATCAGCCACCAATTCGATCTCCACCTGCGGGTAACGCTCGCTCAGCTCGGCCACCAGTGCGCTCATCCAGGTATGAATGACGGTGTCCATCACCCCCAGGCGAATGCGCCCGACCTTGGCCCGGTCGCTGTCCAGCGACTGCTTCATGGCCTTGGCGGTATCGAGCATGCGTTCGGCGTACTCCAGCACCTTGGCGCCTTCCGGGGTCAGGCTGACGCCACGTGAATCGCGCAGCAGCAGCTTCACCCCAAGGTCGGCCTCCAGCGCTGCGATGCGGCTGGAGACCGAGGCCTGGGTGGTGAACAGTTTCTCGGCAGTGAGGCGAAAGCTTTTCAGCCGGGCGACCCAGACGAAGGTTTCGAGGAAGCGAAGGTTCATGATCAGTTTTTCTTGTTCCAGACCGGCGGTTTTTCTCGTTGGACGCCTCTTGCGCGGGCTCTGAACAATGATGCCCAGGCCGCGACGCCAGACGTCGCCCATAAACAATACCAACAAGCCGAGGCAAGCATGAACCCGACCGGCGTGCAGCAGCAGGTTTCGCCCTCCTCTTCCAGCGGGCCTTTCGCCTGGTACCGCGACATCGACTCCCAGCAACGACGCACCTTCTGGAGCTGCAAGATCGGCTATGGCCTGGACGGCATGGACACGCAGATGCTCAGCTTCGTCATCCCCACGCTGATCATGCTGTGGGGCATCAGCACCACCGAAGCCGGGCTGATCCATACCAGTACCCTCATTGCCTCGGCCATCGGCGGCTGGGTCGCTGGCATCCTCTCCGACCGCATCGGCCGCGTGCGCACCTTGCAGCTGACGGTGCTGTGGTTCGCCTTCTTCACCTTCCTCTGCGGCTTTGCCAAGAACTACGAGCAACTGCTGATCGCCCGCACCCTGATGGGCTTTGGCTTTGGCGGCGAGTGGACCGCCGGGGCAGTGTTGATCGGCGAGGTGATCCGCGCCCAGGACCGGGGCAAGGCGGTGGGCATGGTGCAGTCCGGCTGGGCGCTTGGCTGGGGGCTGACGGCGATCCTCTATGCGCTGCTGTTTTCCTGGTTGCCCGCAGAGCAGGCCTGGCGCGCGCTGTTCCTGCTCGGGCTGGTGCCAGCGATCTTCGTGATCTTCGTCCGCCGCCTGGTCAAGGACCCCGAGGTGTATCGCCAGGCCAAGGCAGTGGAACAGGCCCAGGCACCTGCGCACTTCTACGAGATCTTCGCCCCCGGCATGCTCTGGACCACCGTGCGTGCGTCCTTGCTGACCACCGGCGCGCTGGGCGGCTACTACGCCATCACCTCGTGGCTGCCGACCTTCCTCAAGAACGAGCGCGGCCTGAGCGTGCTGGGCACCGGCGGCTACCTGGCGATGGTGATCGTCGGCTCCTACGTGGGCTACGTGATCAGCGCGTATCTATCCGACCTGCTGGGGCGCAAGAAGAACTTCATCCTGTTTGCCGTGGGGTCGTTCGTCATCGTGCTGCTGTACACGCAGATGCGCGTCAGCGACGACCTGATGCTGTGGCTGGGCTTCCCCCTGGGCTTCTTCGCCTCGGGCATCTTCAGCGGCATGGGCGCGTTTCTCACCGAGCTGTTCCCCACCCGCATCCGCGGTTCGGGGCAGGGCTTTTGCTACAACATCGGCAAGGTGATCGCGGCGCTGTTCCCGCTGCTGATCGGCCTGCTCAGCCAGAAGGTATCGCTGGGCCTGGGGATTGGCGGCTTTGCCGCGGTGTCTTACGGTGTGGTGATCCTGGCGGCCCTGAGCCTGCCGGAAACCCGCGGCAAGCAACTCAAGGCGCGCTAAGGTAGGCACATGAACATCGACACGGGAGCACGCCAGGTGAAACGCCTGCTACTCAATTGCGACATGGGCGAAAGTTTCGGCAGCTGGCGCATGGGCCTGGATGCCGAGGTAATGCCCTACATCGACTGCGCCAACATCGCCTGCGGCTACCATGCCGGCGACCCGAGCATCATGCGCCGCACGGTGGCCCTGGCGCTGGAGCACGGCGTGACCATCGGCGCGCACCCGGCCTACCCGGACCTGGTCGGCTTCGGCCGCCGCTCCATGGCCTGCAGCCCTGAAGAAATCCGCGACCTGCTGCATTACCAGATCGGTGCCCTGGACGGCATCTGCAAGGTGCTCGGCGGCCGCGTAGCCTATGTGAAGCCCCATGGCGCGCTGTACAACGACATGATGGCCGACCCGCTCAAGCTGCGCACCGTGCTGGAAGCCGTGGCGGCCTATGACAGCGGCCTGCCGCTGATGCTCATGGCCACCGCCGACAACTGCGCGGCCCAGGCCCTGGGCGATGAAGTCGGCGTGCCGCTGTGGTTCGAGGCCTTCGCCGACCGCGCCTACACCGCCAGCGGCCACCTGGTCTCGCGGCGCCTGCCGGGTGCGGTGCATCACGACCCGGCATTGGTGGTCGAGCAGGCCGTGCGCCTGGCCCGCGGTGAAACACTGGTGGCCGATGATGGCAGCGCGTTGAAGCTTGCCGCCAGCACCCTTTGCGTGCATGGCGACAACGACAGTTCCGTGGCGGCCGTGCGCCAGATCCGCCAGGCCCTCGATGCGCTGGAGGCGCGATGAAGCTGCATATCGAGGTGGTGGCCATCGACAGCCTGATGGTGCGCCTGTTCGACCGTATCGACGAAGCCAACATGCCCTGGATGCTCGCCGCCAGCCAGCGCCTGAGCGCGGCGTTCGGCGTGCATCTGCTGGACCTGGTGCCGTCGTACACCACGCTGATGCTGCAGTTCGACCTGCCGCCAGGCGAGGCGCGGGCGCTGATCGGCCAGGCGCTGGACGGCTTGCAGGCCGACACCGGCAAAGGTGGCCGGCGCCATGAAATCCCGGTGTGGTACGACGCCAGCGTCGGCCCGGAACTGCCCGTGCTGGCCGCACGCAGCGGGCTGAGCGAAGCCGAGGTGATCCGTTTGCACAGCGAGCGCGAATACCCGGTGTTCGCCCTGGGCTTCGCCCCCGGCTTCGGCTTCATGGGGCTGGTCGACGAGCGCCTGGCCAGTCCGCGCCTGAGCACGCCGCGCAAGCGCGTGGCGGCGGGCAGCGTGGGTATCGCCGAACGCCAGACGGCGGCGTATCCGGCGGTATCGCCGGGTGGCTGGAACCTGATCGGGCGCACGCCGGTGCGCCTGTTCGACCGCGAACGTGAGGGCTACAGCCTGCTGCAGCCGGGCGACCGGGTACGTTTCGTGGCGGTGTCGCGGGCCGAATTCGTGGCCTTGGGCGGTGATGTGGAGGTGCAGGCATGAAGCAATTGCAGATCGAGGCCAGCACCGCCTTGTGCCAGCTGCAGGACGCCGGCCGCTTTGGCGTGCGCCACCTGGGGGTGACCCAAGGTGGGGCGCTGGACTGGGTAGCGATGCATTGGGCCAACTGGCTGCTGGGCAACCCGCTGGGGGCGCCCGTGGTCGAGGTGGCGCTGGGTGGTTTTGCGCTGGTAGCCGAGCAGGATTGCGTGCTCGCGCTGGCCGGGGCAGACCTGGATGCGCGGGTGGATGATCAGCCACTGCTGCCATGGCGCAGCTTCATCCTGGGCAAAGGGCAGCGCTTGACCCTGAAGCAGCCAAGGCAAGGTGTGCGGGCGTATCTGGCTGCCCCGGGCGGATTCGTTGGTGAGGCTGTGCTGGGTAGCTGCGCTACGGTCGTGCGCGAAGAACTGGGGGGTATCGATGGGCGAGGGGCCGCGCTAGCCAAAGGGCAGATGATCTCCTTTGCCGGTGGTTCGCCGGCCTTGCGCGAAGTGCCGGTGGCCCTGTGCCCGAGCTATGTGGCCAAGCCCGTGCTCGACCTGGTGATGGGCGCGCAGATCGGTGACTTCAGTGGCACCAGCCTGTTCGAGGCCTTCAACCGCGACTGGACCCTGGATAGCCGCGCCGACCGCATGGGTATCCGCCTGTTGGGGCCGCAACTGGTCTACCAGGGCGCGCCGATGATCTCCGAAGGCATTCCGCTGGGGGCGGTACAGGTGCCGCCGGATGGGCAGCCGATCGTGTTGCTCAATGATCGGCAGACCATTGGCGGCTATCCGCGGCTGGGGGCGTTGACGCCGTTGGCGTTGGCGCAGCTGGCGCAGTGCATGCCGGGGGCGCTGGTGCGGTTCAGGGCGGTGGTGCAGGAGCAGGCGTGGCGGGAGCAGCAGGCGTATCTGCAGCGTTGGCGGTGAGGCTGCTGGCCCTATCGCCGGCAAGCCGGCTCCCACAGGGATTGGGGTGTGCTCGGTACCTGTGGGAGCCGGCTTGCCGGCGATAGGGCCGGTACAGTCGGCAACTACTTGGACAGGTAACGCATCCCTTCCTCCAACCCCTGCAAGGTCAGCGGGTACATCTTGTCCTCTATCAGGTCCCGCACCAGGTGCGTCGATGCGGTGTATTCCCAGGCCTGTTTCGGATAAGGGTTGATCCAGATGACCTTCTTGAATTTTTCCATGAAACGCTGGATCCACACATAACCGGCTTCTTCGTTCCAGTGCTCGACGCTGCCACCGGGCTGGGTGATTTCGTAAGGCGCCATGGCCGCGTCACCGACGAACACGACCTTGTAGTCATCGCCGTACTTGTGCAGCAGGTCGAAGGTGGAGAAGCGTTCCGAGGTGCGGCGCAGGTTGTTCTTCCACACCGATTCATACACGCAGTTGTGAAAGTAGTAGTACTCCAGGTGCTTGAACTCGGTCTTGCACGCCGAGAACAACTCTTCGCAAACCTTGACGTGGGCGTCCATCGAACCGCCGATATCAAACAGCAGCAACAGCTTCACGGTGTTGCGCCGCTCCGGGCGCATCTGGATGTTCAGCAGCCCGGCGTCACGCGCGGTGTGGTCGATGGTGCCGTCGATGTCCAGCTCTTCGGCGGCGCCTTCGCGGGCGAACTTGCGCAGCCGGCGCAGGGCCAGCTTGATGTTGCGCGTGCCCAGTTCGACCTGGTCGTCGAGGTTCTTGTACTCGCGCTGGTCCCACACCTTCACGGCCTTGCCCTGGCGCTTGCCGGCTTCGCCGACGCGGATGCCTTCGGGGTTGAAGCCGCCGGAGCCGAACGGGCTGGTGCCGCCGGTGCCGATCCATTTGTTGCCGCCGGCGTGGCGTTCCTTCTGCTCTTCGAGGCGTTTCTTGAACTCCTCGATCAGCTTGTCCAGGCCGCCCAGTGACTGGATCTGCGCGCGCTCTTCATCGGTCAGGGAACGCTCGAATTCCTTGCGCAGCCAGTCTTCGGGGATCAACGCCTCAAGGTGCTGGTCAAGGTTTTCCAGGCCCTTGAAGTAGGCCGAGAAGGCCCGGTCGAACTTGTCGAAATGGCGTTCGTCCTTCACCAGGATGGCCCGGGCCAGGAAGTAGAACTCGTCCATGTCGGCGAACACCACGCGCTTTTGCAGGGCGTTCAGCAGGTCGAGCAGCTCGCGCACCGACACCGGCACCTTGGCCGCGCGCATTTCATTGAACAGGTTGAGCAGCATGGCCGGCTCCTGTCAGCGGTTGCCGCGCCGGCTCATGAAGGCCAGGCGCTCGAGCAGCTGCACGTCCTGCTCGTTCTTCACCAGGGCGCCGGCCAGCGGGGGGATGGCCTTGGTCGGGTCGCGCTCGCGCAGCACCGCTTCGCCGATGTTGTCGGCCATCAGCAGCTTGAGCCAGTCGACCAGCTCGGAAGTGGAGGGCTTTTTCTTCAGGCCCGGGACCTTGCGCACATCGAAGAACACATCCAGCGCTTCGCTGACCAGCGACTGCTTGATGTTGGGGTAGTGCACATCGACGATCTGCTGCAGGGTGGTGCGGTCGGGGAAGGCGATGTAGTGGAAGAAGCAGCGGCGCAGGAAGGCGTCGGGCAGCTCTTTTTCGTTGTTCGAGGTGATGATGATGATCGGGCGCTGCTTGGCCTTGATGGTCTCGTCGATTTCGTAGACGTAGAACTCCATCTTGTCGAGTTCCTGCAGCAGGTCGTTGGGGAACTCGATGTCGGCCTTGTCGATTTCGTCGATCAGCAGGATCACCCGCTCCTCGGCCTCGAAGGCTTCCCAGAGCTTGCCCTTCTTCAGGTAGTTGCGCACGTCGTGGACCTTGTCCACACCCAGCTGCGAGTCACGCAGGCGGCTGACCGCGTCGTACTCGTAGAGGCCCTGGTGAGCCTTGGTGGTGGACTTGATGTGCCAGGTGATCAGGCGGGCGCCGAAGGAGGCGGCCAGCTGCTCGGCGAGCATGGTCTTGCCGGTGCCCGGCTCGCCCTTGACCAGCAGCGGGCGTTCGAGGGTGATGGCCGCGTTTACTGCCAGTTTCAGGTCGTCTGTGGCGACGTAGTCGCGGGTGCCTTCGAACTTCATCGGGGGTGTCCTCTGCGGGGGCCTTTACTGGCCCTATCGCCGGCAAGCCGGCTCCCACAGGTACGCCACAGCTTTCAAGGCTTGTGGTTTGCCTGTGGCAGCCGGCTTGCCGGCGATAGGGCCACAACGGGCAATACATGTTTGTCGTTTGTCAGCGACTATACCCCGGCCCCAGACGCGTGCAAACGCAGACCGGGTATTCAGTCCCTGAATGGCCCGTCACGGCCGCTCAGTCGGCTTTCGGCGGCGACTGCTCGTAGCGTGCGTTGAATGCCTGGATGAAGCCGTTGCGCAAAATCTGCAGAAACGCCTCGAAGGCGCTGATGTCCTGCTGGTGCACGCTGCCGCTGAGCTCCACGCGGGTGGCGAACTGGTTCTTGCGCTGGTTCTTCAGCGCCGTTTCGCTGGCCCCCACCAACGCCTCCCACACCGAGCGCAGGAAGCTCTTGTTCTTGTTTTCCACGTCCTGCTGCCAGTTGAACACCTCGACATCGCGCAGCAGCGGCTTGATATAGCCGTTCAGGCGCCCATCCTGGGCCTGGGCTTCGATCACCACGTCGCCATGCCCGGCATTGAAGTCGAACTTGCCGTAGGCGCTGGCGAAGTCGTTGAGCTTGCGCAGCTCGATGCCGGTGGCGCGCAGGCGGAACTGGAAGTCGTCGAAGTCGCTGAAGGGGTCGAAGGTGGCGCGGCTTTCCACCTTGGCATCGCCCAGCAGCAGGGCGTTGGCGTCGAAGCTGGCGTCGCGCCGGCCCTTCTTGTCGCGCACGTTGGTCAGGTTGCGGATGTCGGCGTCCAGCTGGGTGGCCTTGAGGTTGACGGGCGGCTTGGAGCTGAAGTTGCGAAAGGTCAGGGTGCCATTGTCGATGTGCACCTGGTCGAGGGTGATGGGCAGCAGTTTTTCCAGCTGCTGGCGCCAGTCGGTGCCTTGGCCGGTCTGCGAGGCTTGATGGCTGCCGCCGTCGACGAAGTTGATCTCGGGGTGGACGAAGGTCACCTTGGCCACCACGGCATGGTCGAACCACAGCGAATGCCAGCTCACCGACAGGTCGATCAACGGCGCATCGAGCAGCGGCACCGGCACCTTGCCGCTGGTCTTGACGATCTTCAGGCCATTGATCTTGTAGGCGCCGCGCCACCAGGCCAGGTCCACGTCAGCGACCTGGCCGCGGTACTCGCCCATGTCGGCCAGCTTGTCGTTGAGGTAGTCGCGCACCAGGTAGGGCAGCGCCAGGTGCAGGGCAACCAGCAGCACGACCAGGCCGGCGAGGGCGACCAGCGGCCAGCGGTAGCGAGCGTTCATCGCGGGCTCTCCAAGGCAGGATGCTCGGTTGACCGCGCGTGCTGGCGGGGAGTTCGAACAGGCTTTACTGGCTTCCGGGGCAGGCTTACCCTTTAAGTCTTTCCCTGCTCAATTCATGTCAAGGATCCTGCCATGAGCCGTATCTACGCAGACAACGCCCATTCCATCGGCAACACGCCGCTGGTGCAGATCAACCGCATCGCCCCGCGCGGTGTGACCATCCTGGCCAAGATCGAGGGGCGCAACCCGGGCTATTCGGTGAAGTGCCGGATCGGCGCGAACATGGTCTGGGACGCCGAGAGCAGCGGCAAGCTCAAGCCGGGCATGACCATCGTCGAGCCGACCTCGGGCAACACCGGCATCGGCCTTGCCTTCGTCGCCGCTGCCCGCGGCTACAAGCTGATCCTGACCATGCCGGCGTCGATGAGCCTGGAGCGGCGCAAGGTGCTCAAGGCCCTCGGCGCCGAGCTGGTGCTGACCGAGCCTGCCAAGGGCATGAAGGGCGCGATCGAGAAGGCCAACGAGATCGTCGCCTCCGACCCCGCCCAGTACTTTCTCCCGGGCCAGTTCGACAACCCGGCCAACCCGGCCATCCACGAGAAGACCACCGGCCCGGAAATCTGGAACGACACCGACGGCGCGGTCGACGTGCTGGTGGCGGGGGTGGGCACCGGCGGCACCATCACCGGCGTGTCGCGCTACATCAAGCACACCCAGGGCAAGTCGATCCTGTCGGTGGCGGTGGAACCCGTGTCCTCGCCGCTGATCAGCCAGACCCTGGCCGGTGAGGAGCTCAAGCCCAGCCCGCACAAGATCCAGGGCATCGGCGCCGGCTTCGTGCCGAAGAACCTCGACCTGTCGATCGTCGATCAGGTCGAAACCGTGACCGACGAAGAGTCCAAGGCCATGGCCATTCGCCTGATGCAGGAGGAGGGCATCCTCTGCGGCATTTCCTGTGGCGCGGCCATGGCAGCGGCAGTGCGCCTGGCGGAAAAACCGGAGATGCAAGGTAAGACCATCGTCGTAATCCTGCCCGACTCCGGCGAGCGCTACCTGTCGAGCATGCTGTTCAGCGACCTGTTCAGCGAGCAGGAAAACCAGCAGTAATCAGCCCGGCCGCTGATCCGGCGCAACATTTGCCGGCCTGGTTCGTTGCAAAATCTTCATGACTGAGATCCTGCCCAGGTTGTTTTTACCTGGGCAGGATGGGTTTATGATGGCCGGATGATTTTTTTGGGGCAGGCAGCGCTGGCCTGTTTCCATTCCAAGGAGTGTTGCATGACCTTTTCCTTCCTCGCCAAGGCGGGTGTCCTGCTGGTGTTCTTCGGCAGCGTGCTGTTCGTGCACCTGCGCGGCAAGGCGCGCCTGCCGGTGCTGCGCCAGTTCGTCAACCATTCGGCGCTGTTCGCCCCGTACAACAGCCTGATGTACCTGTTTTCCGGTGTGCCGTCCAAGCCGTACCTGGACCGCCAGCGCTTCCCTGAGCTGGATGTGCTCAAGGACAACTGGCAGGTGATCCGCGAGGAGGCCATGCGCCTGTTCGACGAGGGCTACATCCGCGCCGCCGAAAAGGACAACGACGCCGGTTTCGGTTCGTTCTTCAAGAAGGGCTGGAAGCGCTTCTACCTGAAGTGGTACGACAAGCCACTGCCGTCGGCCGAGGCGCTGTGCCCCAAGACCGTCGAGCTGGTCAGCAGCATCCCCAACGTCAAGGGCGCGATGTTCGCCCTGCTGCCCGGCGGCAGCCACCTCAACCCGCACCGCGACCCGTTCGCCGGCTCCCTGCGCTACCACCTGGGGCTGTCGACGCCCAACTCCGACGACTGCCGCATCTACGTCGATGGCCAGGTCTATGCCTGGCGCGATGGCGAAGACGTGATGTTCGACGAAACCTACGTGCACTGGGTGAAGAACGAAACCGACGTGACCCGGGTGATCCTGTTCTGCGACATCGAGCGCCCGCTGAGCAGCCCGCTGATGACCCGCATCAACCGCAAGGTCAGTGCCTTCCTCGGCCGCGCCACCGCGCCGCAGAACACCGATGACGAGCGCGTGGGCGGCATCAACCAGGCGTATGCCTGGAGCAAGCGCTTCAGCAACAAGATCAGCACCCGCATGAAGCAGTTCAAGCGCGCCAACCCCAAGGCCTACCGCATCCTGCGGCCGGTGCTGGCGGTGGTGGTGGCTTACCTGTTGTATCGCTGGTTGTTCTGACGTAGCCGCTGAACTGTTGTTGTAGGAGCGGCCTTGTGTCGCGAAAGGGCCGCAGAGCGGCCCCTACAATTTCTGCAGTGTTATCGATAATCTGGGGCCGCGTTGCGGCCCTTTCGCGACACAAGGCCGCTCCTACACACCGCGCGTTATTTAGGGACGCTTGTCGTAGGCACAATCCCTCGCTATAGTCCGTTGCATTCACTTCCTCGAAGACCTGTTCATGCCAGCCACCCCTTCCACCACACGCTTTGCCATCGCGCCAGTCGCGGGCATGGTCGTGCGTGGCAGCCAGCAGCCGGCCATGATCAGTCATTACCCACCACCTGTCAGTGGCGTCGTAGGCGGCGTAGCTCCGCCTCGCTGCGTGGTCGTGCTGGGCTGATCGGCCTCTGGCCGCATCCCTTCACACGCGCAACCTACTGAACACGGTCGGCTACTTCCCTTACTGAAGTTCACGCCCACCGTTCGGCTTATTTGCCCGAATACAGGTGCATTCATGTCTGCCTTCAGCAAAACCTCCGTGGCCTCGGCGGCCACCACCAGCCTGTTCGTCCTGCTCTGGAGCAGCGGCGCCATCGTTTCCAAGCTCGGCCTGGCGCAGGCCAGCCCGTTTGCCTTCCTGCTGCTGCGCTCGGCGCTGGCGCTCACCGGCCTGCTGCTGATCAGCCCGTTGCTGGGCCTGCGCTGGCCGCGTACCCGCGGGGCCATCCTGCGCGCCCTGGGCACCGGCTGCGTGCTGCTCGGTGCCTACCAGATCTTCTACCTGCTGGCGCTCAACACCCATGTCACCCCTGGCGTCATGGCCACGGTGATGGGCGTGCAACCGATCCTCACCGTGGTGCTGATGGAGCGCCAGCGCTCCTGGAGCCGGCTGTTCGGCCTGGGCCTGGGGCTTGCTGGGCTGGTGATGGTGGTCTACCAGGGCATCAACCTGGGCGGGGTGTCGCTGCTCGGCATGCTGTTCGCCCTGCTGGCCCTGGCCAGCATGACCTTTGGCTCGATCCTGCAAAAGCGCATCACCGACAACCCCATGGGCACCCTGGGGCTGCAGTACCTGGCAGGCTTTGCCCTGTGCGCGGTGTTCGCACCGCTGCAGCCGCTGCACGTCGAGTGGAGCACCCGTTTCATCGGTGCGCTGCTGTGGATGGGCCTGGTGGTCTCGCTGCTGGCGACCCTGCTGCTGTACCGGCTGATCGCCAAGGGCAACCTGGTCAACGTCACCAGCCTGTTCTACCTGGTGCCGGCAGTGACCGCGGTGATGGACTACCTGATCTTCGGTAACCGCCTGGCCCCGCTCAGCCTGCTGGGCATGGGCCTGATCGTGGTCGGCCTGCTGTTCGTGTTCCGCAAGCCTGCGGCGCGGCTGGCCGAAGCGTAGGGCGTTCTAGCGAAACTCTTCGGGGATGGCGTGGCGCAGCACGCCTTCCTCGAAGTCGAGGGTGCCGGCTTCGCGCTGGGTCAGCAGGTAGTAGAGCAGGGTGTCGAGTGAACGCGAAGGCGGCACCTCGACAGCCAGCATCCTCACGGCCTTTTCCACCTGGCTCGGGCAGCCGAAGTCTTCGAGCACGGCGCGTACCTGTTCCAGGTCGCCAGCGGCTTTCACCAGAATGCGAAATACCGAGGCGCCGCCACTGCATTGCAGGGCTGCAAACCAGGACTGTTCGCCGTCCTCGCTGATGCTGATGGTGTCGCCGGGGGCGATGCCATAGGCATAGAAGGGGATGCTGTCGACCTGATAGCCAGCGTCGGTGCGCTTGGCCCACAGGCCTTCGACCGAGGCAGGTGGGTAGCCTTGCGCATCCTGCTCCAGGCGCCAGAGCACGATCTTGTAGGCTGAGGTTTGCTCAGGGGGCATGGGGCTTTACAGGTCAGGAGGGCTGCGTATCGTAATGCGCTTTGCCCCCTCTGTCTTCAGGCAACGCGCCTGGCCGGCTTGAGCACCAGCCACAGCGCCACGCCAATCAGCACGCCGCCGTACAGGTGCCCCATCGACAGCGACTCATCCAGCAGCCATGCGCCCCACAGCACGCCGAACACCGGAATCAGGAAGGTCACGGTGCTGGCCTTGACCGGCCCGATCTCGGCCAACAGGCGGAAGTAGAGGATGTAGGCGAAGGCCGTGCACAACAGCCCCAGGCCCAGCAGCGACAACCACACCTGCCAGCCGCCCCAGCTTGCCGGGGGCTGGGTCAGTGCGCTCCAGGCGAACAGCGGGGTCATCATCAAGGTGGCGCCGAGCATGCTGCCCAAGGCCGAGAGGCGGCTGTCCAGGCCACTGACCCAGCGCCGTGCGAGGAAACCGGCGAAGCCGTAGCAGGTGGTGGCGGCCAGGCAGGCCAGCGCGCCCTGCAGCAAGGCCATGTCCAGGGCCACAGGGCCAGCGCCGCTGAGGATGCCGACGCCGAACAGGCCAAGGAAGATGCCGCACAGCTTGGGCAAGGTCATCGCCTCGCGGAAGAACAGTGCGCCGATCAGCACGCCCATCAGCGGCGTGGTGGCGTTGAAGATTGCCGAGTAGCCAGCTGGCAGCAGCTGCGCCGCCACCGAATAGAAGGTGGCCGGGATGCCTGAGTTGATCATGCCCAGTACCAGGCAGGCGCCGAGCTTGCCTTGGAAATTCCAGCGCACGCCGGCGGCGGCGAGGATGACGATCAGGCCCAGGCAGGCGATGGACACGCGAAAGAAGGCGGTGGGGATGGTGCCCAGCTCGGGGGCGATGATGCGCATGAACAGGAAACTCGCGCCCCACACGGCGGCAAGGGTCAGCAGGCGGGTCAGGGCGATGGGGCTCACGGCGGTCTCCAGGTACAAGGCAGGGCGCGAGTGTACGCGACGTGGCGGGATGGGTTCTTGTGCTTTCTTGCTGTGTGAATCTGCGCGGGCCTGTGGGAGCCGGCTTGCCGGCGATGGGGCATCGCGAAATGCCGGGGCCGGCTAAGCTGTCTATCTCAACCTGCACCGAGATGCCTTGCATGACCGAGCACTGGCCTGCCGGCGAAATCGCCCGGATGATCCTCGATGGCTTCGACGACTACCGCGAACACTTTCGCCGCATCACCCTCGGCGCCCGCGAGCGCTTCGCGCAGGCGCGCTGGCAGGAGAGCCAGCGCGCGGCGGCTGCGCGGATCAACCTCTATGAACGCAAGGTCGGCGAGGTCAACAGTTGGCTGCGCGATGGCTTCGAGGACGAGGTGCTGCTGCAGGTGGCGCAATGGCCGTTGGTGAAAAGCGCCTACATCGGCCTGATCGATCCGCGCCTGGACGATGAACTGGCGGAAACCTGGTACAACTCGCTGTTCTGCAGCCTGTTCAGCCACGACCAGATCAGCGACGGCTGCATGTTCATCCACACCACGCGGCCCTCGATGCGCGGGCGCGAGCGGGCTGCGCAAACCCGCACCTACCGCCTCGATGGCAGCCTCAAGGGCCTGCTGCGGGCGATTTTCGCCGACCATGCGTTTGCCTACGGTGACCTTGAAGGCGACCTTTCGCGCCTCGAAGAGCAATTGCGCGAGTGCCTGCCGGACTGGGTGTGCAAGGACCCGGCGCTGGCCGTGGAACTGTTCGTGCCGGTGCTGTACCGCAACAAGGGCGCCTACCTGGTCGGGCGGCTGTACAACGCCGACGAGCAGTGGCCGCTGGTGATCCCCCTGCTGCACCGCGAGGGCCATGGCATCGAGGCCGACGCGTTGATCACCGACGAGGCCGAGGTGTCGATCATCTTCTCCTTCACCCGCTCGTATTTCATGGTCGATGTGCCGGTGCCGGCGGAGTTCGTCAACTTCCTCAAGCGCATCCTGCCGGGCAAGCACATCGCCGAGCTGTACACCTCGATCGGCTTCTACAAGCATGGCAAGTCGGAGTTCTACCGGGCGCTGATCAACCACCTGGCCAGCAGCGACGACCGCTTCGTCATGGCCCCCGGGGTGCGTGGCATGGTCATGAGCGTGTTCACCCTGCCGGGCTTCAACACCGTGTTCAAGATCATCAAGGACCGCTTTTCACCGTCCAAGACCGTCGACCGCGCCACGGTGATCGACAAGTACCGGCTGGTGAAGAGTGTCGACCGGGTCGGGCGCATGGCCGATACCCAGGAGTTCGCCGACTTTCGCTTCCCGCGTGGCAAGTTCGAGGCCGAGTGCCTGGCCGAATTGCTGGAAGTGGCGCCGTCCACCGTGGCCCTGGAAGGCGACACGGTGCTGATCCGCCACTGCTGGACGGAGCGGCGCATGGTGCCGCTCAACCTGTACCTGGAGCAGGCCAGCGAAGCCCAGGTGCTCGAAGCACTGGAAGACTACGGCCTGGCCATCAAGCAGCTGGCGGCGGCGAACATCTTCCCGGGCGACATGCTGCTGAAGAACTTCGGCGTTACCCGGCATGGCCGGGTGGTGTTCTACGACTATGACGAGATCAGCTACCTGACCGAGGTGAACTTCCGCCATATCCCGCCGCCGCGCTACCCGGAGGACGAGATGTCGGGCGAGCCGTGGTATTCGATCGGGCCGCATGATGTGTTTCCCGAGGAGTTTCCGCCGTTTCTGTTTGCCGATATCGGCCAGCGGCGGTTGTTCAGCCGCTTGCACGGCGAGTTGTATGACGCCGATTACTGGAAGGGGCTGCAGGAGACGATTCGCCAGGGCAAGGTGATCGATGTGTTCCCTTATCGGCGCAAGGGGCGGTGATACAACTGCTCATCCCTTCAAGCACTTGAGCTCGCTGAAATCGGTGCGCACCTTGGCCAGCTGGCCCTGCAGGAACTGGCGTTGGGCCGGCGTGCTCTGGTGCACCAGGTCGATGAGCAGGCTGCGCGCCTGCTGTTCGCTGTTCTGGAAGGCGATGCGGTACTCCGGCGTCCACAGGCTTTCCTTGCGCTGCAGCAGTTGCGCCAGGCGTGGCTCGAAGCTTTGCTCGCCGCGCTGGTTCATGGCCAACAGCAACTGCTGCTGCCAGTGGGCACGGTTGGCGATCGACTCGCGGTTCTGGTCGCCCAGCGCCTGCGACCAGCTCAGCACCCGCAGGCGCTGGGCGGCGGAGAGCTCGCCGAACCAGGGCACCAGGCGTTTTTCCATGCGTTCGGCGCGGCGGGTGATCTGCTTGGGCAGCGGGGTGTCGGCGTATTGCTTCTGGCGCTCGCTGATGTCCTCGCGGAAGGCTTCGCGCATTTTCGCCACCTGGGCATCGCTCATGCCCCGCAGCAGCTCGGTGGCCGAGGGGGTGATCTGCTCGGCGACCCGGCCAATCGCCTGCCGGGCTTCGGCCGTGCGCTGCTGCAGGGCCTGGTCGGTGACCTGGTCCTCGGCCAGCATGTCGCGCACCCGGTCCAGCCAGTCGAGGTAGCCGGGCAGTTGCGTCTGGCAGTGCCAGGCCAGGTGCTGCTTGAGCCGTTCGTCGAGCAGTGCCTTCTGCTCGCGGTTCATCGCCAGGTAGTCGTCCAGCGACCAGGGCACCAGCCGGTCGAGGTTGCGGTAGGCCAGGTCGATGCGGCTGCAGGCCGCCAGGGCCAGGGCGAAGCCGAAGGCGATGAGCAGGGCTTTGGACAGGCGTAGAGGCATGTGCTGATCCTTGCAGTGGCTGGCCACTCGGTAGACGCAAGGGCCGCGCGGACGGTTCCGCCAAATCAGCGGTGGGGCAGCGTGCGGGCTTCAGGTGTAGAATAGCCGCCTTGTCTTGAGGAACATCGGAAATGGCTCTGCTTGGGCGTTACAACAGTTTGCAAATCGTGAAACACGTGGACTTCGGCCTGTACCTGGACGGCGGCGCCGACGGCGAGATCCTGCTGCCCGGGCGCTACATCCCGAAGGACGCCGAAACCGAGATCGACGACTGGCTGAACGTGTTCATCTACCTGGACAGCGAAGACCAGCTGATCGCCACCACCGAGAAGCCCAAGGTGCAGGTTGGCGAATTCGCCAGCCTCAAGGTCAAGGACATCAACGGTGCCGGCATCTTCCTCGACTGGGGCCTGTCCAAGGACCTGCTGATGCCGTACTCGGAAGAGGCGCGGCCGCTGAAGGTCGGCGATTACTGCGTGGTGCACGTCTACCTCGACAAACGCACCCGGCGCATCACCGCCACTTCACGCCTGGACCGCTACCTGGACCGCACCCCGGCCGACTACCCGATCGGCCAGCCAGTCGAACTGCTGGTGGCCGGGCAGACGCCCATGGGCTTCAAGGCGATCATCAACAACCGCCACTGGGGCCTGATCCACAAGAACGAAGTGTTCAAGTTCCTGCGCTCGGGCATGCACGAGAAGGGCTACATCAAGGAAGTGCGCCATGACGGCAAGATTGCCCTGAGCCTGCAGCCGGTCGGCCAGGCACTGTCCGAAGGCCTGCATGAGCAGATCATGGCGCGCCTGGAAGCTGAGGGTGGGGTGTTGCCGGTGTGCGACAAGAGCGACCCGGAAGTGATCAGCCGCATGTTCAATGTCAGCAAGGGCAACTTCAAGAAGGCGATTGGTGCGTTGTTCAAGCAAGGCCGCATCGTCATCCATGACGATCGCATCGAGCGGGCCTGAAATCAGGCCTGCACGAACGGCTTGAAGTCGAGCTGCTCGCCACCCGGGCGGGTGTCGCGCAGCAGCGAGTCGCGGTCGGCGCTCAGCGCCAGGCTGATGGTCGAGCGGCGCTTGCCGGGGTTGCGCACTTCCATCTGCTCCTGGTGAGCCTTGAGGAAGTTGGTGGGCACCTTGAGGTGCTGCAACTGGTCGGTTTCGGGGGTGTGCAGCAGCAGGTTGACCCAGTCTGGCTGGCCTTTGCGCAGCAATGCCACCGGCACATCGAACCACCACAGGTTGCGTTTGCGGTCGAGGATGGCGAACAAGGTGTTGGCGCTGCTGAGCACCGGGTTGGCCAGCGCCTGGTTGCGCCGGGCGATGGCGGCGGGTTTGTCGAGTTTCATGCAGGTTCCTGCGGGTTGACGCTTGATAAGGGCTGCATTGTGAGGGGTGGCGGGTAGCGGGGCAACCTTTGCTGGCCCAATCGCCTGTAGGAGCCGGCTTGCCGGCGATTGGGCCGGCAGCCTCAGCGACGAACCGGCAGGCTCAACTCGGAAGTCGCGCCATCGGCCGTGGTCACGGTCGCGGTAAAACTGTGCAACCCTGCAGCCCCCTGCAAAGGCTGGGCAAATCGCGCCCGCCCTTGCTCATCGCTGTTCACCAGCACTTCCCCCAGATACTGCTCGGCCTCGCTGCCCTGGGCCTGGGCATTGCCAAACACCTCGACCCGCAACAGGCTCGACGCCGGCCCGTTCACCTCGCCGCGCAGCACCTCGCCGTCCAGCGCCAGCAACCGTGGCGGCTGCTGATTGTGGTTGGGCAGCGGCTGGCACGGCTTGGGCTCGCCCTGGGCATCGCAGATGGCCGCCTGGTCTTTCTCCGGCAACTCTGCCCCCACCCCGCGCGAGCCGACATACAGGGCATGCGCCTGGGCCGGCACGCCAAAGACGATGGCGCCGGTACGCTGATTGGCCACGCACGAGCCGCCTGCCTCGCAGCGGCGAATGTCCTGGCTGTTGCCCCAGATGCGGTTGCCCGTCAGGCGCGTGGCGGTGACCTCCGGTTCCGGGCGCAGGGCCACACCGATGCGATTGCCGTGGATCTGGTTGCCGTCGAGGATGTTGCCTTCGCCGGTCACGCTGACGCCGATCGAGTTGCCACTGAAGGTGTTGGCACCCAGGTAGTTGCGCTTGCCCCAGTTGATCTGCAGGCCATCGGAGTAATTCTCGAAGCGGTTGCGCACCACCGTGTTGTCGTTGCCCAGCAGGATCTCGATGCCCTGGGAGGGCTCGGGGTTGGCGGCGGTGGAGCGGAACAGGTTGTCGGCCACTAGGTTGAACGCCGCGCCGCGGGTCAGCTCCAGGCCATCGCCGTTGTCGATGAGCTGGTTGCGCAGCACCTTGTTGTTGACCGTGGTGGTGGCGGTGGGGTTGCCGGCGCCGTCGTCGCCGGTGAGCATGATGCCGGCACCGCCCTTGTTGGCGACGATGCGGTTGTCTTCGATGACGTTGCCACTGGCCCGGTTGACCAGGATGCCGATGCAGAAATTGCGCACCTCAAGGCCGCTCAACTGCACGCCCTGGGTATCACGCAGCACCAGCCCGGGATGGGTGGTGGTGCGCACGTTGGTGCCGAACTGGCCGGGCAGGGCGCCGGGGCAGGTGCGCACACCCTGGTCCTTGATGTAGCCGGAGCCGTCGATGGCGACGTACTGCCCCTCTCGCGCCCAGGGCAGGCCGGTGATGCGCACCGGGCCCTTGATTTCCGGCAGGGCGTGCGTCGGGCGGATGACATACGGGGCCTTGCCGACGGCGGCGATTTCGATGCGGTACTGGCCGGGGTGCAGGTTGCTGGTTTCGATTGCCCAGCGCAGGGTGCCGGGTTGGCCATCGTCTTCATAGCGGTCCACCCGCAAGGTGTCACTGGCCGGTGCGGCGGCGAGTGCAGGCAGGGGCAACAGCGGCAGCAGGGCCGCGAGCAAAGGCATGAGGCGCATGGGTGCGGGGTTTCCGAAAACTGTTGTTTTTATCGAGGGCAACCTGCTTGGGGCTGCCGTTTGCCGCGATTCTAGGCAGCTGCCTGAGCTTATGCAGCGGCCTGGGGCTGATTCGGTGCGGTATTCGCCCGCAGAATTACCGCTCGGCTTGAGCGCTGCAAATTGTTTGAAACTCCTGGGCAGGTGCCCCGGTCCACCCAATGTCGACACGGACCCCGTGTCTCCATTTGCAGGAGATTTGCCATGAGCGGCACTAAAGACAAAGCAAAAGGCTTGGCCAATGAAGCTGTCGGCAACATCAAGCAGGGTGTCGGCAAGGTGACCGACAACGACAAGCTGCGCGCCGAAGGCAAGGCCCAGGAACTCAAGGGCGAGGCGCAGCAGATCAAGGGCAACGTCAAGGACGCCGTGAAAAAGCCTTGATGGTGAACTGACTGGCCGGCCTCCCTGTGTGGAGGCCGGCACAGTTTCAGGCAGGCAAATTCTTCAACTATGGTAGGGAGCGGTACATCAGTCGCGTGGTCTATTAGACTTGCCTGTTGTATTGATCAAGCGGCGAAAGGAGACGCTATGATTTTCCCCGACCTGCGCGGCCTGCCCTTGCACCGCGTGCTGGTACGCACCGTCCAGGAATTTCTCGACGACGAGATGTCCACCTATGCCTCAGCGCTGGCCTACCAGATGCTGTTTTCGCTGTTCCCATTCCTGCTGTTTCTGATCGCCTTGATCGGCTTTTTGCACCTGCCGGACTTCTTCTCCTGGTTGCGCCTGCAATCGGAGCTGGTGCTGCCACCCCAGGCGCTGGAACAGGTCAACCCCGTCATCGACCAGTTGCAGCAGTCCAAGGGCGGCCTGCTTTCAGTGGGTATCGTGATCGCGCTGTGGACCGCCTCAGCCGGCGTGCGCCTGATGATGAGCGCCATGAACGCCGCCTACGACGTGCCCGAGGGGCGCCCGGTATGGAAGCGCATCCCGCTGTCGATCTTCTACACCATCGGCATCGCCGGCATGCTGCTGTCGACCGCGGCACTGATGGTGCTGGGGCCGCAGGTGATGGAGTGGATCGCCGCACAGGTCGGCATGCAGGAAGTGGTGGTCACCGTGTGGACCATCCTGCGCTGGCCGGCGATCATCATCCTGATGATGGTGGCGGTGGCGTTGATCTACTACGTGATGCCCGATGTGAAACAGAAGTTTCGCTTTATCACCCCAGGTTCGGTGCTGGCGGTGGTGGTCTGGATCATCGCCTCGCTGGGCTTTGCCTATTACGTGAAGACCTTTGCCGACTACAACGCGATGTACGGCAGCATCGGTGCAATCATCGTGCTTTTGCTGTATTTCTACATTTCCGCGGCCGTGTTGCTACTGGGCGCTGAAATGAACGCCGTGATCGAGCACATGTCGGCCGAGGGCAAGAACCCCGGCGAGAAGGATTTCGAGGGCACCCAGGCCAAGGAAAACCTGACCGTGCTCGGCCATGAGCATCCTGCCGAGCCCCAACCGTCCGAGCCGAACCCGCGATGATCCGTGACATCCTCAAGATGGGCGACGAGCGCTTGCTGCGCATCGCCCCAGCGGTACCCGACCACCTGATCGGCAGTGCCGAGCTGCAACAGCTGATCGACGACATGTTCGAGACCATGCGCCATGTCGGCGGGGTAGGGCTGGCGGCGCCGCAGATCGGCATCGACCTGCAGTTGGTGATCTTCGGCTTCGAGCGCAGCGAGCGTTACCCGGATGCCGAGGCCGTGCCGCAGACCATCCTGATCAACCCGGTGATCACCCCGCTGACCAGCGAAGTCGAGGATGGCTGGGAGGGCTGCCTGTCCGTCCCCGGCCTGCGCGGTGTGGTGCCGCGCTACAAGCACATCAGCTATACTGGCATCGACCCGCAGGGCAACCCGGTCAACCGCTTTGCCGACGGCTTCCATGCGCGCGTGGTGCAGCACGAGTGCGACCACCTGATCGGCCGGCTGTACCCTTCGCGCATTCAGGACTTCGCCAAGTTCGGCTACACCGAGGTGCTGTTCCCAGGGCTCGATGCCAGCGACGACTGAGCCCGCACCAGGGCAATGAGTGACTTGCTGCGCTGGTAGCGCAGCAGGCGGCTTGCCAGGCTTTGCGGCAGGCTTGTGGCGGGTTCGAACCCCAGGCGCTCATACAGCCCGGCAAGGTCGGGGTGGCAGAACAGCCACGTACTGCCACAGGCCTCTGCCAATGCAGCGTTGACCAACTGCCCGGCCACGCCCTGGCCCCGTTGTGTCGGGGCGACGAACAGGCCGCTGAGCCAATGGCCGCTCTCCACGGGCCTGAGGCTCAGGCCAGCGACGATGGCCGTGGCCCGTGCCACCCACAGCTGCCCTTCATTGTCTGCACGCATGCGTGAACCTTGCTGGCGGTAGAAATGATCGAGCAGGCGGCGCTCGGGGCCGATCAATTGGGTGCAGTGCAGCGCAGTCATGGACATTCCGCAAACTCGTGGCAGAAGCTCTGTGGCGGTATTTTCAGGCGTTTTTTGTTGCAGATTGTTGCAAATTCTACAAGGGTGAATGTCCGACGTCGGGGTTCAACTATTCCGATCGGGGAGTAGAATTTCAACCATCCCCCCTGGCAGTACGACGAAGCGGGATCGGTACTTCGTGTCATCTTCGCAGTCGATGACAACTTCTCCGCGCCAATGACGGCATATGAAGTCAATCGATCAGCTTGAT
The DNA here is from genome assembly GCF_044745345.1 of Pseudomonas sp. NPDC087029. Taxonomy (NCBI): domain Bacteria; kingdom Pseudomonadati; phylum Pseudomonadota; class Gammaproteobacteria; order Pseudomonadales; family Pseudomonadaceae; genus Pseudomonas; species Pseudomonas sp. NPDC087029. The sequence continues at coordinate 129,861 of NZ_JBIVAB010000003.1, read as the reverse complement.
TGCTTTGAAGGCCCAACACCATGAAACCATTACTGATTCTTGCACTGGTCGGTATGTCCTCGCTCGCCCTGGCGGATGAGGCCAAGCCCGTCTCCAGCGAGCCTGTGGCCCAGCAGTATGACTATTCCATGAACCTGGACATCAAACGGGTGATCAACCTGTCGACCATCCCCAATGTCTGCGAAGTGGTGCCTGCGACCATGACCTATGAAGACCATCAAGGCCAAGTGCACACCATCCAGTACCGCGCCATGGGCGAAGGGTGCCAGCAGGGTTGATTGATTCGATCTGTAAAAGCTGACCCAATCCCCTTGTGGGAGCCGGCAAGCCGGCTCCCACAGCTTTCAATGTGGGGGGCCTGCCAATACCTGCCGCACCACTTCCAACCCCCGCTTCAACTCCGCCCGACTCTGCGCCGCCGACAGGCTGATGCGCACCGCCTGCACCTCGCTGGCACCAATGGCGAACACACTCGCCGGTACCACCTCCACCCCCTGCGCCCGGCACTGCGCCACGACCCTGTCAGCCCCCCGCGCAGCCGCCACCCACACATGCGGCGAAGGTTCGCTGGCGTTCTGCAGCGCCTCGCCCAACAGGCTGCGCGCCAGGCGCCAGCGCACGGCGACTTCCTCGCGCTGCCAGGCCAGGCGTCGCGCCGCAGTGCCGTCTTCGATCCACTGGCAGGCGACCTGCAGGTTCAACGGCGACACCGGCCAATGGCTGGCCCCGGCATGCGGGTCGACCTGCTCCAGCAGGCCAGGGCTTGCCACGATCCAGCCCTGGCGCAACCCCGCAGCCACTGTCTTGGACAGGCTGCTGATCAGCATGCCGCGCTCGCCCAGCAGCGGATACAGCGGCGCGTGCTCGCTGAGCGCGCCGTACACATCGTCCTCGATCACCAGCAGCCCCAGGCGCCGGGCCACCTCGGCGATGGCCTGGCGGCGTGCCTCGCCCATGCAGGCGCCGGTAGGGTTGTGCAGGGCAGGGGTGGTCACCAATACCCGCGCGCCGCTGGCCCGCGCTACCCGGTCCAGCTCCTGCGGCAGCAGGCCCTGGGCATCGAGCGCCACACCATGTACCGGCAGGCGCAGTTGCCGGCAGGCGGCCTTGATGCCGGGCGCGGTCAAGGCTTCGAGCAGCACCGGCTCGCCGGCCTGGCAAAACGACTGCAGCAGCAGGGTCAGGGCGTGCTGGGCGCCGCCGCAGAGCAGCAGCTGTTCCGCCGACAGCGCCAGCCCGCGGTTGCTCAGCCAGCGCGCGCCCTGCAGGCGGCCGAGCAGCAGTTGCTGCGGGCCCAGGTAATGGTCGAGCAGGTGCGTCTGGCCCTGGGCGAGCAAGGCCTGCAGGCTTGCCTTGAGGTCCTGGTTGGCTGGGTCGGCCACCGGCACGTTGGTCGACAGGTCGATCAGCGCGCCCAGGCTGTCGTGCCGCTTCAGGCGAAACAGCGTGGCTTCGCGGCTGCCGGCCAGCACATAGGTGCCGCGCCCGACCTCGCCCGCCACCAGGTGCCGGGCCGCTGCCTCGCGATAGGCCTGCTGGGTGGTGCTGGGGTTGAGCCCAAGCTTCCAGGCCAGGCGGCGTTGGGGCGGCAGGCGCTCACCGACCTTCAGGGCGCCCGTTTCGATGGCGCTGGCGATGGCATCGACCAGCGCCAGGTAGCGCGGCTGGCCGTCGTCGGCCAGTTCTGGCATCCACATGAAATTGCTACCCATGCAATATAAGGATTTACCCATACAATGCCCGGCGCCTAGGATCGGTTCAACCTCGTACCGATAAAGGATGACCGCCATGTTCGACCTTGCCGCCCTGCGTGAAGCCGCTGCATTCGTTCACCAGCACGTGCCTGCTACGCCACAATACCGCTGGCCCCTGCTGGCCGATCGGCTGGGCTGCGAGGTGTGGGTCAAGCACGAGAACCATGCGCCCACCGGCGCGTTCAAGGTGCGTGGCGGCCTGGTCTACGTGCGCTCACTGCTGGCCGCGGGCAAGCCGCCCCGCGGCCTGGTCACCGCCACCCGTGGCAACCACGGCCAGAGCATGGCCCTGGCCGCGCGCCAGGCGGGTGTGCCGTTGGTGATCGTGGTGCCCGAAGGCAACTCGAAAGAGAAGAACGCCGCCATGCGCGCACTCGGGGCCGAATTGGTGGAGTACGGGGTGGATTTCGATGTGGCCCGCGAGGAAGCTGCGCGGTTGGCGGAGGAGCGCGGCTATGCCATGGTGCCCTCGTTCCACCCGGAACTGGTGCGGGGTGTGGCCACCTATGCCCTGGAGCTGTTCGAAGCCGTGCAAGACCTTGATTGCGTCTACGTGCCGATTGGCATGGGCTCGGGCATCTGCGGGCTGATCCAGGCGCGCAACCTGCTGGGGCTGAACACCGAGATCGTGGGTGTTGTCTCCAGCGCAGCCGATGCCTACGCGCAGAGTTTCGAGCAAGGGCGCATCGTCACCACCCGCACCGCCGAGACCTTCGCCGATGGCATGGCCTGCCGGGTGCCGCACCCCGATGCCTTCGCCCTGGTTCGCCAGCATGCGGCGCGGATCGTGCGGGTTACCGACGGCGAGGTCGCCGAGGCCATGCGCCAGTACCACGAGGCGACCCATAACACCGCCGAAGGGGCGGGGGCTGCAGCGTTGGCGGCGTTGATGCAAGAGCGCGAGCGGCAACAGGGCAAGCGGGTGGCGGTGGTGCTGAGCGGGGCCAATGTGGACCGTGCGCGTTATGCGCAGGTGCTGGCGGGTGGCGATAACTGAGGGGTTCGTGCAAGTTGCCATGACCTGAGCCAACGCCTTGCTTCCAATGCCCGTCTCACTCGTGGCAGGCTCTACCGCGCGTCATTGGCCAGCCACGAGTACTCAATGCCTTTCTCCAACGGTTTTCTCCTCAGCCTGTCGTTGTGCCTCGATATTGGTATCGCCAACATCGCCATGATTACCCTGGCCATGCAGCGCGGCTTCCTCCAGGGCTTCTGGCTCGGCCTGGGCACCTGCGTCGGTGACCTGGTCTATGCCATCGCGGCGCTGGCCGGCATGACCGTGCTGCTGCAGTTCGAGAGCGTGCGCTGGACCTTGTGGCTGGGCGGCTCGGCGTTGCTGGTCTGGTTCGCGATCAAGATGCTGCTGGCGGCCTGGCGGGGTGGGCACATGCAGGCACGTGCCGAGGTGGTGGTGGAGTCGGGTTGGCGCGAGTTCTTGCGGGGCATCTTCCTGGCGATGTCATCGCCCAGCGCCATCTTGTGGTTCGCTGCGGTGGGTGGGGTTTTGATATCCCGCTCTGGCGGCGGCAGCTTGCTGGATGCGGGGTTGTTTCTGGGCGGCTTCTTCGCCGCCGGGCTGGTCTGGTGCATGAGCTTGTGCGGCATTGCCAGCCACGGCGGGCGTTTGCTGGGCGAGCGCTTGCTGACCTGGTCGTACCTCTTGTCAGCGGCCATTTTCTGCTACTTCGCGGTGTACGTGATCGTTTCGGGCTACCGTGAATTCATCCTCGCCAGCCCGGTGGTGTAGGCAGGCAGGTGGCGGTGCGCTGATCACCGCCCATCGACCGGCAATGCTCCCCTGTCGATTTCCCGACCCTGCGTTCGACCAGTGGTGAAGGCGGCGCGAACGCCACTGCCGCTTACCATTTCGGAGAGAACCCGATGAACGCCCAAGCCGAAAGCGAAATTCGCCAACTGATCGAGCGCTGGATGCAGGCCGTGCGCGATCGCGACATCCCGGCCATCGTCGCCCCCTATGCCGACGACATCGTCGCCTTCGATGCCATCCAGGCGCTGCAATTCAAGGGCAAGGCCGTGTACCAGGCGCATTGGGAAATGTGCATGAACCTGTGCACCGGCCCCATGGTGTTCGAACAGGCCGAGCTTACTGTTCACGCCGAAGGCGACCTGGCCCTGGCCCACTGGCTCAACCGTTGCGGCCCGTCGGACGACGAAAGCCAGTGCGGCTTCATGCGCGCCACCGTGGGCTATCGCAAATCAGGCGGGCAGTGGCAGGTGATCCACGAACACTGGTCGGCACCGTTCGACATGCAAACGCAGAAAGCACTGTTCGATCTCAAGCCCTGATCCGCTATCGCCAAACGCACTTTGCCAATGCCCTGGAGACGACCATGAAATACCTGTGCCTGGTCTATTGTGACGAAGGGCTGCTGCACAGCCTGCCCGACAGCCCGGAAGACGCCGAATGCATGGCCTACGCCGAAAGCCTGCAGGGCTCCGGGCGCATGCTCGCAGCCGAGGCGCTCAAGCCTGTGCAGACCGCCACCACGGTGCGCCTGCGCGCCGGGCACATGAGCCTGACCGACGGCCCGTTCGCCGAAACCAAGGAACAACTGGCCGGCTTTTACCTGGTCGATGCCCGCGACCTCAACGAGGCCATCAACATCGCCAAGGGCATCCCCGCCGCACGGGTCGGCAGCGTTGAAGTGAGGCCAGTGCGCGACCTGCAACCCTGACAGCCACGGAGAACCACCAGCATGAGCCTCGCCCAACCTGCGCAAGCGCAGCACGAATTGTCCATCAGCCGCCTGATCGATGCCCCGCCCGCCAAGGTGTTCCGCGCCTGGACCGAGCCCGAATGGCTGATGCAGTGGTGGGGGCCGCACGGCATGACCACGCCGCAATGCGAGATGCAGCTGTGGGTCGGTGGCCTCTTCCGGACCTTGATGCGCGCGCCGGATGGCACCGAATACCCGACCCAGGGCGTGTTCCTGGAAATTGCGGCGCCGCGCCGGCTGGTGTTCACCGACGCCTTCGGCCCAGGTTGGGTGCCCTCGGACAAAGCCTTCATGACGGCGGTCATCACCTTTGACGAGGAGCACGGCAAAACCCGCTACACCGCCCGTGCCTGGCACTGGAACGCCGCCGACAGCCGTGCCCACGAGGAAATGGGCTTCCACCAGGGTTGGGGAGAAAGCCTGGACCGCCTGGTGGAGGTGGTGACCCAGCGGATGCCGGACTGATGGCGCAGGAGCGCGCCGTGCGCGCCGAAGTCGAGGCGGTGTACCGGCGCGACTCGCGGCGCATCCTGGCGACGCTGATCCGCTTGCTGGGCGATTTCGACCTGGCCGAGGAGGCAATGCACGATGCCTTTTTCATCGCGGTGGAGCGCTGGCAGCGCGACGGTATCCCGGCCAACCCGCGTGCCTGGCTGGTATCGACCGGCCGCTTCAAGGCCATCGACGCCCTGCGCCGGCGCGCCCGTTTCGACCGCTCCCAGGCAGACCTGATCATGCTCATCGAAGGCCAACAACCCGACCCCAGCGAGGAAGAACTGCTCGCCGACGACCGCCTGCGGCTGATCTTCACCTGCTGCCACCCGGCCCTGGCCGCCGATGCCCAGGTGCCTCTGACCCTGCGCGAGGTGTGCGACCTGACCACCGAGCAGATCGCCCGGGCGTTCCTGCAGAGCCCTGCGACCATCGCCCAGCGCATCGTGCGCGCCAAGGCCAAGATCCGTGATGCGCGCATTCCCTACCAGGTGCCGGAAATGCACGAGCTGGCGCCACGCCTGGAGAGCGTGCTGCGGGTGATCTACCTGGTGTTCAACGAGGGCTATTCGGCGTCGTCCGGCGAACAGGTGCTGCAGCAGGCGCTGAGCGACGAGGCGATTCGCCTGGGGCGTTTGCTGGTGCAACTGTTGCCCGACCCGGAAGCCGTCGGCCTGCTGGCGCTGATGCTGCTGCAGGCATCGCGACAGCGGGCGCGCAGCGATGCCCAAGGCAACCTGGTGCTGCTCGACCAGCAGGACCGCAGCCTGTGGGACCACGAGCAGATCAGCGAAGGTTGCGAGCTGGTGCGCTTGGCGCTGGGCAGTCGGGCGTTCGGTGCCTACACCGTGCAGGCGGCGATCGCTGCAGTGCATGCCGAAGCCCAGAGCGCAGAGGCGACGGACTGGGCCGAGATCGTCGGGCTGTACGATGTACTGCAGCGGCACTGGCCTTCACCGGTGGTGGCGCTCAACCGGGCGGTGGCGCTGGCCAAGCGGGATGGGCCACGGGCGGGGCTGCGGGAAGTGGAGGCGATTCTGCAGGCTGGGGAGCTGAGCGACTATCACCTGGCGCATGCGGCGCGGGCCGAGCTGCATCAGCAGCTGGGTAATGTCGAGCAGGCGCGGGCGGCCTGGCGGCGGGCGCTGGCGTTGACCCGGCAGGGGCCCGAGCGGCGGCATATCGAGCAGCGCTTGCAGGCGCTGGAGTGAGGTGGCAGTCACCGCCCTAGCGCCGGCAAGCCGGCTCCCACAGGTACACCACTGAAAGTGGCAACTGTGGTCTCTCTGTGGGGGCGGGCAGACTAAAGCAATCAGCTAGCGACGAAGTTCGGCGGCGACACCAGCTCGACGGTCTGCTGCTTGCGCGGCGCCAGGATCTCGGCCTCGCCCTCGACTACCAGCTCATCATTCTGGTTGTACACGTTGGTGGCGATGCGCACCTTGAACTTGGGCAGCTTCTCGAGGATTTCCAGGCGCACGGTCAGGGTGTCACCGATCTTCACCGGCTTCTGGAAGCTCATCTTCTGGCCCAGGTAGATGGTGCCAGGGCCAGGCAGGGTGCAGGCCACTGCGGCGCTGATCAGCGCGCCGCTGAACATGCCATGGGCAATGCGCTCGCGGAACATGCTCTTGGCCGCGAATTCGGCGTCCAGGTGCACCGGGTTGTGGTCACCGGACATGGCGGCGAACAGCTGGATGTCGCGCTCTTGCACGGACTTTTCGTAACTGGCCGTCTGGCCCACTTCAAGAGCTTCGTAAGGCGTGTTGGTGACCTGGGTCATTGGCGTTTCCTTGGTGGACGGACGAGGCCGCTATCATTCACTGCGGGCAGGGCGGCCAAGGGCCAGCGCCTGCTCCAGCCAGGCGAGGATATCGGCGGTGACCTCGTCTCGGTTGAGTTCATTGAGCACTTCGTGCCGCGCCTGAGGATAGACGCGCAGCTGTACATGTCGATTGCCCGTCGCGCGCAGGGCGTCGGCCAGATGGGTGAGACGCTTGCCGGCACTCACCGGATCACATTCACCGCCCATCACCAGCAACGGCAGGTTCGGGTCGATCTGCGCCAGGTTGCGAGGCTGGCTGATCTGCGCCAGGCCCTGGAGCAGGTCCAGCCACAGCTGGTTGCTGCAGCGAAAGCCGCACAAGGGGTCGGCGACGTACAGGTCGACCTCGGCAGGGTCGCGGCTGAGCCAGTCGAACGCCGTGCGGTTGGGCTTGAAGGCTTTGTTGAAGGAGCCGAACGACAGCCAGTCGATCAGCGCGCTCTTGCCCGTCGGGCCCTGGCGCCAGGCCTCCAGGCGGGCGATCAGGCGCGCCGCGCGGTACAGCGCCGGCGGCTGCAGGTTCGAGCCGCTGAGGATGGCCCCGTGCACGCTGCCACTGTGGTGCATCAGGTAGGCCTGGGCGATGTAGCTGCCCATGCTGTGGCCGAACAGGATCAGCGGGGTGCAGGGAAACTGCTGGCCGATGTGCTGGGCCAGCAGGCCGAGGTCGTTGACCACGGCATTCCAGCCATGATGCCGGGCGAACAGGCCGAGGCTGCCCAGCTCGGCGGTGCGCCCGTGGCCGCGCAGGTCGGCGGCCACCAGCGCGTAGCCGGCGTCGCTCAAGGCATGCCCCAGGCGCTGGTAGCGCCCGGCGTGCTCGGCCATGCCGTGCGCCAGCAGCACCACGGCTTTCACCGGCGTGGCCGGCAACCATTGGTGTACGTACAGGCTGCAGTGCTCGCTGGCATGCAGCCAGAAGGCGTCGTGGGGCATGGCGATTCCTTTGCGCAGGGGTACCCGCACAGTGTATGCGCAACCCCATCGATTGCAGGAAGGGCACAAATAAGATTCACAATGTTAATGGCGGCACTTGGCGTATATGCCACCTTGGGCTTACCTGCTAACGTCGGTTGAACGCCTTTTGCCTTCAGGCAAACAGGAAAAGGGAACATGCAGGTCAAGGCAGAGGAACAACAATAAATGCAAGCCGACTTCTGGAATGACAAGCGCCCGGCGGGCGTACCTTCCACCATCGACATCCATGCGTACACCTCGGTGGTCGAGGTGTTTGAGCGCTCCTGCAAGCGCTTCGCCGATCGCCCGGCATTCAGCAACCTGGGCGTGACCCTGACCTACGCCGAACTCGAGCGCCACTCCGCGGCCTTCGCCGCCTGGCTGCAGCAGCACACCGACCTGGTGCCGGGCGATCGCATCGCGGTGCAGATGCCCAACGTCCTGCAGTACCCGATCGCGGTGTTCGGCGCCTTGCGTGCCGGGCTGGTCGTGGTCAACACCAACCCGCTGTACACCGAGCGCGAGATGCGTCACCAGTTCAAGGATGCCGGCGCCCGCGCGCTGGTGTATCTGAACATGTTCGGCAAGCGCGTGCAGGAGGTGCTGCCCGATACCGGCATCGAGTACCTGATCGAGGCCAAGATGGGCGACCTGCTGCCGGCGGCCAAGGGTTGGCTGGTCAATACCGTGGTCGACAAGGTGAAGAAGATGGTCCCGGCCTACGCCTTGCCGCAGGCGGTGTCCTTCAAGCAGGTGTTGCGCCAGGGCCGCGGCCAGGCGCACAAGCCGGTGCCGCTGAACCTCGACGACATCGCCGTGCTGCAATACACCGGCGGCACCACCGGCCTGGCCAAGGGGGCCATGCTCAGCCACGGCAACCTGGTGGCGAACATGCTCCAGGTGCTGGCCTGCTTCTCCCAGCACGGCCCGGACGGGCAGAAGCTGATCAAGGACGGCCAGGAGGTGATGATCGCGCCGCTGCCGCTGTACCACATCTATGCCTTTACCGCGAACTGCATGTGCATGATGGTCACCGGCAACCACAACGTGCTGATCACCAACCCGCGCGATATCCCAGGCTTCATCAAGGAGCTGGGCAAATGGCGCTTCTCGGCCTTGCTTGGGTTGAACACCCTTTTCGTTGCCCTGATGGATCACCCAGGGTTCCGCCAGCTGGACTTCTCCGCGCTCAAGGTCACCAACTCCGGTGGCACCGCGCTGGTGAAGGCCACCGCCGAACGCTGGGAAAGCCTCACCGGTTGCCGCATCGTCGAAGGCTACGGCCTGACCGAGACTTCGCCGGTGGCCAGCACCAACCCCTATGGCAAGCTGGCTCGCCTGGGCACGGTCGGTATTCCGGTGGCGGGCACCGCATTCAAGGTCATCGATGACGAGGGCAACGAGTTGGCGTTGGGCGAGCGCGGCGAGTTGTGCATCCAGGGCCCGCAGGTGATGAAGGGGTACTGGAAGCAGCCCGAGGCCACGGCCCAGTCGCTCGATGCCGAAGGCTGGTTCAAGACCGGCGACATCGCGGTGATCGACCCGGACGGCTTCACCCGCATCGTCGACCGCAAGAAGGACATGATCATCGTGTCGGGCTTCAACGTGTACCCCAACGAGATCGAGGACGTGATCATGGGCCATCCGCAGGTGGCCAACTGCGCGGCCATCGGTGTGCCCGACGAGCGTTCCGGCGAGGCGGTGAAGCTGTTTGTGGTGGCGCGTGAGGGAGGGCTCGACGTGGACGAGCTCAAGGCCTACTGCAAGGCCAACTTCACCGGGTACAAGGTGCCCAAGCACATTGTGCTGCGCGAGTCGTTGCCGATGACGCCGGTGGGCAAGATTCTGCGGCGCGAGTTGCGTGACATCGCTTGATTGATCCGTGGCCCCATCGCCGGCAAGCCGGCTCCCACAAGTAAGGCGCAACCGTGAGTTTTGCGCAGGCCCCTTGTGGGAGCCGGCTTGCCGGCGATGGGGCCAAAGCCGCTCTAGAATGCCGCTTGCCGTCTGAAATTCTCTTAGATTTGCGACATTTTGGCTAAATACTCTAAAAATGACTTGTATCGTTCATTGAGTCATTTTTGTGACCGTTAGGCCCTGTTTGGCCCCTAGGCGACCCCAAACAAAGCTGTTACTCTCGGCCCGCTTTCAGATGTTTCGGTTTGCAATGAACCGCCATCACATATCAATAATAAACGCATCGACGCGTGAATCGAACTTCGCTGTTGCTGAAGGAGTGGGCTTCCATGATCGAACATTTTTGGAAGGATAAATACCCAGCCGGGATTACGGCGGAAATCAATCCTGACGAATTCCCCAATATCCAGGCGGTACTCAAGCAATCCTGCCAACGCTTTGCCGACAAACCGGCCTTTAGCAACCTGGGCAAGACCATCACCTACGGCGAGTTGTATGCGCTGTCCGGCGCCTTCGCGGCCTGGCTGCAGCAGCACACCGACCTCAAGCCGGGTGATCGCATTGCCGTGCAACTGCCCAATGTCCTGCAGTACCCGGTAGCGGTCTTCGGCGCCATGCGCGCCGGCTTGATCGTGGTCAATACCAACCCGCTGTACACCACGCGGGAGATGGAGCACCAGTTCAACGACTCCGGCGCCAAGGCCCTGGTGTGCCTGGCCAACATGGCCCACCTGGCCGAAAAGGTGGTGCCCAAGACCCAGGTCAAGCACGTCATCGTCACCGAAGTGGCCGACCTGTTGCCGCCGATCAAGCGCCTGCTGATCAACAGCGTCATCAAGTACGTGAAGAAGATGGTACCGGCCTATAACCTGCCGCGTGCCGTGCGTTTCAACGACACCCTGGCGCTGGGCAAGGGCCAGCCGGTCAGTGAAGCCAACCCGCAGCCCAACGACGTGGCGGTGTTGCAATACACCGGCGGTACCACCGGCGTGGCCAAGGGCGCGATGCTGACCCACCGCAACCTGGTCGCCAACATGCTGCAGTGCCGGGCGCTGATGGGCTCGAACCTGCAAGAAGGCTGCGAGATCCTCATCACCCCGCTGCCGCTGTACCACATCTATGCCTTTACCTTCCATTGCATGGCCATGATGCTGATCGGCAACCACAACGTGCTGATCAGCAACCCGCGCGACCTGCCAGCGATGGTCAAGGAGCTGGGCAAGTGGAAGTTCAGCGGTTTCGTCGGCCTCAACACCCTGTTCGTTGCCCTGTGCAACAACGAGGCGTTCCGTGCGCTGGACTTCTCGGCGCTGAAAATCACCCTGTCCGGTGGCATGGCCCTGCAGTTGAGCGTGGCCGAGCGCTGGAAGACGGTCACCGGTTGCGCCATCTGCGAAGGCTACGGCATGACCGAGACCAGCCCGGTGGCGGCGGTCAACCCGGCCGAGGCCAACCAGGTCGGCACCATCGGCATCCCGGTGCCTTCGACCCTGTGCAAGGTCATCGACGATAACGGCAACGAACTGCCGTTGGGCGAAACCGGTGAACTGTGCGTCAAGGGCCCGCAGGTGATGAAGGGTTACTGGCAGCGTGAAGACGCCACCGCCGAAATCCTCGACGCCGAGGGTTGGCTGAAGACCGGTGACATCGCCCTGATCCAGCCCGACGGCTACATGCGCATTGTCGATCGCAAGAAGGACATGATCCTGGTCTCGGGCTTCAACGTGTACCCCAACGAGCTCGAAGACGTGCTCGCGGGCCTGCCGGGCGTGTTGCAATGCGCGGCGATCGGCGTGCCGGACGAGAAGTCGGGTGAGGTGATCAAGGTGTTCATCGTGGTCAAGCCGGGCATGACCCTGACCAAGGAGCAGGTGATGGAGCACATGCGTGCCAACGTCACAGGCTACAAGGTGCCGCGATACATCGAGTTCCGCGATGCCTTGCCGACTACCAACGTTGGCAAGATCCTGCGTCGCGAACTGCGTGATGAAGAGCTGAAAAAGCAGGGGTTGAAGAAGATCGCCTGACCTTCCCGGCCTCGGCTGGCTTGACTGGCCTCATCGCCGGCAAGCCGGCTCCCACAGGTAGACCACAGTGCTCGAATCTGGTGGTTCTCCGTGGGAGCCGGCTTGCCGGCGATGAGGCCGGTAAGATCAGCGCAATTTCTCAAGCATCTGGTAGTACCACATCCCCGCCGCCAACAGCGGATTGCCCAGCAGATCCCCCATCGGCACCTTGATGTGCTTGCACTCGGCAAAGGTATCGAACTTCTCCAGCGTCCCGGTCAGCGCCTCGGCCATGATCTCGCCCATGATGTGGCTGGTGGCGATGCCATGCCCCGAGTAGCCCTGGCAGTACCAGACGTTGTCCGACAGCTTGCCCAGTTGCGGAATGCGGTTGACCACGATGCCCATCGCGCAACTCCACTGGAACTCGATCGGCACGCCCTTGAGCGCCGGGAAGGTGCGCTCGATGCACGGGCGCAGCTCGCCTTCGATATCCCGTGAATCCTTGCCCGAGTAGTTGGCGCCGCCGCCGAACAGCAGGCGCTTGTCCGCTGTCAGGCGGTAGTAGTCGAGCACGAAACGGCAGTCGTACACCGCCAGGTCCTGCGGGTTGATCTGCTCGGCCAGCTCACCCAGCGGCGCGGTGGTGACGATGCCGCCCATGGCCGGGAAGATCTTGCCCTTGAGCTGGCGCTTTTCCAGCTTGTGGTAGACGTCGCCGGCCAGCATCACCTGGCGCGCCTCGACCCGCCCGTGGGCGGTAACGACGGCCGGGCGTGGGCCATGGACGATGTCCAGCACCTCGGAGTTCTCGAAGATCAGCGCCCCCAGGCTGTGGGCCGCGCGCGCTTCGCCCAGGCACAGGTTGAGCGGGTGCAGGTGCAGGTTGCGCATGTTCTTCAGCGCGCCCAGGTACAGCGGGCTCTGCAGGTGCTGGGCCACGGCATTGCGGTCGAGCAGTTGCACCTGGTCGCCCATGCCGCGGCGCTCGGCCTCGGCCTGGAAACCGCGCAACTCATCCATGTGGGCGGGCTTCATGGCCGCGTGCAGGTGGCCGCGCTTGAGGTCGCAGTCGATGCCATAGCGCTCGACCCGCTGCTCGATCAGCTGATGCCCGCGCCAGCGCAGGTGCCAGATGAAGTCATCGACATCGTTGCCCAGGCGCTGGCGCATCTGCGTGCGCATGGCCTCGTCGCCCGACAGGCTGCCCGTGACCTGCCCGCCATTGCGCCCGCTGGCGCCCCAGCCGATGCGGTTGGTTTCCACCACGGCGACCTTCAGGCCACGCTCGGCCAGCTCCACGGCAGTGGCCACGCCGGTGAAGCCGCCGCCGATGATGGCCACGTCGACCTGCACCGTTCCCTTGAGCTGGGGGTACTCGGTGTGGTCGTTGAGCGAGGCGCTGTAATAGGACGGCGCGCGCTGGGCCGGGCCGTTGTTGAGTGCTGCGTTCATGGGTATTCCTTGTTCTGAATAGGGTAGGGCTCAGGCCTGGTGCAGGTACCAGCGCCAGTCCTGTTCGCTGACTTCGGCCATGAACTGGCGGTACTCGGCACGCTTGACCTTCAGGTACACACCGAGGAAGGCCTCGCCGAGCGCTTCGCGCGCCCACTCGGAACGCTCCAGCGCGTCGAGGGCGGTCAGCCAGTCGGTGGGCAGGTGCTCGGTGGCCTGGGCGTAGCCGTTGCCTTCCACCGGGGCGCCCGGGTCGAGCTGCTCGCGGATGCCGCGGTGGCTGGCGGCGAGAATGGCTGCCGCCGCCAGGTAAGGGTTGGCGTCGGCGCCGCAGATGCGGTGCTCCACGTGGCGGCTGTTGGCCGGCCCGCCGGGCACGCGCAGGCTCACGGTGCGGTTGTCGACGCCCCAGGTCGGCGCCAGCGGCGCGTAGCTGTTGGCCTGGAAGCGGCGGAACGAGTTGGCGTTGGGGCAGAACAGCAGCAACGAATCGCGCAGGTGGCGCAGCATGCCGGCTACCGCCTGGCGCAGCAGCGGGGTGCCGGCCTTGTCGTCGCTGGCGAACAGGTTGTTGCCTTCGCTGTCGGCCAGGCTCAGGTGCATGTGCATGCCGGTGCCGGCCAACTGGGCGAAGGGCTTGGCCATGAAGCAGGCTTGCATGCCATGGGCATGGGCCACGCCCTTGACCAGGCGTTTGTAGCGCACGGCCTGGTCCATGGCCTCCAGGGCATCGCCATGTTCCAGGGTGATTTCCACCTGGCCCGGGGCGTATTCGGAAATCGCCGTGCGCGCCGGGATGCCTTGGGCTTTGCAGGCGGCGTAGAGGTCGGCGAGGAACGGCTCGATCTGCTCCAGCTCGCGCAGGCCATAGACCTGGGTGCTGCGCGGGCGCCCGCCGTCGTTGTCCAGCGCCGGTTGCGGGCGGCCCTGGGCATCGCGTTTCTGGTCGAGCAGGTAGAACTCCAGCTCGCAGGCCATCACCGGGTGGTAGCCGTCGGCCTTCAGGGCTTGGACGGTGCGCAGCAAGACGTGGCGCGGGTCGGCGACGCTGGCCGGCATGCCCTCGGTGGGGTGCATGCTGACCTGCACCGCGGCGGTCGGCACCCGGCGCCAGGGCAGGCGTACCAGGCTGCCGTCCAGCGGGTAGGCGCGGCAATCGATATCGCCCACGTCCCAGACCAGGCCTGAGTTTTCCACGTCATCGCCATTGAGGGTCAGGCCCAGGATGGTGCTGGGCAGCGGGCGGCCGCTCTGGTACACGGCCAGCAGTTCCTCGCGGTGCAGCAACTTGCCGCGGGGTACGCCGTTGGCGTCGAGGATGAACAACTCGAACAGCTCGATATCCGGGTTGTCGGCGAGAAAACGGCGGGCTTGCTCTACAGGTGCAAAGTGCATGATGGATTCGCTCGTGGGCACACAGGACCGCCGCTTGGCTGCGGTCCAGCTGAGTCAATCGGCCGAAGGGTGGCCGGGTATGTTCAGAGAGGCGAGAGCGAAGTGTCCGGTGGGCGGGCGTGACGGCAGTGCCACAGGGCCCAGAAGGCGAGGATCACATGGACCAGCGGATTTTCGCCGGCGCAGGTCCTGGCCTTCGGTAGCGAAGGGCGGGACAGCGGCGGGGCGATGGTCGGTGCGGGGGTCATGCCTTTGATACTCACATGCGGCGTAATGTTGATTAAAGCAGTGAATGGCAACCTTCACATCGGGGTTCACTAAACATACAGGGAGCCTGCGCTGGCCCTATCGCCAGCAAGCTGGCTCCCACAGGTACAGCACAGAATCTAGAACCTGCGGTGCACCTGTGGGAGCCGGCTTGCCGGCGATAGGGCCCGTACAGCCAGCAATCAACCGGCAAATCTGCGACAATCGCGCATCCATCGAATGCCGATCATGAAAAAGCAGGCCCACCTGCATCACTAAAAAGCCCCATGACTGACCACGCCATCGACAAACTGCTGCAAAACCTCGACCACGCCATGATCGCCGACCGCCATCGCCTGCGCCGGCAACTGCATGAGCTGCGCAAGCGCCCCGACGAGGCCAAGCTTGCCCAGTGGGTGGAAAAGGTCCAGGCGTCCTGCGCCCAGGTCACCGCGCGCCAGAACAGCGTGCCGGTCATCCGCTACGACGACAGCCTGCCGATCGCCGCCAAGCGCGACGAGATCAAGAAGGCCCTGGCAGAACACCAGGTGCTGGTGATCGCCGGCGAGACCGGCTCTGGCAAGACCACCCAGCTGCCCAAGATCTGCCTGGAACTGGGCCGCGGCAGCCATGGCCTGATCGCTCACACCCAGCCACGGCGCATCGCCGCGCGCAGCGTGGCGGCCCGGGTTGCCGAAGAGCTGGCAACGCCGCTGGGCGGGCTGGTTGGTTACCAGGTGCGTTTCGAGGACCAGAGCGACGCCAACACCCTGGTCAAGCTGATGACCGACGGCATCCTCCTGGCCGAGACCCAGCACGACCGCTTCCTCGAGCGCTACGACACGATCATCGTCGACGAAGCCCACGAGCGCAGCCTGAACATCGATTTTCTGCTCGGCTACCTGAAGACCCTGCTGCACCGCCGGCCGGACCTGAAGCTGATCATCACCTCGGCGACCATCGACCTGGAGCGCTTCTCCAAGCATTTCGATGGCGCACCGATCATCGAGGTGTCCGGCCGCACCTACCCGGTCGACACCTGGTACCGGCCGCTGACCAGCGAGCAGGACGAAGAAGGCAACCAGATCGAGGACGACCTCACCGTCGACCAGGCGATCCTCGCCACCCTCGACGAGATCGCCCACCACGAGCGCAGCGAGGGCAAGGGCCCCGGCGATGTGCTGGTGTTCCTGCCGGGCGAGCGGGAAATCCGCGACGCCGCCGAGATCCTGCGCAAGGCGCAATTGCGCCATACCGAGATCCTGCCGCTGTATGCCCGCCTGTCGCCGGCCGAACAGCAGCGCATCTTCCAGTCGCACAGCGGGCGGCGGGTGGTGCTGGCGACCAACGTCGCCGAAACCTCGCTGACCGTGCCCGGCATCCGCTACGTGATCGACACCGGCACCGCGCGCATCAGCCGCTACAGCTACCGCGCCAAGGTCCAGCGCCTGCCGATCGAAGCGGTGTCCCAGGCCAGCGCCAACCAGCGTAAAGGCCGCTGCGGCCGGGTCGAGCCGGGCATCTGCATCCGCCTGTACAGCGAAGAAGACTTCAACGGCCGGCCGGCCTTCACCGACCCCGAGATCCTGCGCACCAACCTGGCCGCGGTGATCCTGCAGATGCTGCACCTGCGCCTGGGCGCCATCGATGCCTTCCCGTTCATCGAGCCGCCGGATGGCAAGGCCATCAGCGACGGCTTCAACCTGTTGCAGGAGCTCTCGGCGGTCAACCGCGAGAACCAGCTGACCCCACTCGGCCGCCAGCTGGCGCGCCTGCCGATCGACCCCCGGCTGGGCCGCATGCTGCTCGAAGGCGCCCGCCAGGGCAGCCTGCAGGAAGTGTTGATCGTCGCCAGTGCGCTGTCGGTGCAAGACCCGCGCGAGCGCCCGCCAGAGCGCCAGCAGGCCGCCGACCAGGCGCACGCGCAGTGGAAGGACGTGGATTCGGACTTCGCGGCGCTTATCAACCTGTGGCGTGGCTTCGAAGAGCAGCGCCAGGCGCTGACCGCCAACCCGCTGCGCAACTGGTGCCGCAAGAACTTCCTCAATTACCTGCGCCTGCGCGAATGGCGCGATGCCCATCGCCAGCTGGCGCTGATCTGCCGTGAGCTGCAGCTGACGGTGAACAAGGAACCGTCCGACTACCAGAAGGTGCACAAGGCCATCCTCAGCGGCCTGCTCAGCCAGATCGGCCACAAGGCCGAAGAGGGCGATTACCAGGGCGCGCGCCAGCGCCGCTTCTGGGTTCACCCATCCTCGGGCATCGGCCGCAAGCGCCCGCAGTGGCTGATGGCGGCCGAGCTGGTCGAGACCACCAAGCTGTATGCGCGCATGGTCGCCAAGATCGAGCCCGACTGGATCGAGCCGCTGGCCACCCACCTGGTGAAGAAGAACCACTTCGAGCCGCACTGGGAGAAGAAGCGCGGGCAAGTGGTGGCCTACGAGCAGATCACCTTGTACGGCTTGATCCTGGTGGGCCGGCGCCCGGTGCACTTCGGCCCGATCGACCCGGTCACGTCCCGCGAGCTGTTCATCCGCGAGGGCCTGGTGGGCGGCGAGATCCAGTCGCGGGCCAAGTGCCTGGCGGCCAACAAGCGCCTGCTCGAAGAACTCGACGAGCTGGAGGCCAAGGCCCGCCGGCGCGACATCCTGGCCGATGAAGAAACCCTGTACGGCTTCTACGAGGCGCGCCTGCCGGCCGAAATCCACCAGACCGCGACCTTCGACAGCTGGTACCGCATGGGCAGCCAGAAGGACGCCAACCTGCTGATCATGCGCGAGGAAGACGTGCTGGCCCGCGAGGCCAGTGAAGTCACCGCGGCGCAGTACCCCGACAGCCTGCAGGTGGGCGAGCTGCGCCTGCCGCTGACCTACCACTTCGAACCCGGCCACCCGCGTGACGGCGTGACCGTGCGGGTACCGGCGCCGTTGTTGCCGAGCCTGCCGGGCGAGCGCCTGGAGTGGCTGGTGCCGGGCCTGCTGGAAGCCAAGTGCATCGCCCTGGTGCGCAACCTGCCCAAGGCCCTGCGCAAGAACTTCGTGCCGGTGCCGGACTTCGTCAAGGCGGCGCTGTCACGCATGGCCTTCGCCCAGGGCGCGCTGCCCCAGGCGCTGGGCCAGGAGCTGCTGCGCATGACCGGTGCGCGGGTGTCGGACGAGGCCTGGGAGGAGTCCATCAGCCTGGTCGAAGGCCACTTGCGGATGAACATCGAAGTGGTCGACGGCCAGGGCAAGTTCCTCGGCGAGGGCCGTGACCTGGCCGAGCTGACCGCCCGCTTTGCCGCCGCCAGCCAGGCAGCGTTGGCAGTGCCGCGCAGCGAGAAGAGCGAGCAGCCGGTGCAGGCCAAGGCCTTCAGCGAAGTGAAGCAGACTGCCCAGCAGAAGATCGCCGGGCTGTCGATGACGGTTTACCCGGCGCTGGTGGAAGAAAGCGGCAGCGTGCGCGAAGGGCGTTTCTCGACCCAGGCCGAAGCCGAGTTCCAGCACCGCCGCGCCTTGCAGCGCTTGCTGCTGCAGCAGTTGGCGGAGCCGGCCAAGTTCCTGCGTGGCAAGCTGCCGGGGTTGACCGAGCTGGGCCTGTTGTACCGCGAGCTGGGCCGGGTCGAGGCGCTGGTCGAGGACATCCTGCTGGCCAGCCTGGACAGCTGCATCCTCGAAGGCGAAGCCAGCCTGCCACGCGATGGCGCGGCGCTGGCCGGGCTGGCCGAGCGCAAGCGCGGCAGCTGGGCCGAGCACGCCGAGCGCCTGGCGCGCCAGACCCTGGAGGTGCTCAAGCTGTGGCATGGCCTGCAGAAGCGCTTCAAGGGCAAGATCGACCTGAGCCAGGCCGTGGCCCTCAACGACATCAAGCAGCAGCTGGCCAACCTGGTGTACCCAGGCTTCGTGCGCGAAACCCCGAGCGCCTGGTTCAAGGAGCTGCCGCGCTACCTCAAGGCGGTGGAACTGCGCCTGGAAAAACTCGGCGCCCAGGTACAGAAGGACCGGGTGTGGAGCGCTGAGCTGAGCAACCTGTGGGCGCAGTACAAGGCCCGAGCCGACAAGCATGCCCAGGAAGGCAAGCGTGATGAGCAGCTGGCCTTGTACCGCTGGTTGCTGGAGGAATATCGGGTGTCGCTGTTCGCGCAACAGTTGGGTACAAAAGTGCCGATTTCCGACAAGCGCCTCAGTAAACAGTGGTTGCAGGTGGAAGCCTAAACACCCGAAGTTGTGGCAATATTGATGCAATTTGCGGCTGCAACGCCGCCCTTCGCAAGCAAGCTCGCGCTCCTGCAGGCGCGAGCTTGCTTGCGATCGAGGGCAACGCTCTCGTCTTCAATCTGGCACTAAAGTGCCATTATGCATTTTCCAGCCAGCGCCCCGCGGCGATGGCCTTTGACCAGAGGAACGACCGTGCATAACGTCGTGATCAGCGGCACCGGCCTGTATACCCCGGCCCAGAGCATCTCCAACGAAGAACTGGTGGAGTCCTTCAACACCTGGTCGCAGCAGTTCAACCGCGACAACGCCGATGCCATCGAGCGCGGCGAGATCGAAGCCGCGCCGCTGTCCGATGCGGCCTTCATCGAGAAGGCCTCGGGCATCAAGAGCCGCTTCGTGATGGACAAGGCCGGCATCCTCGACCCGCAGCGCATGAAGCCGCGCCTGCCCGAGCGTTCCAACGACGAGCAGTCGATTCTCTGCGAAATGGGCGTGGCCGCAGCCCGCCAGGCACTGGAACGCGCCGGCCGCACCCCGGCCGATGTCGACGGGGTGATCGTCGCCTGCTCCAACCTGCAGCGCCCGTACCCGGCCATCGCCATCGAGGTGCAGCAGGCCCTGGGCATCGAGGGCTTTGCCTTCGACATGAACGTGGCCTGCTCGTCGGCCACCTTCGGCATCCAGACCGCCGCCAACAGCGTGCAGCTGGGCCAGGCCCGCGCACTGCTGGTGGTGAGCCCGGAAATCTGCACCGGGCACCTGAACTTCCGCGACCGCGACAGCCACTTCATCTTCGGTGACGCGGCCACTGCGGTGCTGGTCGAGCGCGCCGACCAGGCCACTTCGGCGCATCAGTTCGACATTGTCGGCACCAAGCTGCTGACCGCGTTCTCCAACAACATCCGCAACAACTTCGGCTTCCTCAACCGCACGGCAGAAGAGGGCGTCGGCGCGCCAGACAAACTGTTCGTGCAGGAAGGCCGCAAGGTGTTCCGCGAAGTGTGCCCGATGGTCGCCGAGCTGATCGGCAAGCACCTGGGCGAGAACGGCCTGCAGCCGTCCGACGTCAAGCGCTTCTGGCTGCACCAGGCCAACCTGAGCATGAACCACCTGATCGTGAAGAAACTGCTGGGGCGCGAGGTGGCCGAGGAAGACGCACCGGTGATTCTCGACCGCTATGCCAACACCAGTTCGGCGGGGTCGGTGATTGCCTTCCACTTGTACCAGGATGACCTGGCCAAGGGCTCGCTGGGGGTGTTGAGCTCGTTTGGTGCGGGGTATTCGATTGGTAGTGTGATTCTGCGCAAGCGCTGAGACTGGTGGGGCTGCTTTGCAGCCCTTTCGCGACACAAGGCCGCTCCTACAGATGTTGTAGGAGCGGCCTTGTGTCGCGAAAGGGCCGCAAAGCGGCCCCATCCTTTGTGCAGACAAAAAAAGGCAGGAAGCACCGGATGGGGTCGGTGCTTCCTGCCTGAGTAACGCAAGGGAGCTACAGCTTAGAACTTGGCTTCCAGGTCCACCTGCAGGGTGTCTACGTCAGCATCGCTGTTCGGCAGGTTGGAGTAGTCGGTCTTGGCCATCATGTAGGCCGCGCCCAGGGCGAAGTTCTTGTCGATCTCGTAGCCGACCTTGAACTTGTGGCCACGCGAACCCGTAAAGCCGTTGCCGAAGTCCGAATCGGTGAACAGGCTGACTACACCGTTACGCTGTACGTCGCGGTAGTTGTAGTCCAGGCTCCAGGCGCCGATCTTGCTCTTCAGGCCAGCCAGCCAGGCCTTGTCCTTGCCATCGGTGCTCTCGGTGTTCTTGACGAACTGGCCGTAAGCCGACAGCGGGATGGCGAAGCCGGTGAAGTCGACCTGGCCAAAGCCTTCCACCAGGTTGAACTCGTCGGTGGTGTTGCCCAGCGAGCGCAGGGCAGCCGAGGCCTTGTCGTTGTCGTAGCCGTAGATGCTGCCGCCCACTGTGACCTTGACGGTGTCAGTCGCGTTGAACTTGGTACCCAGCTGGGCCGCGTACAGTTGCGCGTCGTGCTTGAACTGCACGCCGTCGCCATCGACGTTGTCCTTCAGGTTGTAGTGGCCGATGCTGCCGAACACTTCGGCAGGGCCGAGGTTGGTCTTGTAGGTGGCTGCCACGCCTTCCGGGTTGATGTCGCTGTCCCAGATGATGTCGCCCATGCTCACCCATGGCTGCATCATCTTGCCGCCGATCAGGTGCAGGTTCGGCACGGCAGTGGGGTGCCAGTCGAGGTAGGCCAGGTCGACCCACAGCGATTTCTTCTCGAAGTAGTTGTCCAGGCTCTGGTTGGTCGAGCGGGCATCGGCGCTGCTGCCGGTGGCCACACGCACGCCGGCGTCGACCTGCGGGTTGATCTCGCTGTAGAAACCGACACGGGCACGCACGCGCTCACGGTCCTGGTTGCCACTGCGGGAGATCGGGTTGTCGACGTTGACGTCTTCGTAACGCAGGCGCACATCACCCTTGATCTGGGTCTTGGCGGCCCATGCCACTTTCTGTTCGAAGGAGCTCATACGTTCGGACTGAGCTTTCTGGTCGGCCTTTTCCTTGGTTTCTTTTGCCAGGTCGCCTTGCAGTTCGTTGTACTGCGCCTGGTTGATCGAGCCATTGGCGCGGAGCATTTCGAGCAGCTTGGCGTCGACAGCAGCACTGGCCGGAGTACTCAGAGCCAGCATCATGCCGGTGAGGCTCACTCCGGTAAGTGTAGAAACAAGACGCATAAGGTTCTCCCTACTGAAAAATATTGGGGAGGCTCAGCGCCCGCCCCCATGTTGGCATGTCTTCGGAAAGGGCCTGAATAGACAGGTTCTGGGGTTCCGGAAAACAGGCGCAAGTATTGCGAGGGCGAATGACAGAATAATGTCTAATTAGTGGCACTGCGGTTAAGTAATTGAGTGTCAAAGGGTCATTCCGCAATACTGGGGGCGTTCAGCAACGAGTCGATACCGTGACCAGCCTTTACAGCCTCGCCCATCTGCGTGACCTGCCGGCAGCCACCTGGGACGCCCTGGTGCCTGCCGGCCAACCCTTCCTGCGCCATGCCTTCCTCAGTGCCATGGAAGACAGCGCCAGCGTGGCCCCTTCAAGCGGTTGGGCCGCCGAACACCTGGTGCTGGAGCGTGACGGGCAGGTGCGCGCGTTGCTGCCGGCGTACCGCAAGTGGCACTCGTTTGGCGAGTATGTGTTCGACCAGGGCTGGGCCGATGCCTGCGAGCGCGCCGGCATTGCCTACTACCCCAAGCTGCTCGGCGCGGTGCCGTTCAGCCCGGTCAGCGGCCCGCGCTTGCTGGCTGCCGACCCTGCCGATGGCCTGTTGCTGCTGCAGGCGTTGCCGGAGTACCTGAACAAGGGCGGGCTGTCGGGGGCGCACATCAACTTCACCGACGCCAGCCTCGATGAGCGCATGGCCAGCTTGCCGGGCTGGATGGAGCGGCTGGGCTGCCAGTTCCA
Organism: Pseudomonas sp. NPDC087029; assembly: GCF_044745345.1. NCBI lineage: Bacteria > Pseudomonadati > Pseudomonadota > Gammaproteobacteria > Pseudomonadales > Pseudomonadaceae > Pseudomonas > Pseudomonas sp. NPDC087029. Next base: position 107,409 of record NZ_JBIVAB010000003.1, on the reverse strand, counting down.
TTGGCGCAACCGCGGCTACCGCGACTTCCAGGATTTTCTCGACAGCCTGAGTTCACGCAAGCGCAAGCAGATGCGCAAGGAGCGCGAGCAGGTGGCGGGGCAGGGCATCGATTTTCGCTGGTACCGTGGCGATGAGCTGGAGGAGGCCCAATGGGATTTCATCTACCTCTGCTATGCCAACACCTACGCGGTGCGCCGGCGTTCGCCGTACCTGACGCGTGAATTCTTCAGCCTGCTGGCCGAGCGCATGCCCGAAGCGATTCGGGTGGTGCTGGCCAGGCAGGGCGGGCGCGACGTGGCCATGGCCTTGAGCCTGGTCGGGGGTGACAGCCTGTTTGGTCGCTACTGGGGGTGCCTGGATGAATTCGACCGGCTGCACTTCGAAACCTGTTTCTACCAGGGCATGGACTTTGCGATTGCCGAAGGGCTGCAACGCTTCGATGCCGGGGCGCAGGGGGAGCACAAGCTGATTCGCGGGTTCGAGCCGGTGCTGACGCGGTCGTGGCATTACCTGCTGCATCCGGGGTTGCGGCGGGCGGTGGAGGATTTTCTGCGCCAGGAGCGGGAAGGGGTGAGGGGGTATGCCGAGGAGGCTTGGGGGATGTTGCCTTATCGCCGGGATTGAATGGTTTGTTGCCAGCGCGGGCCCTATCGCCGGCAAGCCGGCTCCCACAGGGTCTCCCACAGGGGCTGCACAGTGTTGGAGCTTGTGGCGACCTGTGGGAGCCGGCTTGCCGGCGATAGGGGCTCAATCCACCCCGACGAAGCCGCCAGTCTGGTGATGCCACAACCGGGCATACAACCCCTGCTGCTCCAGCAACTCGCTGTGGCTGCCACTCTCGACGATGTGCCCCTTGTCCAGCACCACCAGCCGGTCCATCCGGGCAATGGTCGACAGCCGGTGGGCAATGGCGATCACCGTCTTGCCCTGCATCAGGGTCTCCAGGCTTTCCTGGATCGCCGCTTCCACTTCCGAGTCCAGCGCCGAGGTGGCCTCGTCCATGATCAGGATCGGCGCATTCTTCAGCAGCACCCGGGCAATGGCGATGCGCTGGCGCTGGCCACCCGACAACTTCACCCCGCGCTCGCCTACATGGGCATCGAAGCCGGTACGCCCCTGGGCATCGGAGAGCAGCGGGATGAAATCATCAGCCCGCGCACGGCGCACGGCTTCGTGCAGCGCCGCCTCGCTGGCGTCGGGGCGGCCATACAGCAGGTTGTCGCGGATCGAGCGGTGCAGCAGCGAGGTGTCCTGGGTGATCATGCCGATCTGCGCGCGCAGGCTGGCCTGGCTGACCTCGGCGATGTTCTGCCCGTCGATCAGGATGCGCCCGCCCTGCACGTCGTAGAGCCTGAGCAGCAGGTTGACCAGGGTCGACTTGCCGGCCCCGGACGGGCCTATCAGGCCGATCTTCTCGCCCGGGCGGATGTCCAGGTTCAGCCCTTCGATCACGTTGCCGCCCTTGCCGTAGTGGAAGTCCACATCGTCGAAGCGCACCGCGCCGCGGCTGACCTTCAGCGCCGGGGCCTGGGGCTTGTCGGTGACGGTGACCGGCTGGGCGATGGTCTGCAGGCCGTCCTGGACCATGCCGATGTTCTCGAAGATGCCGTTGACCACCCACATGATCCAGCCCGACATGTTGACGATGCGGATCACCAGGCCGGTGGCCAGGGCAATGGCGCCCACGGTGATCAGCGACTGGCTCCACAGCCACAGGGCAAGGCCGGTGGTGGCGACCACCAGCAGGCCGTTGAGGGTGGTGATGACCACGTCCATGCTGGTGACCACGCGTGAGGCCAGCTGGGTTTTTTCGGTCTGCTCGCGGATCGCTTCGCGGGCGTATTGCTGCTCGTAGTCGGTGTGGGCGAACAGCTTGAGGGTGGCGATGTTGGTGTAGCCATCGACGATGCGGCCCATCAGCTTGGAGCGCGCGTCGGAGGACACCACCGAGCGCTCCTTGACCCTGGGCACGAAGTAGAACAGCGAGGCGATGTACGCGGCGATCCAGGCCAGCAGCGGCAGCATCAGGCGCCAGTCGGCCTCGGCGAACAGCACCAGCGAGGTGACGGCGTAGATCAGTACATGCCACAGGGCATCGACCGCCTGCACCGCCGAATCGCGCAGCGAGTTGCCGGTCTGCATGATGCGTTGGGCGATGCGCCCGGCGAAGTCGCTCTGGAAGAAGTTCAGGCTCTGCTTGAGCACATAGGTGTGGTTCTGCCAGCGGATCAGGCTGGTCATGCCGGGGTTGATGGTCTGGTGCACCAGCAGGTCGTGCAGGCCGAAGAAGATCGGCCGCAACAGCAAAATCACCACCAGCATCCAGATCAGCTCGCCACTGTGCTCGCTGAAGAAGTTGGCATTGGGCGTGCCCTGGGCCAGGTCGATGATGCGGCTCAGGTAGCTGAACATCGCCACCTCGATCAGCGAGGCGAACAGGCCGACCACCAGCAGGGCGAGGAAGCTCGGCCACACCTGGCGCAGGTAGTAGAGGTAGAAGGGCCACACCTGGGTGGGCGGCGATTCGCTCGGGGCGTCGCGGAAGATGTCGATCAGTTGCTCGAAGCGGCGGTACAGCATGGGTGACGAGACTCCTGTGCTACCCGACCTGAGGTGGTTTCACGTCCTTGTGAAACCTGCGATCAGTCGATGCGTTTGGCAGACTTGATGAACACCGGGTCGGCCGGCACATCGCGCATGCCTTTCTTGACGGTGGTCGGCGAGTTGACGATCTGGTCGACCACTTCCATGCCCTTGGTGACCTTGCCGAACACGGCGTAGCCACGGTCGCGGCCCGGGTTGAGGAAGTCGTTGTCGGCGACGTTGATGAAGAACTGGCTGGTGGCCGAGTTCGGGTCGGAGGTGCGCGCCATCGACAGCGTGCCGCGGGTGTTCTGCAGGCCGTTGCTGGCTTCGTTGCGGATCGGGTCGCGGGTGGGCTTTTGCACCATCTGCTCGGTGAAGCCGCCACCTTGGACCATGAAGCCTGGGATCACGCGGTGGAAAATGGTGTTGTTGTAGAACCCGCTGTCGACGTACTCGAGGAAGTTCTTGGTACTGATCGGCGCCTTCTCGGCATTGAGCTCGATTTCGACCTGGCCGAAGCTTGTGTCCAGCAATACGTGCGGGGTCTTGTCGGAGGCCATGACGCTGGTGGCGAAGGCCACCGAGCAGGCGGTGAGCAGGAGTTTTTTCAGCATGGGCTCAAAGATCCTTGAGAGGTGGAAGCGGCTGCGAGGAATTGCAGCAATGTCTGGTTGAAGACCTCGGGTTGGTCAAGGGGCGTAGCGTGCCGGGAATCGTCGATGACTACCAGCTTTGCGTGGGGCATCAGCGCCACGTAGCGTTCCTTCAACGGTATCGGCGTGTAATCGTGGTCGGCGGCGATTACCAGCGTGGGACAGTGGATCTGCCCGATGCGTTCCTGCACGCCCCAGTCGACGATGGCGTCGAAGCTCTTGAGGTAGGCGCGCTTGTCGTTGCGCGCCCAGCGCTGGGCCATCTTGCGGCGCAGCTCGCTCTGCTCGGGCTTGGGGAACAGGCGTTCGGCCAGGCCCTGGCCGACCGTCTCGACGCTGAGGATGCGCGCCAGGCCCCAGCGCTTGGCCCACCACAGCCAGTCGCTGCGGGTGCGGCGCTTGACCTCGGGGGCGCTGTTGACGATGCACAGGCTGCGCAGCCAGTGCGGGTGGTCGACGGCGAACTGAAAACCGACCATGCCGCCCATGGACAGCCCGACGAAGTGCACCGGGCCGGTCTGCAGGTGTTCGAGCAGGGCCAGCAGGTCTTCGCTGAAGGTGGCGATCTGGTAACCGTCGCGGGGCTTGTCGGAGCGGCCGTGGCCACGGATGTCCATGAGGATCACCCGGTAGTGCTGGCTCAGCACGGGCACCTGCAGTTCCCAGTCCTGGCTGCTGGAGCCCAGGCCGTGCAGCAGTACCAGGGGTTCGCCCTGGCCGTATTCCTGATAATGCAGTGAGCATCCTTCATGTTCGAAATAGGCCATGGGCGCGGTCCTCTCAGGCTTGCGGGGGGGCTGCGAAGGGCACGTCCAGGGGCGCTGTGTCGAAATTGCGCAGCAGGTCGATGAGAATCTGCGTGGCCGGGCCCAGGGTCTTCTCTTTGCTCGAATAAAGGTAGAACAGTGGGTGGCGGCTGCCACCCTGATCCAGCGGCAATGGCTTGAGCACGCCTTCGCGCAGCTCGCGCTCGATCATGTGCCGCGGCAGCCAGGCAAAGCCCAGGCCGCTGCTGACGAAGGTGGTGGCGGTGCCCAGGCTGCCGACCGTCCAGCGCTGCTCGGCGCCGAGCCAGCCGACATCGCGCGGCTGCGCACGGCCGGAGTCGCGGATCACCACCTGCAGCTGGCTCTCCAGGTCCTGGAAGGTCAGCTCGCGGCCCAGGCGGTGCAGGCTGTGTTCGGGGTGGGCGACGGCGACGAACTCCACGGCGCTGAGCTCGGCGCCCAGGTAGCCACCGATGCTGTAGCTGCTGATGGCAAGGTCGGCGATGCCTTCGTGCATCACCTCCTCGACGCCGGACAGCACCTCTTCGCGCAGGCGCACCCGGCAACCGCGGCTCTGCGGCATGAACGCGGCCAGGGCGCGCACCAGGCGGGCGCTGGGGTAGGCGGCATCGACCACCACGCGCACCTCGGCTTCCCAGCCTTGCTCCATGTGGTGGGCCAGGTCTTCGAGCTGGCTGGCCTGCTTGACCAGGTGCCGCGAACGGCGCAGCAGCACGTTGCCGGCTTCGGTGAGCACGGCCTTGCGCCCATCGATGCGCAGCAGCGGCACGCCCAGTTGCTCCTGCATGCGCGCCACGGTGTAGCTGACCGACGATTGCGACCGGTGCAAGGCATCGGCGGCCTGGGCAAACCCTCCGTGATCGACCACTGCCTGCAGGGTTCGCCACTGATCCAGGGTTACGCGCGGCGCTTTCATCTTTGGCTCCTGTTGTCCTAAGCTGCGCTCTTTCAAGGAGAGCGCCCATGAAGAAGTGTTGTGCGGCAATACTGATGTGCCTGCCCCTGGGGGCCATGGCTTACCCCATCGACGTGGAGAAGGAACTGACCGGGGTCAAGCTGGACTACACCGCCTACGACACCGCCTACGACATCGGTGCCATTACCCTGAACAACTATGGGCAAGTGCCGGCGGCCTGCAAGGTGATGTTCCGCAATGGCCCTGAAGCGCCACGGGTACGCCGGGTCAATGTGCCGGCCGGCAAGAGCGTGGACGTGACGGCCAAGTTCAACCGGCAGATCATCAAGCTGCGCATCGCGCTGGACTGCAAAGCGCAATAAAACGGATTAATCGATAGATTGCACCCACTTTTTACGCTTTTTTATCGATAGGTCAAGCCTTAATCTCACCTCCATCGAATCGCACCCTTTTTGCCGATGGAGGCACCCATGTCCCGCGTACTGATCATCGAAAGCAGCGCCCGCCAGCAGGATTCCGTTTCCCGTCAACTGACTCGCGACTTCATCGAGCAGTGGCAAGCGGCGCACCCGGCTGACGAGATCAGCGTGCGCGACCTGGCCGTGACCCCGGTGCCGCACCTGGATGCCAACCTGCTCGGTGGCTGGATGAAGCCGCAAGAGCAGCGCAACGCCGCCGAACTGGATGCCCTGGCCCGCTCCAACGAGTTGACCGATGAACTGCTGGCCGCCGATGTGCTGGTAATGGCCGCGCCGATGTACAACTTCACCATCCCCAGCACGCTGAAGGCCTGGCTCGACCACGTGCTGCGTGCCGGCATCACCTTCAAGTACACCCCGACCGGCCCGCAAGGCCTGCTGACCGGCAAGCGCGCCATCGTCCTGACCGCCCGTGGCGGCATCCATGCCGGCGCCACCAGCGACCACCAGGAGCCCTACCTGCGCCAGGTGATGGCATTCATTGGCATCCACGATGTGAACTTCATCCATGCCGAAGGCCTGAACATGAGCGGTGACTTCCACGAGAAAGGCATCAACCAGGCCAAGGCCAAGCTGGCGGCGGTGGCCTGAGCTTCAGCGAATTCCCAACCCTGACACCTTGTTTGCTCCTTTGGGTGTACCTGCCCGGCCTCGATGGCCGGGCTTTTTTTTGCCCCTGCCGACCCTATCGCCGGCAGCGCAAGCCTTGAGTGCTGTGCTATCTCTGTGGGAGCCGGCTTGCCGGCGATAGGGCCAGAACAGCCCCCACATTACTCATGGTTGAACACACCGCCCGCAACCCGCTAAGGTCGCCGCCTTGATCCACGAGAGGCAACCATGGGCTACCTGATAATCGTCGCGCTGATCCAGGCGTTTTCCTTCAGCCTGATCGGCGAGTACCTGGCCGGGCACGTCGACAGCTATTTCGCCGTGCTCGCGCGCGTGGTGCTGGCGGGCCTGGTGTTCCTGCCGCTGACCCGCTGGCGCCAGGTCGAGCCGCGTTTCCTGCGCTCGATGCTGCTGATCGGCGCGCTGCAGTACGGCATCACCTATGTCTGCCTGTACCTGAGCTTCCGCGTGCTGACGGTGCCGGAAGTGCTGCTGTTCACCATCCTCACCCCTTTGCACGTGACGCTGATCGAAGACGCCCTGAACCGGCGCTTCAACCCCTGGGCACTGTTGGCCGCGCTGGTGGCGGTGGCCGGCGCGGGGGTGATCCGCTTCGACAGCATCAGTGGCGACTTCTTCATCGGCTTTTTGCTGCTGCAGCTGGCCAACTTCACCTATGCCGCCGGCCAGGTGCTGTACCGCCACCTGGTCGCCCGCCACCCCAGCGACCTGCCGCACTACAAACGCTTCGGCTATTTCTACCTGGGCGCCTTGATCGTCGTGCTGCCGGCCTTCCTGCTGTTCGGCAACGCCCAGCACTTGCCGAGCACCGATGTGCAGTGGCTGGTGCTGCTGTTCCTCGGCCTGTGCCCCACGGCACTGGGGCTGTACTGGTGGAACAAGGGCGCCTGCCTGGTTTCCGGCGGCACCCTGGCGGTGATGAACAACCTGCATGTGCCGGTGGGCCTGCTGCTCAACCTGCTGATCTGGAACCAGCATGAACCGCTGGGCCGGCTGTTCATCGGTGGCGCGATCATCCTCGCGTCGGTGTGGCTGAGCCGCCTGGGCAGCCGCGTTGAATCGCCGCTGGCCCGCAAGGCCTGACATGCACACCATCTTCGTCATCGTCGCGCCGATCTTCGCCCTGATTCTGGTCGGCTACCTGTGCCGCCGGGCCAACAAGCTCGGCGACAAGGCCGCTGCCGAGATCAACAAGATGGTGGTCTGGCTGTGCCTGCCGGCCTTGCTGTTCAAGGTCACGGCCACCGCGACCTGGAGCGAGATCTGGCACCCAGGCTTCATCGTCGCGTTCGGCGCGGGGGCGTTGGCCATGTTCGTCGCCACCCTGGCCTGGCGCCTGTACAGCGGCCATGGCCTGGTAGCGGCGAGCATCGATGGCTTGAGCGCGGGCTATGCCAACACCGGTTACATCGGCATTCCGCTGTGCCTGCTGCTGTTTGGCCAGGCGGGTTTGCAGCCGGCGCTGATCTCGTCGCTGATCGTGGTGTGCCTGGTGTTTGCGATTTCGCTGACGTTGATCGAGATCGGCCTGCAGGAGGAGCGGCAGGTCGGCCGGGCAATGCTTGTGGTCGGCAAGGCGCTGGCGAAGAACCCGCTGGTGATCTCGCCGCTGGCGGGGGCGGCCTGGGCCGTGTCCGGGCTGGGGCTGGCGGAGCCGGTGATGCATTTTCTCGACATGCTGGCGCTGGCCACCACGCCTTGCGCGCTGGTATCGCTGGGCGCGTTTCTGGCCGAGAAGCGTACGGGTGCGCAGGCCAGCCCCTGGCCGTTGGTGGCGATGAAGCTGGTGGGGCAGCCGGCGTTGACCTGGGTGCTGGCGTTCAAGGTGTTCAGCTTGCCAACCATGTGGGCGGCGTCGGCGGTGCTGCTGGCGGCGCTGCCGACCGGCACCGGGCCATTCATGCTGGCGGAGTATTACAACCGGGAGGCGGGGTTGATTTCGCGCACGATCCTGTTGTCGACCGTGGCTTCGTTGGTGACCTTGACTGGGTTGTTGTATTTGCTGGGGTATGCGGGGTGATTGGGGGCTGCTTTGCAGCCCTTTCGCGACACAAGGCCGCTCCTACAGCAGATCGCGTGTGTCTGTAGGAGCGGCCTTGTGTCGCGAAAGGGCCGCAAAGCGGCCCCGGCACTCTCAAGCCTCGCTCAATTCCTCAAGCCGCCGCGGCACCCGCCCCGCCAACCCCACCCGCATGTCATTGCCACTGGGCTGCTGATACAAGCTCAAGCCAAACTCCGGCAACACCGCCAGCAGGTAATCGAAGATATCCCCCTGGATCCGCTCGTAATCCGCCCACACCGTGGTGGTGGTGAAGCAGTAGATCTCCAGCGGCACCCCTTCGGCGGTGGTCTGCATCTGCCGCACCATGCAGGTCATCCCCGCATGCACATTGGGGTGATTCTTCAGGTAGGCCAGGGCAAAGGCGCGGAAGGTGCCGATGTTGGTCAGCTTGCGGCGGTTGGCCGCCAGCTCCGGCACCGGCCCCAGGGCCTCGTTCCAGGCCTGCAGCTCCTGGCGCTTGGTGGCCAGGTAGTCGCCCAGCAGGCGCACCTGGCCCAGGCGCTGTTCCTCTTCCTGGGTCAAAAAGCGCACGCCGGCGGCGTCGATGAACAGGCTGCGCTTGATCCGCCGGCCGCCCGACTGCTGCATGCCGCGGTAGTTGCGAAACGACTCGCTCATCAGGCGCCAGGTGGGGATGGAGACAATGGTCTTGTCGAAGTTCTGCACCTTCACCGTGTGCAAGGTGATGTCCACCACATCGCCATCGGCGCCGACCTGGGGCATCTCGATCCAGTCACCGACGTGCAGCATGTCGTTGCTGGTCAGCTGCACGCTGGCGACGAACGACAGCAGCGTGTCCTTGTACACCAACAGCAGCACCGCCGACATCGCACCCAGACCCGACAGCAGCAACAGCGGCGAACGGTCGATCAGGGTGGCGACGATGACGATTGCGGCGAAGATCCACAACATCATCTTGGCCAGCTGCACATAGCCCTTGATCGAGCGGGTACGGGCATGCTCGGTGCGTGCGTAGATGTCCAGCAGGCCATCGAGCAGGCACGACAGTGCCAGGGTCATGAACAGCAGGGTGAAGGCCAGGGCGAGGTTGCCGAGGAAGTGCGCGGCGGTATCGGACAGCTCCGGCACCAGCTTCAGGCCGAACTGGATGACCAGCGACGGCGTGGTTTGCGCCAGGCGGTGGAACACCTTGTTGTGGCGCAGGTCGTCGAACCACTTGAGCGCCGGTTGGCGGGCCAGCAGGCGCGTGCCGTGGAGAATCAGGAAGCGCGCCAGGCGGCCGATCACCAGGGAAATCAACAACAGCACGGCCAGGCCGATGGCGGCGTGGAGCATCGGGTGTTGGTCGAGGGTGCCCCACAGGTCGAGGCTGTCACGCCAGATTTTTTGCATATCCATAGGCTTGAAACGGTCTTTGCTTGCGAAACGAAGTGGCATTAGAGCGCGGATGGCGACAAAGTTGCCAAAAGAAATTCGGCTCTTGCGGCAGAAAACGTTACCCTATGCAACTGAATTTCCCCGCACTTGCCTGAGGTTACCTCCGTGTTCTCCCAATTCGCCCTGCATGAACGCCTGCTTAAAGCCGTGGCCGAGCTTAAATTTGTCGAGCCAACCCCGGTGCAGGCCGCGGCCATCCCCCTGGCCCTGCAAGGGCGTGACCTGCGTGTGACCGCGCAGACCGGCAGCGGCAAGACCGCCGCCTTCGTCCTGCCGCTGCTCAACCGCCTGGTCGACCTGAGTGGCCCGCGGGTCGAAATCCGCGCGCTGATCCTGCTGCCGACCCGCGAGCTGGCCCAGCAGACCCTCAAGCAAGTGCAGCTGTTCTCGCAGTTCACCTACATCAAGTCGGGCCTGGTGACCGGCGGTGAAGACTTCAAGGAACAGGCCGCGATGCTGCGCAAGGTGCCGGACGTGCTGATCGGCACCCCGGGCCGCCTGCTCGAGCAGCTCAATGCCGGCAACCTCGACCTGTCCCACGTGCAGGTGCTGATCCTCGACGAAGCCGACCGCATGCTCGACATGGGCTTTGCCGAAGACATGGAGCGCCTGTGCAAGGAGTGCGAGAACCGCGAGCAGACCCTGCTGTTCTCTGCCACCACCGGTGGCGCGGCCCTGCGCGACATCATCGGCAAGGTGCTCAAAGACCCTGAGCACCTGATGCTCAACAGCGTCTCGCAGCTCGCCGAAGGCACCCGCCAGCAGATCATCACCGCTGACCACGACCAGCACAAAGAAGCGATCGTGCAGTGGCTGCTGGCCAACGAGACCTTCGACAAGGCGATCATCTTCACCAACACCCGCGCCCTGGCCGACCGCATCTACGGCCACCTGGTGGCCAAGGACGTGAAGGCCTTCGTGCTGCACGGCGAGAAGGACCAGAAGGACCGCAAGCTGGCCATCGAGCGCTTCAAGCAGGGCAGCTCCAAGGTGCTGGTGGCCACCGACGTGGCCGCCCGCGGCCTGGACATCGACGGCCTGGACCTGGTGATCAACTTCGACATGCCACGCAGCGGCGACGAGTACGTGCACCGCATCGGCCGTACCGGCCGTGCGGGCGGCGAAGGCCTGGCGATTTCGCTGATCACCCACAATGACTGGAACCTGATGTCCAGCATCGAACGCTACCTCAAGCAGCAGTTCGAGCGCCGGGTGATCAAGGAAGTCAAAGGCACCTACAACGGGCCGAAGAAGGTCAAGGCGTCGGGCAAGGCTGCCGGCACCAAGAAGAAGAAGGTCGAGAAGAAGGGCGGCGACAAGAAGGCCACGGCCAAGCGCAAGCCCACCGCCAAGCCCAAGGCCAACGCACCACTGGCCAGCGCCGACGGCCTGGCGCCGCTGAAGAAGCGCAAGCCTGCGGCTGAGTAATCCGCGCAGGCCCTATCGCCGGCAAGCCGGCTCCCACAGCTATTTGTAGGAGCCGGCTTGCCGGCGATAGGGCCCTTGGTTCACCCCATCAGTCAGCCTTCTTCTCCGCCGTCTTCAATTCCTTGATCCGTTGATCGATCAGCTGACACTTGTCGGGCAAGTCCTTGCTCGCCGTCCCCAGCTCCATCCCCTGGAGCTCATCATTGATTTCCTTGGCCTTCTGCGGGTTCTGCTCGGTGAGCTGACTGACCAGCCCAGCCAGCTCCTCACGTTTCTGTGTCGCCTCTTCCGGCGTGCAGGCCCAGGCGGGCAGGGCGCAGAACAAAGCAGTGGCACAGGCGATGCGCAGCAGCGGTTTCATCCTTAACTACCTCCGGCAGTGGGTATGCCCGGTGGAGGTGTGCATGGGCCGGCAAGTTCAGTGCTCGCGACCGATGGTGGCCGAGAAGAAATCGCGCGTTGTCGTAGTCCTTTTCTGAACGGCACTGAAAAGCCGTGTGGCGATCTTGATGCCTGGACCGCCCTTCACTAGCCTCGCTGTCAAACAGGAGGTATCGTATGTACAAGTGTAAATACGGAGCGTCCCATGTTCTTTGAGTGGGACGAGGCGAAAAACCAGATCAATATCCGCAAGCATGGCATCGACTTCAGCGATGTTCCGGACATGTTCAACCACCCCATGCTGATTCGCCGGGATAGTTGCGTGGAATATGGAGAGGAACGCTGGGTCAGCCTTGGCTGGTTGAAGTCACTGATAGGCGTGGTCGTTTACACGGAACGGCAAGGTGAAATCATTCGGATCATTTCCGCACGCAAAGCCACCAAATGGGAGGCCAAACATTATGACCAATACATCGAAGACTGATTGGGCGCGGCTGGCCCGGCAGGACGACAAGGATATCGATACCTCGGATATCCCCGAGCTGGGTGAAGACTTTTTCCGACAGGCCGAACTGCGCGTACCTGCCAAGCAAACGGTGACGATCAGGCTCGACGCCGATGTGCTCGCCTGGTTCAAAGCGCAAGGGGCGGGGTATCAGACACGGATCAACCAGTTGCTGCGCCAGTACATGCAAGCCCAGCAGCGAGATCGCTGATTCTTTCGGAACGCCGCCGATCCCCCATGGGTCCCAAGCTGTGTACCCCTTCGTCCACAGCAAGAGGCCATCGCCATGAGCACCACTTACGACTGGGACCTGATCGAGCGCTTGCTGCACGAGGTGCAGAACGGTGCCGGTCACAACTTCACGCCTCGCCCCTATGCCGAGCAGCACGCTGCGGCGCTGGCCGCCGAAGGGCAGCCGGTGGGGGACATCGACCACCTGAAAACTCGCGCCTGCGAGTACGAAAAGTTACTTTTTGAGCGCGGTTTCATCGACAGTCGGGCGCCGGAGGACGGCGGCAATGGCGAGAACTTCGTGCTCACCGAGCGCGGTTCGCGGCTGCTGAGCCTGCTCGACAGCAGCATTCCGGGCTTCGAACACCCGCGCCAGGTGCTGGACGAACAGGAAGATGCCCTGGATGAAGCCACCTTCGACCGGGTGTCTGCCAAGGCGCAGATCGCTTGAAGTCGTTTTGAGACTGGCAAGGGTGGGCCAGGAAAACCGATAATCGGTCTTTCCTGAACACTGCCGAGCCTTTGCCCATGCCATCGATCACCCTGGAGGGCCGCCCATGAGCGCGGCCCGCAAGAACCCTGACGCCTTTGCCTTCCAGGTGATGCTGGGCCTGTGCCTGCTCTGGGGTTGCCAGCAAGTCCTGATCAAGACCGCGGCGGTCGATATCGCCCCGGTGATGCAGGCCGCCCTGCGCAATGGCCTGGCCGCCGTGCTGGTGGGCCTGCTCTTGTGCTGGCGCGGTGGCTGGGGGCAAGTGGGCACGACCTGGCGCGCCGGGCTGCTGGCCGGTGGGTTGTTTGGCCTGGAGTTCCTGTTCATCGCCGAGGGCCTGAAGCTGACCTCGGCGGCGCATATGTCGGTATTCCTCTATACCGCGCCGGTATTCACCGCCCTGGGGCTGCACTTCATGTTGCCCAGCGAGCGCCTGCGCTGGCTGCAGTGGATGGGCATCCTGCTGGCGTTCGGCGGCATTGCTACCGCGTTCGCCGGGGGCGTGTCGTTCGAGCAGATGGACGGGCGCATGCTGCTCGGCGATGCGCTGGGCGTGCTGGCTGGCCTGGCGTGGGGCGCGACGACCGTGGTGGTGCGCGGCTCGCGGTTGTCGGAGGCGCCGGTAACGCTGACGTTGTTCTACCAGTTGGCGGTGGGCTTTGCCGGGCTGTTGCTGATTGCCTTGCTCAGCGGGCAGATCGGCGAGGTGGCGATGACGCCCTTGGCGGTTGGCAGCGTGCTGTTCCAGGGGATCATGGTGTCGTTCGTCAGCTACCTGACGTGGTTCTGGTTGCTGCGCAAGTACCTGGCCTCGAACCTGGCGGTGTTTTCGTTCATCACACCGTTGTTCGGGGTGACCTTTGGTGTGTTGCTGCTGGATGAACCTTTGAGCGTGAACTTTGTGCTCGGGGCGGTGATGGTGTTGCTGGGGGTGATCCTGGTCAGCGCCGAGCCCTGGGTGCGGCAGCAATTGCGCAGGTTTGTCGGTTGATCAGTATTGGCCCTATCGCCGGCAAGCCGGCTCCCACAGGTCACTCACAACGCTTGAGCATTGTGGGCAGCCTGTGGGAGCCGGCTTGCCGGCGATAGGGCCGGTTCAGACACCCCGGTTCATCAAGCTACCCGACCGGTAACCAGGGAAGCATTGGGGTTGCGGCTCCCCACAAGCACCAGCACCCCCGCCAGCCCCAGCCCAGCAGCTGCCAACACCAGCGCCGGCTGCAAGCCCCCGCTGTAATGGTTGCTCAAGGCAGCCAGCAGCGGCCCACTCAACTGCCCCAGTGCAAAGCAGGCCGTCAGCAGCCCGGCGTTGCGCTGCGTCGCATGCGGCGCCAGCTCCCGCGAGCGCTGCATCACCAGTTGCATGCAGGCCAGAAACGGTGTGCCGCAGAGCACCACACCCAGCGCCAGGCCAATCCCGCCCCCCATCAGGCAGGCCAGCACGCCCAGCCCCTGCAGCCACAAGGTGGCCGTCAACCAGGTGGACGTACGGCCCGAGCGCCGCGCACTCACCAGCACCACGCCGAGCGCCGCAGCCACGCCGAATGCCGGCCAGAACAGGTCAGCCATCCAGTGCCCGTGAAACTGCTGGTTGGCCATTTGCGACAGGAACGTGGCCGGCAGGATGTAACCCACGCCATACAGCGCATACACCAGGGCCAGGCGGCCAATGCCGACGCTGTGTGTCGCCCCCGGTTGCCCGCTGCTGGGCACTACGGCGGGCTCCAGCGCACGCGGCAGCCATGGGCGCACGGCCAGCAGCATGGCCAGCGCCGCCACCGCGTACACCAACCACAACGCCGCCGAGCTCAGCCCCAGCAGGTGCGCCGCCAGCGCCAGCAGGCCGGTAACGGCGATGCCCACGCCGGGCCCGGCGAACACCAGGGCACCCAGGCGTTGGCGCTGGCTGGCATTGGCGATCTGCTGGCTGAGGCTGGTGATCATCACCAGCACCCAGGCGCTGGCAACCCCGGTGCCGAAGCGCAGCAGCAGGTGGCTCCAGAAGCCGTCGGCGGCCCAGGAGGCCAGGGTCAGCAGCACGCACAGCCAAAGCCCGCCCTGCAGCCGCAGCCTGACCTGATTGGGCCGGCGGGCGAACATGGCATCGGCCGCGCCGATGAAGTAGCCCAGGTAGTTGGCGGCCGCCACCAGGCCGGCGGCCGTCAGGTCGAACTGGCCCTCGGCAATCAGCTGCGGCAGTTGCGGGGTGAGGGCGAAGCGGCCGATGCCCATGGCCATCATCAAGGCCACGGCGCTGGCCAGCAGTTGTACGAGCGGCGACATGGGAATACTCCTGCGCAAACGTTGAGCGATGGATGGCAGGGTAGGTCGGATTGACTTTCAGTAAAATTGAATAATGATGATGAAGTTGTTCAGTTTAGGAGAACGCCATGGAGTTCAGCCAACTGCGCATCTTCCAGGCGGTTGCCGAAGAAGGTTCGGTGACCCGCGCCGCCGAGCGGCTGCACCGGGTGCCGTCGAACCTGTCGACGCGCCTGCGCCAGCTCGAGGAGCAACTGGGCGTCGAGCTGTTCCTGCGTGAGCGCCAGCGCCTGCAGTTGTCGCCTGCGGGCAAGGTTTTGCTGGATTACGCCAACCGCCTGCAAGCGCTGCATGATGAGGCGGTGGCGGCGGTGCAGGGTGGCCAGCCGGCCGGCAACTTCGTGCTCGGCACCATGTACAGCACGGCGGCCATCCACCTGCCGGCGTTGCTGGCCCGCTACCACCAGGCGTACCCGGCGGTGAACCTGCAAGTGCAGGCCGCGCCCAGTGGCGAACTGCTCGAAGGCCTGCTCAGCCACCGCCTGGATGCCGCCCTGGTGGATGGACCGCCGAGCCTGGCCGGGCTGGATGGGGTGCGCTTGTGCGACGAGGTGTTGGTGCTGATCACCAGCCCCGAGCACCCGGCGGTGCACAGTGCCCGCGAGGTGGCCGGCAAGGCGGTGTTCACCTTCCGCCAGGGCTGCTCCTACCGCATGCGCCTGGAGGCCTGGTATGCCCATGCCCACACGCCCATGGGCCGGGTGATGGAAATCGAGTCGTACCAGAGCATGCTGGCCTGCGTGATCGCTGGCGCAGGGGTGGCGCTGATGGCGCAATCGATGCTCGACAGCCTGCCTGGCCGCGACCGGGTACGCGCCCATCGCCTGCAGGCGCCGTTCGATCATGCGCAAACCTGGTTGATGTGGCGCCAGGGCATGTGCGGGGCGAATTTGCAGGCGTGGATCGATTTGCAACAAAGCGAAACGATTAACCAATCGTCGGAATGCGCCGTTTCGGCTTGATCCGCGTCAAACTCGACCCCATCTGTAGGAACAAGGGCATGCGTAATACAGGACATAGGGCTATGATCTGTATGAAACATCGCAGGATTGATTGACCGTGAGGCTGACCCGTCAAGGGGGCACTATGAAAAACCAAATGTTCAACTGGCTCCATGACTTGGCTGTCGCGCTGGGGCTGATACCACCACCCCTGCAGCCGGTGCCGATCCCGACTGATGAAGAGCAGCGCCGGCGCCAGCCGCGTCGCCGCTGAAAAAGCAAAAAGGCCGCCGCATCAGCTTCGATGCAGCGGCCTTTTCGTTTGTGCAGGTTATCAGGCCAGTTTCACGGCACCGACTTCCTTGCGCGACAGCAGGCTCACCACTACGAAGCTCACCAAGCCAATTGCCAGGCTGTAGTAGATCGGCGTGTTGGCATCCAGGCCATCCTTGAACATGAACAGCAGCGCGGTGGCAAAGCCCAGCGACATGCTGCAGATGGCCCCTGCGGTGGTCGCACGCTTCCAGAAGATCGCGCCAATCAGCGGAATCAGCATGCCGCCCACCAGCAGGTTGTAGGCCAGGGTCAGGGCGCTGATCACATCGTTCACCGCCAGGGCGATACCCAGCACCACCAGGCCGGTGAGCAGGGTGAACAGGCGGTTGATGCCCAGGCTCGACTGCTTGCCGCCACGCAGCTTGGGCAGCAGGTCTTCGGTCAGGGTGGTCGATGCGGCCAGCAGGCCGGCACTGGCGGTCGACATCATTGCGGCCAGGGCGGCAGCCATCAGCAGGCCACGGATGCCTTCAGGCAGCTGGGTCTTGATCATCTCGGCGAAGGCGTTGTTGGGGTTGACCAAGTCCGGCATGATCACGTGCGCAGCCATGCCGATCAGGGCGCAGGCCAGGCCGTACAGCACGCAGTACACACCGGCGGTGGTACCGGCACGCTGGCAGACCTTCTCGTCACGGGCGGTGAACACCCGCTGCCAGATGTCCTGGCCGATCAGGATGCCGAAGAAGTAGATCAGGAAGTAGGTGATGATGGTGTCCCAGCCGATGCTGGTCCAGGCGAAGCTGGCCGCCGGCAACTTGGCTACCAGGGTGTCCCAGCCACCTGCCTTGTACAGGCACACCGGGAGCAGGATGAACATCAGGCCCACGGTCTTGATCACGAACTGGACGATGTCGGTCAGGGTCAGCGACCACATGCCGCCGATGGTCGAGTACACCACCACCACACCGCCGCCGAGCAGCAGCGACATCCAGAACGGCAGGTCGAGCAGCACTTGCAGCACGGTGCCCATGGCCAGGGTCGAGGTCACGCCGATCATCAGCGCATAGGCGAGCATGATCGCCGCGCTGGCCTGGCGTGCCATCGGGTTGTAGCGGCGCTCCAGTACCTGGGTCACGGTGAAGATCTTCAGGCGCAGCAGCGGTTTGGCGAGGAACAGGTTCAGGGCGATGATGCCCAGGCCCAGGGCTGCGCAGAGCCAGAAGCCGGAGATGCCGTGGACATAGCCCAGGCGCACGGTGCCGACGGTGGAAGCACCGCCCAGCACGGTGGTGGCCATGGTGCCCATGTACAGGGTCGGGCCGAGGTTGCGCCCGGCTACCAGGTAGTCTTCGTGGGTTTTTGCCCGACGCATGCCATACCAGCCCAGCCCGAGCATGCCGGCGGCATAGATCATTACAACGATGATGTCCAAGGCCATTGGGGGTCTCCCGATTATCTTTATTATGGCGAGATCGACCGCCCGGGCGCGTTCACGGCGCCAGGCGGTCTTGTCTTGTGTTGGCGGGCCTCAGTGGCCCTCCCAGATGGCTCCTGCCCGGGTGTAGCAGTGTCAGCGGCGCACGACGCCCGGCAGCACGCAGAGCATTTCGAACAACAGGTTGGCACCGAGCAGCGAGGTGTTGCCGGTGGTGTCGTAAGGCGGGGAGACTTCGACCAGGTCACAACCGATCAGGTCCAGGCCCTGGCAGCCGCGAATGATCTCCATCGCCTGGATGGTGGTCAAGCCGCCGATTTCCGGGGTGCCGGTGCCTGGGGCCCAGGCCGGGTCGATGCCGTCGATGTCGAACGACAGGTACACAGGGCCGCCGCCGACTTTTTCGCGCACTTCGGCCATCAGCGGCTCCAGCGACTTGTGCCAGCACTCTTCGGCCTGGACCACGCGGAAACCCTGGCGGCGGCTCCAGTTGAAGTCGTCGGCGGTGTAGCCCTGGGCGCGCAGGCCGATCTGCACCACGCGGTCGCAATCGAGCAGGCCTTCTTCCACGGCGCGGCGGAAGGTGGTGCCGTGGGCGATCTTCTCGCCGAACATGTGGTCGTTGACGTCGGCGTGGGCGTCGATGTGCACCAGGCCGATCTTGCCGTGCTTCTTGTGCAGGGCCCGCAGGATCGGCAGGGTGATGGTGTGGTCGCCACCCAGGGTCATGGGGATGACGTTGTGCTCGACGATCTCGTCGTAGGCTTCTTCGATGATGCGCACGGCGTCGAGCAGGTTGAAGGTGTTGATCGCCACGTCACCGATGTCGGCGACCGACAGCGAATCGAACGGCGCGGCGCCGGTGGCCATGTTGTACGGGCGGATCATCACCGATTCGGCGCGGATCTGGCGTGGGCCGAAGCGGGTGCCGGAGCGCAGCGAGGTGCCGATGTCCAGGGGCACGCCGATGAACGCGGCGTCCAGGCCTTGGGCACTTTGCAGGTGGGGGAGACGGAGCATGGTGGCGATGCCGCCGAAACGCGGCATTTCGTTGCCGCCCAGTGGTTGGTGGAGAACTTTGTCCACGGTGGGCCTCATCAGTCGGTCGATTGTTTTGTTTGTTCGAACCTGTGCCGCCGCGCGCCTCGAGTGTGGTTCAGCCGGCGGGCAGGGACATTTCGGCCAAGTCTGCGCAAGGTAGTGCCTGCGACAAATCGCTACAGGCAAATACTTACTTCATGAATTTCTAAACTAACCGCCGCCGATGCGGTTAGACTGCGCGCAATCCACCCTGCGGAACCGTTGCACCATGGCCTCGACCCTGCCCGACCTGAAACTGCTGCGCATCTTCATCAGCGTGGTGCGCCACCAGGGCTTCGCCAATGCCCAGCGCGAGCTCAACCTGTCGACTTCGGCCATCAGCACCTACATGAGCCAGCTCGAAGGGGCGCTGGGCATTGTCCTGTGCCACCGCGGGCGCGGCGGTTTCAGCCTGACCAGCAAGGGCGAGCTGTTTCACCAGGAGACCTTGCGCCTGCTGGCCGAGCTGGATGGTTTCGAGCAGTACGCCGCCGCGCTCAAGGGCGAGTTGCGCGGCACGCTCAACCTCGGGGTGATCGACTCCACGGTCGGCGACCGGGCGCTGCCCTTGGCCGAGGCCATCGGCGCCTACAGCCAGGAACACCCGGCGGTGCACCTGCACCTGTCGGTGTCCAGCCCTTACGAACTGCAGCTTGGCGTGCAGGACAACCGCCTCGACCTGGCCATCGGTGCGTTCTCCTCGCGCATGAGCGGCCTGGTCTATCAGCCGCTGTACCGCGAGCAGCACTGGCTGTACTGCAGCAGCCGCCACCCCTTGTACGCCGAGCGGCGCATCCCGGAGCCTGTGGTCACCCAGCAGCGCATGGTCGGGCGCGGTTACTGGAGCCAGGCGGAGCTGGCCCGGCATGGCTTCAAGCACAGTGCGGCGACGGTGGAGAGCATGGAGGCGCAGTTGATCCTGATCCTGTCCGGCGCCTATATCGGCTACCTGCCCGAACACTACGCCCAGGCCTGGGTCGACAAGGGCGACTTGCGCGTGCTTTCTCCGGCGACTTTCGGCTATCAGGCGCCATTTTCATTGATCATCCGCCGCGGCCGTAGCCGTGAACCGTTGATCCAGACCTTCCGCGACCTACTCAAGAGCCAGCTCAACGTCGGCTGACTTTGGCCGGTAGTGGGCATTCCGTCGGGAGAACCCACTGCGCGACAAAACCTGACCTCATTCGTACTGGCGTTCTGCTAAACCTTTACTTGCCTTGATGATTTTTCCCCTCATCTATACAAGCAAGGACAGCCCAGATGCGCATGAATTTGCCTGTCACGGAGCACGAAAGAACGTTTTCCAGCGACCAGCGTCTGATTTCCACCACCGACCTCAACAGCCGCATCACCTATTGCAACGACGCGTTCGTGGCCATCAGCGGGTTCACCTACGACGAGCTGGTCGGCCAAACCCACAACCTGGTGCGCCACCCCGACATGCCGCCGTCGGTGTTCGGCCATATGTGGGAGACCATCAAGCAGGGCAAGCCGTGGATGGGCGTGGTCAAGAACCGCGCCAAGAACGGCGACTTCTACTGGGTCAGCGCCTACGTCACCGCCATCTACGAGAACGGCCGCATCAGCGGCTACGAGTCGGTGCGGTCGGTGCCCAGCCGCGAGCAGATCCGCCGCGCCGAAGCACTGTATGCGCGGTTGCGCGGCGGGCGCCCGGCAGTGCCATGGGCGGCCCGCGCGGGGCATGGCCTGGGGCAGGGCTGGCCGTTGATCGGCGCCGGGCTGCTGTCTGCGGCGGCTTACCTGTGGTTGCCGGCCTATGCGGCGCTGGGCGTGCTGATGGCCAGCCTGCTGGTGGCCTGGTACCTGGTCGAGAACCGCCAGAGCCAGGCCATCCGCCGCACCCTCGCCGAACACCCCAAGGCCTTCACCAGCCCGCTGGTGGCCCTGACCTACAGCGACAACCCGGGCCTGCGCGGCCAGCTCGACCTGGCGATCATCAGCGAGGAAGCCCGCCTGCAAACGGCGCTGACCCGCCTGGTGGATGCGGGTATCGGGGTGAAATCGCGGGCTGCGCAGTCGGCCGGCTTGTCCGATGCTCAGGCCCAGATGCTCGACCGCCAGCGCAGCGAGACCGACCAATCGGCCACGGCCATCGCGCAAATGGCGGCGACCATCCAGGAAGTCACGCACAACGTGCAGAGCACGGCGCATGCTGCAGGCGATGCCGACCAGCTCGCCCAGCACGGCAGCGAGCTGGCGCAGCAGAGCCTCAAGGCCATGGGCAGCATGAGCGAGGCGGTGAACGACATCGGCCAGGCGGTCAATGCCCTGGCCGAGCAGACCCAGTCGATCGGCAGCGTGGTCGATACCATCACCTCGATCGCCGAGCAGACCAACCTGCTGGCGCTCAATGCCGCGATCGAGGCGGCGCGGGCGGGTGAGCAGGGCAGGGGTTTTGCGGTGGTGGCCGACGAGGTGCGCTCGCTGGCCCAGCGCACGCGCACCTCCACCGAAGAAATCCACCAGATCATCGCCTCGCTGCGCAGCGGTGCCGAGCATGCGGTGAGCACGGCCAACCGCGGCGAGCAGATTTCCCGCGACAGCGTGCAGAGCGTCGAGGCGGTGCAATCGGCGCTGGCGGGTATCGCCCAGGCGGTGAGCCGCATCACCGGCATGAGCCAGCAGATGGCGACCGCCTCGGAGCAGCAGAGCCACGTGGCCGAAGACATCAACCAGCAGATCGTGCGCATTGCCCAGCTGTGCGATCAGAGTGCGGGGCAGGCCAAGCAAGGGGCGCAAATCAGCCAGGACCTCGAGCGCATGGCCGAGTACCTGCACAGCCTGGCGGAGCGGTTCAATCGCTGAGGGGTTAGCCGGGAGTTTGGTGTTGATGTTGAGATCGAGCGCCGCCCGCGCGGCGCATCGCGGATAAATCCGCTCCCACATTTGTTGCAACGTGCCGCGGTCTGCCAGGCCATGGTTGCCCGCCTTCGGCGCCCGCCGAGAAATGGCGTCGTACAAACAAGGCTCACAACCATGGCCTATCAGGCATAGGTACGTTGCAACAAATGTAGGAGCGGATTTATCCGCGATGCGCCGCGCGGGCGGCGCTCGATCGACAGGACGACATCGCACACCAGCCGAGCCCCCGCAGCCCCACCGCTCTGTGGCAAACTGCGCCCCGTAAGGAGAGCCCCATGCCCAGACCCCGCTGCGAACGCTGCCAGCGCCCGCTCGATCACTGCCTTTGCCCACTGATCCCCACCCTCGACAGCCGCACCCGCGTGGTCCTGTTGCAGCACCCCAGTGAAACCGCCCACGCCTTGAACACCGCCCGCCTGGCCGCGCTTGGCCTGGTCAATGCCCAATTGCGCATCGGCGAGGTGTTCGATGACCTCGACGAGTTACTGGGCACCCCGGGATATCGGCCGGTACTGCTATTCCCAGGCGATCAAGCCCAGGTACTGACCGCCTATGGCGAAGCGGATGACACCCCGCTGCTGTTGATCGTGCCCGATGGCACCTGGCGCAAGGCGCGCAAGATGCTGTATCTGAACCCGCTGCTGGCGGCGTTGCCCAGGGTGACGCTGGGCCAGCTGGCACCCTCGCGCTATCGACTGCGCAAGGCGCCGGAGCCGGGGGCGGTGTCGACCCTCGAAGCGGTAGTGCAGGCGTTGAATGTGCTGGAGCAGCCAGCCAGTTTCGATGCGCTGCTGCGGCCGTTCGAGGCATTGATCGAGGGGCAGATCAAGGCCATGGGGCTTGAGACGTTCGAGCGTAACCATGGTGATGGTTAGGCCTGATATGGCCTCATCGCCGGCACAGGCCACTCAACGCTCGCGCAGTGCCTCGGTCCGGGCCTTGAGCACCGGCTTGAGCAGGTAATCCAGCACGCTCTTCTGCCCGGTGATGATATCCACCGTGGCCACCATCCCCGGGATGATCAGCAGCGGCTTGTTGTCCCCGCCCAGGTGGTTCTTCTCGGTGCGCACCTGGATCAGGTAGAACGCATTGCCCTTGTCGTCGGTGACGGTATCGGCACTGATCAGCTCGAGCTTGGCCTTGAGCCCGCCGTAGATGGTGTAGTCGTAGGCACTGAACTTGACCATCGCCGGCTGCCCTGGGTGCAGGAACGCCACATCCTGCGGGCGCACCTTGGCCTCGATCAGCAGGTTGTCCTCGATCGGCACGATCTCCACCAGGTCACTGCCCGGCTGCACCACGCCGCCGATGGTGTTGACCTTGAGCAGCTTGACGATGCCGCGTACCGGCGACACCACCGTGGTGCGGTTGACCCGGTCGTCGATGGCGATGCTGGTGGCGGTGATCTTGGAAAGCTCGGTGCGCTTGTCGTTGAGTTCCTTGGCCGCGTCGGAGCGGAAGCTCGCGTCGGACTCCTGGATCTTGCTGCGGATCTCCGCCACCGCCGCCTCGGCCCGGGGGATGGCCAGGCTGGTGGCGTTGAGCTGGCCGCGGGCTTCGACCGTGCGCTGCTTGAGGCGCAGTATCTCCACCGGCGAGATGGCGCCCTTGCTCACCAGCGGCGAGGACATGTCCAGCTCCTGCTGCAGCAGGCCCACCGCCGAGCGGTACTGATCAACCTTGGAGCGGAATTCGGCCAGCTCCTGGGTCTTTTGCCGCAGCTGTTCGTTGAGGGTCTGCTTTTCGCTGGCCAGCCGGCGCTGGCGCGAGTCGTACAGGGAGGTTTCGTCCTCGGCCACCTGCGGCGCCTTGGCGCGCACTTCGTCAGACAGCACGAACGGGCGGCCTTCGGCTTCGGCCGACAGCCGCTCCACCTGGGCGGTCAAGGCATAGCGGTCGGCTTCGCTTTCGCCCTTGTTGGACTTGAAGCGGGTGTCATCCAGGCGCAGCAGGGTGGCGCCTTTTTCCACCATCTGCCCTTCGCGCACGAAGATTTCGGTGACGATGCCGCCTTCCAGGTTCTGCACCACCTGGACCTTGCTCGAAGGGATCGCCTTGCCTTCGCCGACGGTCACCTCGTCGAGCCTCGCCAGGCTCGCCCAGACCAGCGCCACCAGCAGCAGCGCCGCCGCCAGCCACACGGTCAGGCGCGACAGGCGTGGCGAGTCCTGCAGGGTGGCGCCGGCCAGCTCCGGCATGTAGTCGCGCTCGGCGCGCTTGTCGGAACCTGTGTGGGTACTGCGCACGTTGTGGCCGATGGACATGCAAACCTCCTAGAGCGCCGCGCCGATGCGGCCCTTGCGCAGGGCGTCGATGACCGAATCCTTCGGCCCGTCGGCGACGATCTTGCCGTTGTCCAGCACCAGCAGCCGGTCCACCAGGCTGAGCATCGAGGTGCGGTGGGTCACCAGCAGCAGGGTCTTGCCTGGTACCCAGGCCGACAGGCGCTGGCGCAGTTGTTCTTCGCTGCTGTTGTCCATGTGGCTGGTGGGTTCGTCGAGGATCAGGATCGGCGGCTCCAGCAGCAGCGCCCGGGCCAGCAGCACCGCCTGGCGCTGGCCGCCGGATAGCAGCTGGCCGCGCTCGCCCACCGGGCGCTCGAAGCCGTGCGGGTGCTGCCGGGCCAGCTCGCTGACGCCGGTCAGCTCGGCCACTTCGAGCATGCGCGCATCGCTGATGTGGCGGGCGCCCAGGGTCAGGTTGTCGCGCAGGCTGCCGGCCAGCAGCGGCAGGTCGTGGGCGACGTAGCCGAGCTGGCTGCGCAGGTCGGCGATGTCCAGTTGGCGCAGGTCGAGGTTGTCGAGCAGGACCTGGCCGTCATCGGGGTGATGAAAGCCCATCAGCAGCCGGCCCAGGGTGCTCTTGCCCGAGCCGCTGCGGCCGATGATGCCGATGCGCTCGCCGGGCTTGATGGCCAGGGTCACGTCCTGCAGCGCCGGGCTGGTTTGCCCGGGGTAGCGGAAGCTGACATGGCTCAGGGCCAGGCCGCCCTTGAGCGCGGTGTGCTCCAGCGCCTGCTGTTCGGCCTGGCGCTCCTGGGGCAGGGCCATCAGCGCGTCGGTGCTGCGCATGGTCAGTTGTGCTTGCTGGTAGCGGGTGATCAGCCCGGCGATCTGGCCAAGCGGGGCCAGCACGCGGCTGCCGAGCATGTAGCTGGCGACCAGGGCGCCGACGCTGAGGTTGCCGGCGATGATGCTGTACACCCCGGCGACGATGGTGGCCATGCCGCAGAACTGCTGGATGAACAAGGTGCCGTTGCTGGCCAGCGACGACAAGTTGCGGGCGTGGGCGTCGAGCCGGGCGATGGCGCCGTTGGTGTGTTCCCACTGGTATTGGCGCTCGCTCTCGGCGCCGCAGGCCTTGAGGGTTTCCAGGCCGCCGAGGGTTTCGATCAGCAGCGCCTGGCGCACGGCGCCGAGGCTCAGGCTTTTTTCCACGGTGTCGCGCAGGCGCGCCTGGATCAGCAGGGCGAAGCCCACTGCCAGGGGGAAGGCGATCAGCGGGATCAGCACCAGCCAGCCACCGAGCAGGCCGATCACCAGCAGCATCAGGGCCACGAACGGCAGGTCGATGATGCTGGTCAGGGTCACGGCGGTGAGGAATTCGCGCAGGCCCTGGAAGTCGTGGATGCTCTGGGCGAAGCCGCCGATGGTGGCGGGCTTGGCCTTCATGGCCATGCCGGTGATGCGCTCGAACAGGGTGGCGGAGAGGATCAGGTCGGTCTTCTTGCCGGCCTGGTCCAGCAAGTGCGCGCGGACCATGCGCAGCACCAGTTCGAAGGCGGTGCCGATGAACAGGCCGGCAACCAGCATCCACAAGGTCGAGAGTGCCTGGTTGGGCACCACGCGGTCGTAGGTCTGCATGACGAACAGCGGCACCATCAGGCCCAGCAGGTTGATCAGCAGGCTGGCCAGCAGGGCATCGCCGTACAGCCAGCGGGAATGGCGCAGGGTGTCGCGGAACCAGGCATCGACCCGCGGCAGCAGCGGTGCGCGCAGGTTCTCCAGGGTGTGCCGTGGCCGTGCGAACAGGGCGTGCCCGCTGTAGGCCTGGGCCAGTGCCTCGCGTTCGAGCCACTGCTCGCCGCCGCCGGCCTCGCACGGCAGCACCAGCGCCCGGCCATCCTCGCCCCAGCGCTGCAGCACGGCGCTGCGGCCATCGTTGAGCAGCAGCAGTACCGGCAGGTTCAGCGCCGAGATGGCCTCCAGCTCACGGGCCAGCACGCGCCCTTGCAGGCCGGCGCGGGCGGCCGCCCGGGGCAGCAGGTCTGCGCCCAGGCGTTGCTGGGCCAGGGGCAGGCCGCTGCTGAGGCTGGCGCGGCTGGCCGGGCAGCCATGCAGGCGGCACAGGATCAGCAAACCATCGAGCAGCGGGTCATCGACATCGGGGCGCGGCTGCGCACTTTGCATACTGGTCACGATGAACTACTCCCGCCTCGGTGGATGGGGTGTGACGCTGGGTGCGCGCGCCTGCCGCGCCGGGTGATCAGCGCATGTCGGGCAGCTTGGCCTGGTTGCGCACTTCACTCTGGGCAATGGCTTCGGGCGGCAGCGAAACGCGCTGCTTGCTCAGCAGCTCGCCCATGGTCGCCAGCACCCGGTACATCGAGAACTCCTCGGTGTAGCGCACTTCGGTGTAGCGGCGGTTGGCGTTGTACAGCTCGTTTTCGCTGTCGAGCACGTCGAGCAGGGTGCGTTGGCCGAGGCCGAACTGGTCCTGGTAGGCGGCGCGTACACGTTGGGTGGTTTCGGCATATTCGCGGGCAGTCGGGGTTTGCTTGCGCGCGTTGTTCATGGCGTTCCAGGCCAGGCTGAGGTTTTCGGTCAGCTCGCGCAGGGCGTTGTTACGCACGTCCATGGCCTGGTTGATCTTGTGCGCGTCCGACTGCAGGCGAGCCTTGTCACTGCCGCCGCGGAACAGGTTGTAGTTGAGCTCGACGCCGGCTTGCCAGTCGTTGTTGCTGTGGCCTTTCTCGCCGCCCAGGTTGTTGTTGGCACCGGTGGCCAGCACCGCATCCAGGCGCGGGTAGAAGGGCGACTTGGCCACTTCGTACTGCTGCTCGGCAGCGTTGACGTCGGCCTGGGCCGATTTCAGGTAGGGGTTGTTTTCCAGCATGCCCTGGCGCGCCAGGTCGAGGCCGGTGGGCACTTCGCCCTTGATCGTGACCGGGGCTTCCAGCTCGTCGGGCATGCGCCCGACCACGCTGTAGAAGTTGGCCTCGGCGTCGGCCAGGTCGACTTCGGCGGTGTCCAGGTTGTTTTCTGCCAGGGCGCGACGGGCGCGGGACTGGTCGAGGTCGGCGGTGCTGCCCACGCCGCGCTCGCTGCGCAGGCCGATCTGGTCGTTGACGCGCATGTGCGCTTGCAGGTTGTTCTTGGCCAGGGTCACCAGCTCACGGCGCTTGAGTACTTCCAGGTACACCTCGATGGCGCGCAGGGCCACGGTTTCGGCAGTGGCCTGGGTGTAGTAGGCGCGCGAGTTGACCACCGCTTCGGTGCGGCCGACTTCGTTAGGGGTGTTGAAGCCGTCGAACAGCATCTGCCGCAGGCGCAGTTCCGACTGGGTGTAGTTGAGGGTTTCCTTGCCGTGGTTGCTAGTGCCGTCGGGGTTCACGGTGCGGGTGTTGAGGTTGTCCGAGCGCTGGCGGCCATAGCCGGCAACCAGGTCCACTGAGGGGTAGTAACCGCCACGCGCGAATTTCACGTCTTCGTCGGCCGACAGCCGGCTGTTGCGGCTGGCGCTGATCTCCGGGTGATGGTCCACGGCGTTCTGGACGGCTTCGTTGAGTGACATCGCCTGAACGTTGGCGCACGCCATGGCCAACAGAATTGCACTGGTGATGGGGTTGAAAACGCGCATGGGGTACTTCTCCCTGGTCTTTAAAAGGTGCTGCTGTTCGTCAAAAAAGTGACGATAAAAGGCATTCAAACCGTTTCATGTTTGTAACAACAGAGCTAAGAACATTTAACGCGCGAGCTAAGAAGATTTTTTCATAAGAGATATGCGAAAAAAAACTTATGCGGTCTATCGAAACCAAGACATTGTTTCATTCAGGTAAATTTGGAAGCCGCTGGAGGACGCGGTTTTCAAGCGTCCGCAAGAGTTCCAGATTTTTTACAGCTAAGGACGCGGGATGAACAGGTAAAAGCGTAATTTGGCGACAATAATTTGGCATCGACTGATGGCCCAATTACATTACCTCTATCGCCGAAGGAGTAGCTGGAGAGCCCGATTCTCAGTGTTGAGACACTCGCTTTCCAGGCGCTGAGCCGCCACCCGCGACGTCATTGGCTGACAAGCCAATCGGTAAGGGGAGGCGTGCGCTCATGGCTAAGCTAATCGGTGTGGTCAGCAAGGTGGTTGGTCAGGTGTTTGCCGTTGCCGAGGACGGCACTCGCCGCCTGTTGATCGAAGGCGACCGCCTGTTCGCGGGCGAACAGTTGCAGACCGGTGCCGCCGGTGCGGTGGCGGTGCACTTGCACAATGGTGCAGAGCTGACCCTGGGGCGCGACAGCAGCCTGCAGATGACCCCCGACCTGCTGGCCGGCCAGGCCCCTCACACCCAGACCCACGACGGCGCCCCAAGCGACGCGCAACTGAGCGACGTGGCGCGGATCCTGCAGGCGATTGCCGCCGGTGCCGACCCCAGCGACGTCGGCGAAGCCCCCGCCGCCGGGCCCAACGCGGGCAGCGCCCCGGGCGCGCTGGGCGGCGGGCACAGTTTTGTCCTGCTCACCGAGGTGGCGGCGCGGGTCGACCCGCAGGTGGGCTTCCCCACGGCCGGCTTCAATGGCATCCCCGATCTGGTCGAGCGTGAAGTTGGCGATCTGCGCGACCACAGCCGCGGGCTGCCCGGGGCCGGCGGCGAGATCACCGGCCCGGACAGCGGCCTGCAACCTGAGCAGCCGACGCCGCCGGTGGACACCAAGCCGCCGGTCGATCCCAACCCGCCGGTGGACCCCAACCCACCGGTAACGCCGATCGATGAAAACCACCCGGTCGAGTTGCACGGGCTGACGCTCGATCCCGGCGACCCTGGCCTTGACGAAGCCAACCTGCCCCTGGGCTCGGCAAGCAACCCGGCGGCCCTGACCCAGCACGGCAGCTTCACCGTGGTGGCCCCGGACGGCGTGTTCAACCTGAGTGTGGGCGGCATCAACGTGGTGACTGGCGGTGTGGTCACCGGTGTCGGCCAATCGATCACTACCGGCCTTGGCAATACCCTGACCATCCTCGGCTTCGACCCGGCGACCGGGGTGGTGACCTACAGCTACACCCTCACCGGCGCCGAGCAGCATCCCGATGGCGCAGGCACCAATGCGCTGAACGAGAACCTGCCGGTGATGGCCAGCGACCCCGACGGCGACGCCGCCCAGGGCACACTGGTGATCACCATCCGCGACGACGTACCCCGGGCAGTGGATGACAGCAACCCGGTGCAGGCCACCGAGCAGCATGTGGAGCTGACCGGCAATGTGCTGAGCAACGACATCCAGGGCGCCGACCGAGTGCCGGGCGGCCCGGTGATCGCCGGCACCTTTACCGGTACCTACGGCACGTTGGTGCTGGCCGCGGACGGTTCCTACACCTACACCCTCGATGTCAACGACCCGGACTTCAAGAACCTGGGCGGTGGCGGCCATGGGGTGGAAACCTTCACCTACACCATCAAGGACGCCGACGGCGACACCAGCAGCGCGACCCTGACCCTGAACATCAGCAACCTCGACGACCCCGTGCACCTCGATGGCCTCGATGCGCAGGGCGGCAGCCTCACCGTCTACGAAAAGAACCTGCACGACGGCAGCGCCCCCGATGCCAGCGCCCTGACCCAGCACGGCACGTTCAAGGTGACCGCAGCGGATGGCCTGCAGAGCCTGACCGTGGGTGGCATCAGCGTGGTCAGTGGCGGTGTGGCGGCGGGCTTCCCGCAGTCGATCGTCACCGCCGAAGGCAATACCCTGACGATCACCGGCTATGACCCGAGCACGGGCGTGGTGAGCTACAGCTATACCCTGGTGGGCAGCGAGCAGCACCCTGCAGGCCAGGGCAGCAACAGCATCAGCGAGCAGTTCCAGGTGGTCGCCCAGGACATCGACGGCAGCATGGCCAATGGCAGCCTGCACGTGAGCATCGTCGACGACGTGCCGACGGCCAACAGCGACTACGTCAGCGTGGCCAAGGGCGATGTGGTGCGCGGCAACGTGATGTACAACGACGTGGTCGGCGCCGATACCCGTGGCGATGGCCAGTACGTGGTCGGCGTGCGCGCTGGCAGCGATACGTCGTCCTCGGCGCAAGGGCAACTCAACATGCAGGTCAACGGCCAGTACGGCTACCTGACCATCGATGCCCAGGGCAACGCCGAGTACCACTCCAACCCCAACATCGCCTCGCCGCGCGATGCCCTCGACACCTTCGTCTACACCATCCGCGATGCCGATGGCGACGAGAGCACCACCACCCTCACCATCAACGTGCACAACGGCCTGATGGCGTGTGAGGATCGTGATGTCACCGTGTACGAAAAAGCCCTGGACCTGCACAAGGATGGCAACGACCTGGCCGCCGGCACGGTCACCGGCAGTGACCCGAACTCCACCCAGGAAACCGCTTCCGGCACGTTGGTCGGTTCGGCCAGTGGTGGTGTCGGCGCGCTGACCTACAGCCTGGTCGGCAATGCGACTGGCCAGTACGGGCAGATCCACCTGAATGCCGACGGCACCTACACCTATACCCTGACCTCGCCGGCGAATTCGCCGACCCATGCCAACGATGGGCCCAACACGGTCACCGAAACCTTCACCTACCAGGTGCAGGATTCGCTCGGCAACTCCACCACCAGCACCATCGTCATCACCATCGTCGACGATGTGCCCACGGCCAACAGCGACTACGTGAGCGTGGCCAAGGGCGATGTGGTGCGCGGCAACGTGATGTACAACGATGTGGTCGGCGCCGATGTGCGCAGCGACGGCCAGTATGTGGTCGGCGTGCGTGCCGGCAGCGACACCTCGACGTCTGCCATCGGCCAGCTCAACACCCAGGTCAATGGCCAGTACGGCTACCTGACCATCGACGCCCAGGGCAACGCCGAGTACCACTCCAACCCCAACATCGCCTCGCCGCGCGATGCCCTCGACACCTTCGTCTACACCATCCGCGATGCCGATGGCGACGAGAGCACTACCACCATCACTATCAACGTGCACAACGGCCTGATGGCTTGCGTGGATCGCGACGTCACCGTCTACGAGAACGCGCTGGACCTGCACAAGGATGGCAACGACCTGGCCGCCGGCAGCGTCACCGGCAGCAACCCGGATTCACCCCGCGAAACGGCCAGTGGCACGTTGGTGGGCTCGACCAGTGGCGGCGTCGGCGCACTGACCTACAGCCTGGTCGGCAATGCCGTGGGCCAATATGGGCAGATTCACCTGAATGCCGACGGCTCCTACACCTACACCCTGACCTCGCCGGCCAATTCCCCGACCCATGCCAACGACGGCCCGAACACCGTGACCGAAACCTTCACCTACCAGGTGCAGGATTCTCTCGGCAATTCGACCACCAGCAGCATCGTCATCACCATCGTCGACGACGTGCCCACGGCCCACTGCGACTACGCCAGCGTGGCCAAGGGCGATGTGGTGCGCGGCAACGTGATGCTCAACGACGTGGTCGGCGCCGATGTGCGCAGCGACGGCCAGTATGTGGTTGGCGTGCGTGCCGGCCATGACACCTCCACCTCGGCCATCGGCCAGCTCAACATGCAGGTCAACGGCCAGTACGGCTACCTGACCATCGACGCCCAGGGCAACGCCGAGTACCACTCCAACCCCAACATCAATTCGCCGCGCGATGCCGTCGACACCTTCGTCTACACCATCCGCGATGCCGATGGCGACGAGAGCACCGCCACCATCACCATCAACGTGCACACGGCACTGATGGCCTGCGAAGACCACGACGTCACCGTCTACGAGAAGGCGCTGGACCTGCACAAGGATGGCAACGACCTCGCGGCCGGCAGTGTCACGGGCAGCGACCCGAACTCCACCCAGGAGACCGCCTCCGGCACCCTCGTGGGTTCCACCAGTGGCGGCGTCGGCGCACTGACCTACAGCCTGGTCGGCAATGCCGTGGGGCAATACGGGCAGATTCACCTGAATGCCGACGGCTCCTACACCTACACCCTGACCTCGCCGGCCAATTCCCCGACCCATGCCAACGATGGACCCAACACGGTCAGCGAAACCTTCACCTACCAGGTGCAGGACTCGCAGGGCAACTCGACCACCAGCAGCATCGTCATCACCATCGTCGACGACGTGCCCACGGCCAACAGCGACTACGTCAGCGTGGGCAAGGGCGATGTGGTGCGCGGCAACGTGATGCTCAACGACGTGGTCGGTGCCGATGTGCCCAGCGACGGCCAGTACGTGGTCGGCGTGCGCGCCGGCAGCGATACCTCGACGTCTGCCATCGGCCAGCTCAACACCCAGGTGCACGGCCAGTACGGCTACCTGACGATCGACGCCCAGGGCAATGCCGAGTACCACTCCAACCCCGATGCCGTGGCGCCGAGGGACGCGCTCGACACCTTCGTCTACACCATCCGCGACGCCGATGGCGACGAGAGCACCACCACCGTCACCATCAACGTGCACACCCATTCGCTGCAGCCTTGCACCGACGGTGGGGTCAAGGTGTACGAAAGCGCGCTGGACCTGAACAAGGACGGCAACGACCTGGCTGCCGGCACCGTGACCGGCAGCGATCCGAGCTCTACGCGCGAGACTGCCAATGGCAGCCTGGTGGGGCAGGTTGCCGGCGGCGTGGGCGCCTTGACCTACACCTTGGTCGGCAATGCCGTAGGCCATTACGGCCAGATGCACTTGAACGCAGACGGCTCCTACACCTACACCCTGACCTCGCCGGCCAATTCGCCGACCCATGCCAACGACGGTGCGAATACGGTGACGGAATCCTTCACCTACCGGGTGGAAGACACCGTAGGCAACTGGACTACCAGCACCGTGACCATCACCATCGTCGACGACGTGCCGCAGGCCCACTGCGACTTCGTCAGCGTGGGCAAGGGTGATGTGGTGCGCGGCAACGTGATGTACAACGACGTGGTCGGCGCCGACACCCTGAGCGATGGCGCCTACGTGGTCGGCGTGCGTGCCGGCCATGACACCTCCACCTCGGCCATCGGCCAGCTGGGCACCCAGGTGTACGGGCAGTACGGCTACCTGACCATCGATGCCCGGGGCAACGCCGAGTACCACTCCAACCCCAATGCCGTGGCGCCGCGCGATGCACTCGACAGCTTCGTCTACACCATCCGCGACGCCGACGGCGACGAGAGCACGGCAACCGTTACCGTCAACGTCCACGACCACTCGCTGAACCCTTGTGGCGACGGGGGTGTGGCGGTGTACGAGAAAGCCCTGGACCTGAACCAGGATGGCCACGACCTGGCGCCCGGCAGCGTCACCGGCAGCCAGCCATGCTCGACTGCGGAAACCGCTTCCGGCAGCCTGGTCGGGCAGGTCGGCGGTGGTGTCGGGGCGCTGACCTACACCCTGGTCGGCAATGCCGTCGGCCAGTATGGGCAGATTCACCTGAATGCCGATGGTTCCTACACCTACACGCTGACGTCGCCGGCCAATTCGCCGGTGCATGCCAACGACGGTGCGAATACGGTGACGGAATCCTTCACCTACCGGGTGGAGGACACGGTCGGCAACTGGACTACCAGCACCGTCAACATCACCATCGTCGACGACGTGCCCCAGGCCCACTGCGACTACGTGAGCGTCGCCAAGGGCGAGGAGGTCAGCGGCAATGTGCTGGCCAACGATGTGATCGGCGCCGATGTGCCAAGCGACTGTGGGTACGTGGTCGGTGTGCGCGCCGGTGGCGATACCTCCACCTCGGCCATCGGCCAGCTGGGTACTCACGTGTACGGCCAATACGGCTACCTGACCCTGGATGCCCGGGGCAATGCGGTCTACCACTCCGACCCCAATGTCGCCGCGCCGCGCGATGCGGTCGACAAGTTCGTCTACACCATCCGCGATGGCGACGGCGACGAGAGCACCACGACCATCACCATCAACGTGCATGACAACTCGATCGCCGAATGTGGCGATGGCTATGGCCGCGGCCTGGAGACGCGGATGGTGGACCGCGGCGCGTTCAGCTTCGATGCCGGCAGCATGACGGCGGCGCTGGTGGTGCTGGGCTACCTGGGCGCGATGGGCAGCGCCCAGGCCAGCAGCGAGGAGGTGCTGAACGTCAGCCTGCACAAGGGTGAGACCCTGCAGCTGAACCACCAGCCGCAGGATGGCAACCTGGTGATGGAATGGAAGGATGCCGGGGGCAGCTACCAAGCCATCGCCGCCGGCGACAGCATCACGGCCAACCACGACGGGGTGTACAGCATTCACCTGAGCAACCCGGTGAATGATGGCAAGGCAGGGGAGAGCTACAAGTTGAGCCTGGTGCTCGACTACGCCAATGCCCAGCAGCCGGCCGCTCACGATATGGGAGCCGACAGCCATGCGGCTGCGGGGCTTTCCAGCCTGATGGATGTCGCCTCACTGGAAACTCATGGGGCTGTTGGCCAGGTTGAGCATGACACGGCCAATTTCGTCCAGGCCAAGGGCGCGGTCACCATCGACCTCAGTCATGAAGGTGCCCAGGACACCGGCGGTGCCGGCCTGCACAACTTCAATGGCATCCACAACCTGGTCGGTTCCGACTATGGCGACACCTTGATCGGTGACAGCGGCGACAACGTGCTCAATGGCGGCAAGGGCAACGATGTGCTCAAGGGCGGCGATGGCAACGACATCCTGATCGGTGGGCCGGGCAACGACACCCTGACCGGCGGCAACGGCAACGACACCTTCGTCTGGCAGAAAGGTGACAGCGGCCACGACACGGTCACTGACTTCACCCCGGGCAGCGACAAGCTGGACCTGTCGCAGCTGCTGCAAAGCGAGCATGCCACGGCGGCCACGCTGGATGACTACCTGCACTTCAAGGTCAGCGGCACCGGCACCAACGTGGTGTCGACCATCGAGGTCGCCAGTGCACCGGGCGCGGCGCCGGTGCAGACCATCGACCTGGCGGGGGTCGATCTGGCCCAGCATTACGGGGTGACAGCGGGGGCGGGCGGGGTGATATCGGCGGGGCATGATACGGCGACGATCATCAACGGCATGCTCAATGATCATTCGTTGAAGGTGGACACGGTGTGAGCTGATCAGCCAGGCCTGCGCAAGGTCTTCTGCCTGAGGATGTACAGGCTCACCAGCACCGCGCTGGTGAGCATGAAGGCTCGCGCCCAGAACAGCGGTACCAGGTAGCACGACAGGCCGATGCTCGCCCACATCAGGCCGATGGCGTAGACCTTGCCCTTGAGCGGGATACCTTCGCCACTGAGGTAGTCACCAATCCACGGCCCGAGCTTCGGGTGATTGACCAGCCAATGGTGAAAGCGTGGCGAGCTGCGGGCGAAGCAGGCGGCCGCCAGTAGCAGGAAAGGGGTGGTGGGCAACACCGGCAGGAAGATCCCCAGCACCCCCAGCGCGACGCTGAGCCAGCCGATGGCCAGCAACAGGTAGCGCACGGCGGGCTCAGTGGTGGCGTGGCTTGAGCAGCGCCGGCTTCTCTTCAGGGGCGTGCAGCAGCAGGAACAGCGCGCTCAGCGCCTCCGGAATCTGCACGATCATGTCGTCCTGCAGGTTGGCGTTGCTGGCGATGTCGGCGAACTCTGGCTGTTCGTCGAACAGGCCCGACCCGACCATGATCGGCAGCAGCATCTCGCTGACTTCCTCTTCGGCGTTCTCGAACCAGGCTTCCTCGCGCAGGAACACGCCTTCCATGAAACCGATGCACCAGCCGCGCAGGTCGGAATCGTCCGGCTCTTCGGTCAGGTCCAGTTCGCAGGGCAGGTCGAATTCTTCGTCGCTGGCGAGCTGGCGGGCGATGTGGCCCTTGAGCGCTACCAGGGTCGCTTCGATCTCGGTGCGCTGGGCATCGCTGGCGTAATGGGGCTCTTCGGCGAACAGCGCGTCGATCCATTCACGCTCGGGGACGTCTTCCGAGCAGATCGACAGCGCGGTCAGGTAGCCGTGGGCGGCGACGTAGTCCAGCGCTTCTTCGTGCAGCTCATCGGCGTCGAGGAAGGCTTGCAGGCGGGTCAGTTGCTCGGCGAAGGACATTACAGGGCTACCTTGGGGAATAAACGATAGTGAATTCTAGCACCTTGCGGCGACGGCGGTGCAAAGGGAACGTCTGTCACCCGGGGATCCTGCGCCAAGCGGCTCTGCGGTATACTCCGCGATTTTCATGCAGGGGCAGGGTTTCCCGGCCATCTGGCAAAAGCCGCTTACGCATTTGGCGTGTGCGGAGCGGTTTTTTCGTCCAGCCTGTGTCCAGGATGGTACGGCGATTTGGAGTTGCACATGCTCGAACAGGCTCAGCGCGTTCTCAAGGATATCTTCGGCTACGACAGTTTCCGTGGGCGCCAGGCAGCGATCATCGAATGCGTGGCCAGCGGCGGCGACGCCCTGGTGCTGATGCCTACCGGTGGCGGCAAGTCGCTGTGCTTCCAGGTGCCGGGGTTGCTGCGCCCGGGGCTGACCGTGGTGGTTTCGCCGCTGATCGCGCTGATGGACGACCAGGTCGCCACCCTCGACGAGCTGGGCGTTGCCGCCGCGGCGCTGAACTCCACCCTGAGCGCCGAACAGCAGCGCGACCTGGCCGCACGCCTGCGCCGTGGCGAGGTGAAGATGCTGTACCTGGCGCCGGAGCGCCTGGTGCAGCCGCGCATGCTGGAGTTCCTGCGCGGGCTGGACATCGCCCTGTTCGCCATCGACGAGGCCCACTGCGTGTCGCAATGGGGCCACGACTTCCGCCCTGAATACCTGCAGCTCGGTCAACTGGCCGAGCTGTTCCCGCATGTGCCGCGCATCGCCCTGACCGCCACCGCCGACATGCGTACCCGCGAAGAAATCGTCCAGCGCCTGCACCTGCAGGGCGCCGAGCGTTTCCTGTCGAGCTTCGACCGGCCGAACATCTTCTACCGCATCGTGCCCAAGGAAGCGCCGCGCAAGCAGTTGATGGCCTTCCTCGGCGAGCGCCGTGGCAACGCCGGCATCGTCTATTGCCTGTCGCGCAAGAAGGTCGACGAGACCGCAGCCTTCCTTTGCGAGCAGGGTTTCCCCGCGCTGCCGTATCACGCCGGCCTGGCCGCCGAAACGCGGGCCGCCAACCAGCACCGCTTCCTCAACGAGGAAGGGCTGATCATGGTCGCGACCATTGCCTTCGGCATGGGCATCGACAAGCCCAACGTGCGCTTCGTCGCCCACCTCGACCTGCCCAAGTCGCTGGAAGCCTATTACCAGGAAACCGGCCGCGCCGGCCGTGATGGCCTGCCGTCCGACGCCTGGATGGCCTACGGCCTGCAGGACATGGTGATGCTCAAGCAGATGTTGCAGAACTCCGAGGGCGACGAGCGCCACAAGCGTGTCGAGCAGCACAAGCTCGATGCCATGCTGGCACTGTGCGAGGAGACGCGTTGCCGGCGCCAGTCGCTGCTGGCCTATTTCGACGAAGTGCTCGAGCAACCCTGCGGGCATTGCGACAACTGCGTCGACCAGGTCCAGACCTGGGACGCCACCGAGCCTGCGCGCCAGGCCCTGTCGGCGGTGTTCCGCACCGGCCAGCGCTATGGCGTGGGCCACCTGGTCGATGTGCTGCTGGGCAAGGACACCGAAAAGGTGCGCAACTTCGGCCACGAGAAGCTTTCGGTGTTCGGCGTGGGCAAGTCGCTGGCCGAGGCCGAATGGCGTTCGCTGTTCCGCCAGCTGGTGGCGCGCGGCCTGGTGGACATCGACCTGGAAGGCTACGGCGGCCTGCGCCTGGCCGACAGCTGCCGGCCGCTGCTGCGTGGCGAGGTGGCCCTGCAACTGCGTCGCGACCTCAAGCCGCAGACCGTGGCCAAGACCTCTTCCAGCGGCGGCAGCCCGGCCAGCCAGCTGGTGCGCGCCGAGGAACGCGAACTCTG
Source organism: Pseudomonas sp. NPDC087029 (assembly GCF_044745345.1). Lineage (NCBI taxonomy): Bacteria > Pseudomonadati > Pseudomonadota > Gammaproteobacteria > Pseudomonadales > Pseudomonadaceae > Pseudomonas > Pseudomonas sp. NPDC087029. Next base: position 69,834 of record NZ_JBIVAB010000003.1, on the reverse strand, counting down.
GGAAGCCCTGCGCACCTTGCGCCGCAAGCTGGCCGAGGAGCACAGCGTGCCGCCCTACGTCATCTTCCCCGACTCCACCTTGCTGGAGATGCTGCGCAGCCAGCCGACCAGCCTCAGCGACATGGCCCAGGTCAGTGGCGTGGGTGCGCGCAAGCTGGAGCGCTACGGCCAGGCCTTCCTCGAAGTGCTCAATGGCGCCGGTGGCACCGAGGAGGCGCCGAAAGTGGTGCTCGACCTGCGCCACGAACTGGTCAGCCTGGCCCGAGCCGGCATGACCCCGGCGCAGATCGCCGGCCAGCTCAACTGCAGCGAGAAGAACGTCTACAGCCTGCTGGCCGAAGCCATCGGCCGCCAGGAGCTGAGCCTGGACCAGGCACTGGACCTGCCGGAAGACCTGATGATGGAGGTGCAGGACGCCTTCCTCGACGGCGAAGGGGAGCTGCCGCCGGTATCGGCGATTGCCCCGTTGTTCGGCGCGCGGGTTCCAGAAGGCGTGCTGTACTGCATTCGCGCAGCATTGGCAGCGGAGTTCGAGCTGTAATTGAAGACATTTCGGACATCTGCTGACCTTTGTCATCCTTTTTGACGAATAGGGATCGTTTGCGCGGCGGGCAGCCTTGCTTGATGCCACGGGACATGGTTAGCTGACTAATAATTAGTTCTAGTTCATGAGTTGCTTATGCCCCTGACCGACAACCAACACCGCTTCGGCATGCAGCTGGCCCAGATGTCCCGGGGCTGGCGCGCCGAGCTGGACCGCCGCCTGGCCGGGCTCAACCTGTCCCAGGCGCGCTGGCTGGTGTTGTTGCATCTTGCCCGTTTCGAAGAGGCGCCGACCCAGCGTGAGCTGGCCCAGAGCGTCGGCGTCGAAGGCCCGACCCTGGCGCGCCTGCTCGACAGCCTGGAGAACCAGGGCCTGGTACGCCGCCAGGCGGTGATGGAAGACCGCCGGGCCAAGAAGATCCTCCTGTGCCCGCCGGCCAAGCCGTTGATCGAGCAGATCGAGACCATCGCCAACGCCTTGCGCCTGGAGCTGTTTACCGGGGTGGATGAGGCGGACCTCGAAGTGTGCATGCGCGTGCATGCGAAGATTCTGGCCAACCTGGAAAAATCCTGAATTACCGAGGGCGCCCACAAGGTTTGCAGCAAAACCCTGTGGGAGCCGGCTTGCCGGCGATTGCCGCCTAGAAGGTATGCCCCAGGTTCAGGTACACCGCCTGCTCATGCGCACTGTTGGCGCCATAACTCAGGTTCAGCGGCCCCAACGGCGTCTCCAGCCCCAGGAAGACGCTGGCCGCATTGATATACCCACTGTCGAACTCATTGTCGTTGTTCCACGCCCGCCCGCGCTCCAGCGACCCGCCGATGTACAGCGGGAAGTCCAGCGGCAGGTAGGCCCGTGGCGTCAGGCGCCGGTAGTAGACCATGCGCAGCAGGCTCACGTTCTGCCCTGACACCGAGTCCTGCCTGAACCCCGACAGCTCCCGCGCGCCGCCAATCACGAAGCTCGAAGTGACCACTTCGGTGGCATCCAGCGTGCGCCCGTAGCGCCCGCCCAGCACCCAGGTGTTCGGCCCGTAGCTGAACGCCTTGTCCAGGTTGAGCAGCCACTGGCGGTAGTTGTCGTCGGAGTCCAGCGACTTGTCGTACTTGCGCAAGGTCAGGCCGATGTCTTCGCCGCTGTGCGGGAAGTACACGTTGTCGAGGGTGTCGAACGAATACTTGAGCTCGTAGAAGCCCTCGTTGAAGCTGACTTTCGGCAGGTCCTGGTCGCCGATGCGCACCTCGGCTTCCCCCCAGGCCTTGCCCGCGCCCAGGCGCACTTCGCCGTAGGTGCCGATCTGCCGGCCCAGGTTGAGGCCAAAGCCATAGCGCTCCAGCCGGTATTCGGCGACCGGGTCGTTGTCCAGGGTCGCTTCGATGTTCTGCGAGCTGAAGTCCAGGTAGGGCGCGATGAAATAGCGCGAGCCCACGTCCAGCGGCTGGTAGAACTCGCTGTACAGCTCCTGCTGGTCACCGATCTGCGCGCGCGTGAGCCACTCGGCGCCGAGCCGGTTGATGCCGTTGACCCGGTAGCTGGCGCCGAGGTTGAAGGCGCTGTCGCCGCGCAGGTCATCCGACAGGTTCAGGCCCAGGCGCAGGTAGTCGGTGCCGCCACGCTTGCCGCGGGCGTTGATCACCAGGGTGTTGTCCTCGCCCTTGTGCACCACGCGGTACTGCACCCGGTCGAAGTAGTCCAGGCCATACAGGGTGCCCATGTCGGTCTGCAGGCGGTCGAGCTCCAGCGGCTCGCCGATCGGCTGGCGAATGTAGTAGCGGATCACATCGTCGCTGACCTTGGAGTCGTTCTCCACCCGGATCGCGGTAATCACCGGGGTGCGCTGGCGCGGTGAACGGGCCACCGCCAGCTCGGCATCACCCTCGGGTTGGCGCAGCGCAGCCAGACGCGGCGCGAGCAGGCGCGCTGCGCGGTAGCCGGCGTCGATCATGTCCTGGGCGCGGCCGAAATCGGTGACGCCAAAGGCCGCCAGCTGCGGTTGGATCAGGATATCGTCGCGGTGCAGGCTGGCCAGTTGTTCCTCGGAGTTGCGCCGGGTCATCAGGATGATCGACTGGTTGAGCACATCGACCACCGTGGCCAGTTGCTTGCGATCGCGCAGCGGGGTGCCGATATCGACCACGATGGCCAGGTCGACGCCCATCTCGCGGGCCACGTCCACCGGGATGTTGTCGACCATGCCGCCGTCCACCAGCAGCCGGCCGTCCAGCTCGACCGGGGCGAACACCGCGGGGATCGACATGCTGGCGCGGATCACCTGGGGCAGGTGGCCGCGGCTGAACACCACCTTTTCGCCACTGGCGATGTCGGTGGCCACGGCGCGAAAGGGGATCGGCAGCTTGTCGAAGTCGCGGGTGTCGGCGGTGTGGGCCAGCTTGCTTTCCAGCAGCAGCGCCAGGTTCTGGCCCTGGATCACGCCCAGCGGCAGGCCCAGGCTGCCGTCATCGCGAAAGCTCAGCTTCTGCTTGACCAGAAAGTCGCGGTCATCCTGCTTGCGCCGGAACGGCACATCCTTGCGTGGCGGGGCGTCGGACAGCGCCTGTTGCCAGTCCAGGGTGGTGGCGAGCTTCTCCAGCTCCTCGACGCTGTAGCCGGAGGCATACAGCCCGCCAACCACCGCACCCATGCTGGTGCCGGCGATGGCGTCGATGCGCACGCCCTGTTCTTCCAGGGCCTTGAGCACACCAATATGGGCCAGGCCCCGCGCCGCGCCGCCGGAGAGCACCAGCCCGACCTTGGGGCGGGCCGGCTCGGTGGCGAGCGCGGTCATGGAGGTGAGCGTCAGCAAAAGGCAGAACAGCAGGCGGTGCATCGTGAGTCTCAAACCCTGGGCCAAAGACCGCTAGTATAAGCGGCCCCATACCTCAGGAGACTTGGCCATGGCCGATAGCAAGCCAGAAATTGTCATCACCTATTGCACCCAGTGCCAGTGGCTGCTGCGCGCGGCCTGGCTGGCCCAGGAACTGCTGAGCAGCTTTGCCGACGACCTTGGCCGGGTGGCCCTGGAGCCTGGCACCGGCGGTGTGTTTCGCATCACCTGCCAAGGCGTGCAGATCTGGGAGCGCAAGGCCGACGGCGGCTTCCCCGAGGCCAAGGTGCTCAAGCAGCGGGTGCGTGACCAGATCGACCCGCAGCGCGACCTGGGCCACAACGACCGCTGATCAGGCGCCTTCGGCCAGGGCCCGGGGTTTGCTCGGCGGCTCGGCCGCCAGGCGGCTGGACAGCACGATGGCAAAGATGATCAAAGCCCCACCCGCCAACATGCGCAGGGTGGGCGTTTCGGCGAACACCACCCAGGCCACGGCGATGCCATAGACCGGCTCCATGCCGAACACCACGGCGGCGGTGCGCGCCTTGATCACGGCCAGGCTGGCGACGAACAGGCTGTGGGCGACCCCGGTGCAGAAGATGCCGAGCAGGCCGATCCACAGCCAGTCCATGGGCGCCACCGCCGCCAGGCCCGGCGCGGCCACCGGCAGCAGGCACAGGCCGACCACCAGGTTTTGCCACAGCGCCGCCTGCACCGCGGGCAGGCGGCCGGAGCCGGCGCGGTTGGTCAGTGACAGCAGCGAGAACAGCAAGCCCGAGAGCAGGGCCCAGAGCAGGCCGCCGGTGGCCTGGCTGGCCAGGTCGAAGGAGGGCGTCACCAGCACCAGGCCAATGCTCACCAGCAATACCAGCAAGGCTTCGTTGCGGCGGATGCGTTCGCGAAACAGCACGCCTTCGAGAATCACGGTGAACGCCGGGAAGCTGGCGAAGCCGAGGGTGGCGATGGCCACGCCGGCGACCTTGACGGCGATGAAGAAGCTGACCCAGTGGCCGGCCAGCAACACCCCGCCCAGCAACAGGCGGCGCATGTCGCGCCCGCTCAGGCGCTGCCAGCCGGGGCCGGTGAGGCTGGCGAACAGGGCCAGGGCAAGCACGGCGAAGGCGGCGCGGCCGAAGACGATGATGGCCGGGCTGGCGCTGGCGGCAAGCTTGCCGAACACGCCGGTCAGGCCGAAGAACAGTGCGCCGATGTGCAGGGCCCCGAGGGCGGTGCGGTGGTTCATGGTGGTCCTTGCGATCTTCGTTGGAGTTGCGGGCCCTATCGCCGGCAAGCCGGCTCCCACAGGTACAGTCTGCTAAGCATCTGTGGGAGCCGGCTTGCCGGCGATAGGGCCGGTACAGGCACAGTGTAAAAGCTCAGGCAAACAACATCTGTCGCCAACCTAGCGCCCGTTATCGCCAGACTCTCGCCGCAACGCCAGCGGCGTGCAGCCGAACGCGCGCAGCATCGCCGCTGAAAATGCGCTCTGCGAGCCGTACCCCACCTGCGCGGCGATCTCGCCCAGTGGCAGCGCCGTGCGGATGACCAGCTCCCGCGCCTTGAGCAGCCGCCGCTGGCGAATGTAGTCCATCGGCGTTACCCCGCATTCGGCGCTGAACCGCGCATGCAGCCGGGCAGTGGACAGCCCGGCGATGCGCGCAAGGTCAGCGACCTGCAGGGGGTACGCCGCCTGCTGCTCGATGTAACGGTCGAACGCTGCATAGGGCAGGCGCTGGCTGGGCGTCACAATGGCCGAAGCCGTGGGGCTGAGGCTGGCCAGCAGCAGCACCGCGCCTTGCCGGGCAATCAAGGGGTCGTCGACCGGGCTGTTGGCCAGCCAATCCACCAGTTGCTGCTGGCGGTTGTCCAGGCCCAGGGCCGCAGGGCGGTCGAGCAGGCGCCGGCTGGCATCGGCGTGTTCACCCAGTTGCTCGAGCAGCCAATGCTCGCCCGGCACATCGAGCACCAGGCAGTGGCTGCCGGTTTCGCTGCCGCAGCTGTGATGGGTGCCGGCAGGCACCACCATCAGGCGCTGGCGGTCGAGCCGCGCCTCATGGCCCTGCACTTCGAAGTCCAGGCGGCCACCCAGGCCGAACACCAGTTGCGGGTGTTCGTGGCTGTGGGCGATCAGGTCGTGGCGGTAGTGGCGCAGGGAAAGTATCGGGCCGGCGGTCATGGGGCGTCCTCGCGGGGCAGGCGACCATTGTGCCCCAATCCTCACGCCCCATCACCCGTCACATGGCTGCCACCAACCTGTCATCTGCGCCTGCCAGTCTCCAGCAAACAGCGCCGGAGCCCGCCCATGACCCACGCCGAACTCTCCCGCCCCTCGCGCAAGCAGCGCGTGCGCACGTTGTGGATTTCCGATGTGCACCTGGGCACCCGCGATTGCCAGGCCGAGCACCTGTCGCAGTTTCTCAAGGCCTACCAGGCCGACCGCATCTACCTGGTCGGCGACATCATCGACGGCTGGAAGCTGCGCGGCGGCATCTTCTGGCCGCAAGCGCACACCAACGTCATCCGCAGGCTTTTGACCATGAGCAAGCGCGGCACCGAGGTGATCTACGTCACCGGCAACCATGACGAATTCCTGCGCCGCTATTCCAAGCTGATTCTGGGCAACATCCAGCTGGTGGACGAGGCCGAGCACCTCACGGCCGATGGCCGGCGGCTGCTGGTGATCCATGGCGATCAGTTCGATGTCATCACCCGCTACCACCGCTGGCTGGCCTTTCTCGGCGACCGCGCCTACGAATTCACCCTGGTGCTCAACCGCTGGCTCAACCATTGGCGCGCGCGCTACGGCTATGGCTACTGGTCGCTGTCGGCGTACCTCAAGCACAAGGTCAAGGGTGCGGTGAACTTCATCAGCGATTTCGAGGATGCCATTGCCCACGAATGTACCCGCCGCGGCTTTCAGGGGGTTGTGTGCGGGCATATCCACCATGCCGAAATCCGCAAGGTCGGCGAGGTGGAGTACCTCAACTGTGGCGATTGGGTGGAGTCGTGCACGGCGCTGATCGAGCACTGGGACGGCAGCATCGAGCTGTATCGGCTGGCCGATGCGCAGGCGCGGCTGGCCGAGCAGGCCGCCGCGCTGCGTGAACCTGCCTGAGGCGCGCTAGAGGCTGATCCTGCCCAGCAGGATGTCGCGGAACATGGCGAAGTCGCCGATCAGGCTGTACAGCGGATGCTTGAAGGTGGCCGGCCGGTTCTTCTCGAAGAAGAAGTGCCCGACCCAGGCAAATCCATAGCCGAACAGTGGCACGGCGAGCAGCAGCAGCCACTTGCCGCTGCCGATGGTATAGGCCAGCAGGGCAATGACCAGGCTGGTGCCGACGAAGTGCAGGCGCCGGCAGGTGGGGTTGCTGTGCTCGCCCAGGTAATAGGGATAGAACTCGGCAAAACTGCGGTACTGCGCGGTGCTGTTCATCGCAATGCTCCGGGATTATCACTTTTTGACAGGATACACGGCGTGGAGCCTGAATCGAGTCTAGAGTCACTGGCGGAGCCGGCCAGTGACAATGGGCGCCAAATGAGTATCCTTAGGTTCACCGCATGATGCGGTCAGAGCATAAGAAGCCTGTCATGAGTGAGAGAACCACGTCAGCCAGCTGGGCATCAGGGATCGTCAAGGCACTCGAGCTGGAAGGGCTCGATTGCCGTGCCATGTTCAAGCAGCTAGGGCTCGACTTCGCCGCCCTCGACGACCCCGACGCACGCTTCCCGCAAGACTCCATGACCCGCCTGTGGCAGTTGGCGGTGGAGTTGTCCGGCAATGAAGCCATCGGCCTGAACATGGCGCGGGTGGTGCGGCCGGCCTCGTTCCATGTGGTGGGCTACGCGCTGATGTCCAGCCGCACCCTGGCCGAAGGCTTCGAGCGGCTGGTGCGCTACCAGCGCATCATTGCCGAAAGCTCCGACCTGAGCTTTCGCCTGGGGCCTGAAGGCTACTCGCTGATTCTTACCGTGCATGGCGACCACCTGCCGCCGACCCGGCACAGCTCGGAGGCCTCGCTGGCGTGTGCGCTGGCCCTGAGCAAGTGGCTCAGCGGCCGCCCCATCCAGCCGCGGCGGGTACTGATCCAGGGCCCGCAACCGAAAAACATCGAGCCTTACAAGGTGGCGTTCCATTCACCTCTGGTGTTCGGCGCCGTTCATGATGCGCTGATCTTCGAGCGGGCCGACATGGAAGCCCCGCTGCCCACGGCCAACGAAGCCATGGCGGTGCTGCACGATCGCTTTGCCGGCGAGTACCTGGCGCGGTTTTCCGAAAGCCGGGTCACCCACCGCGTGCGCCAGGTGCTGTGCCGCATCCTGCCCCAGGGCGAGCCCAAGCGTGAAACCCTGGCCCAGTCCCTGCACCTGTCCCAGCGCACCTTGCAGCGGCGCCTGCAGGAGGAGGGCACGAGCTTCCAGGCGCTGCTGGACGACACCCGCCGCGAGCTTGCCGAGCAATACCTCGCCCAGCCGGGCATGACCCTGCTGGAAACCGCCTACCTGCTGGGCTTTGCCGACCCCAGCAACTTCTACCGGGCCTTCCGCCGCTGGTTCGACGTGACCCCGAGCGAGTACCGCGCCCGCCTGGGCGGGGCGGAAGCGGTGGTGCTCAATGACGCCAGAACGCCGGCATACATAGCACCAGCACGGTGATGATCTCCAGGCGCCCGAGCAGCATGCCGCTGGCCAGGATCCACTTGGCCGCGTCCGGCAGCGAGGCATAGTTGCCGGACGGGCCGATCACCTCGCCCAGGCCCGGGCCCACGCCCGAAACGGTGCCGGCGGCGCCGGTCAGGGCGGTCATCCAGTCCACGCCCAGCAGCGACAGCAGCAAGGCCATGACGCAGATGGTGATGGCGAAGAAGAACGAGAAGGTCAGGATCGAGCGCACGATCTCTTCGTCGAGGCGGTGGCCGTTGTACTTCTGCTTGATCACCGCGCGCGGGTGGATCAACTGGTTCAAGCTGGCCTTGAGCAGGATGTAGGCCACCTGGAAGCGGAAGATCTTGATGCCGCCGGCGGTGGAGCCGGAGCAGCCGCCGACGAAGCCCAGGTAGAAGAACAGCATCAGCGAGAAGTTGCCCCACAGGCTGTAGTCGCCCAGGGCGAAGCCGGTGGTGGTGACCACCGAGGTCACGTTCAGCGCTACGTGGCGCAAGGCATCCAGCCAGTGCAGGTTGGTGGTTGCCCAGTACCAGGTGCCCAGCACCAGCCAGGTGACTACCAGCAGGCCAAGCAGCCCTTGCACCTGCTGGTCGCGGATCAGTGCCTTGCGGTTGCCGCGCAGGGTGGCCACATACAGGGTGAACGGCAGGCTGCCAAGGATCATGACCACCACCGCCACCCAGTGCACCGCCGGGATGTCCCATTTGGCCAGGGACTGGTCCGAGGTCGAGAAGCCGCCGGTGGAGATCGCCGACATGGCATGGTTGATGGCATCGAACGGGCTCATGCCGGCCCACCAGAAGGCCAGGGCGCCGAGCACCGAAAAACCGACGTACACCCCGACGATCGACTTGGCGACCATGTGCGAACGCGGCATGACCTTTTCCGAGCGGTCCGACGATTCGGTCTGGAACAGGCGCATGCCACCGATGCGCAGCAGCGGCAGGATCGCCACCGCCATGGCGATGAAGCCGATGCCGCCGAGCCAGTGCAGCATCGAGCGCCACATGAGGATGCCCGGCGACATGCTGTCGAGCCCGCTGAGCACGGTGGCGCCGGTGGCGGTGATGCCGGACATGCTTTCGAAGAAGGCGTCGGTGTAGCTGATGTGCTGCGTCAACAGGAACGGCAGGGCGGCGAACACGCACACCACCAGCCAGCTGCTGACGGTGAGCAGGTACATGTCGCGCGGGCGCAGGTGCACATGCTCGGGGCGGCCCTGCAGGACCATGGCCAGGCCGGCGATGAAGGTGATCAGGCTCGACCAGAGGAACGACGGCATGTCGCCGGTGCGCTCGAAGATCACCAGGGTCGCCATGGGTACGACCATGCTCACTGCCAGGGTGATGAGGAAGATGCCGATGATGAAACCAATGATCCTTAAGGTCGGCAACGCCATGTGATCTGCTCTGACTCTGAACGGAAGGGCGCCATTCTACCTATGGGTCTGGTGATGTAAACGCTAGAATGGCCGCACATTTACCTGCCAGGAGGGTAGCCGATGGAGGCTCTCGACGCATTGCTCAACCGTGTTTCCGTGCCACGCCTGACTGAACCGGCGCCCAATGCCGCCCAGCGCGAGGCGCTGTTCCAGGCCGCACTGCGCGCGCCCGACCATGGCCAGCTGCGGCCGTGGCGCTTCCTGACCATCGAAGGCCAGGGCCGCGAGCAACTCGGGGAGCTGTTCGCCCAGGCGCTGCAAGACAAGGGCGAGGCCAGCCAGGCTGCGTTGGACAAGGCACGTGCGATGCCGTTGCGTGCGCCGTTGCTGATCGTGGTGATCGCCAAGCTGCAGGACCACTTCAAGGTGCCCAAGTCGGAGCAGCGCCTGGCAGCGGGCTGCGCGGCGCATGGCATCCTCATCGCAGCCCATGCCCAGGGCATCGGCGCGGTGTGGCGTACCGGCGACATGGCCTTCGATCCCTTTGTGCACAAGGGGCTGGGCATGGCCGAGAACGAGGAAGTGATCGGTTATCTGTATGTCGGCACGCCGATGGCCGAGCCGCGCACCGCGCCGGTGCTGGAAACTGCAGAGTTCGTCAGCGCCTGGGGCGAGTGATGCATGGGGCCGCTGCGCGGCCCATCGCCGGCAAGCCGGCTCCCACATGGCCAGCGTTGTACCTGTGGGAGCCGGCTTGCCGGCGATGGGCTGCGCAGCAGCCGCCAATAGCCATCAAATGGTCGTAACCGTCACAGGCAACTCCAGCCGGGCGACAAACCCACCCTGTGGATGATTGGCCAGCACCAGGCTACCGCCATGGCGCTCCGCCGCCTTGCGCGCAATCGCCAACCCCAGGCCATGCCCCGCCGCGTCCTGCCCCGGCGCGCGGAAGAACGGCTCACCCAACTGCGCCAGGTGCTCCGCCGCCACCCCCGGCCCATGGTCACGCACGCTCACCACGATCCGGCCTTCCTCGCGCCCGGCGCGAATCTCGATCGGCTGCCCGGCAGGGTTGAAGCGCAAGGCATTGCGCAGCAGGTTGTCCAGCGCGCGCTCGATCAGCGTCGGCCAGCCCTGCAAGGTCAAGCCCGGCTGGGCCTCGAGCTTCACCTCCTGCTCCGGCGCGCTGAGCTGGGCATCCTTGCGCACGCTGCCGAGCAAGGCGTTGAGGTCGACAGGTTCGGCATGGGCCTGTTCGGCGTCGACGCGGGCCAGGGTCAGGATTTCGCTGATCAGGTCTTCCAGGCGGTCGCACTCACGGGTCAGGCGCGGCCACAGCGCCTGGCGTTGCTCGGCCTCGGCCCGTTCGGCCAGGGCCAGGGCGATACGCAGGCGGGCCAGGGGCGAGCGCAATTCGTGGGACACGTCGCGCAGCAACTGGCGCTGGCTGCCGATCAGGCTCTGCAGGCGGGCGCCCATCTTGTTGAAGTCCTTGGCCAGCACGCCGAACTCGTCACGCCGGGCGGCCAGGCGCGCCAGGCTGTTCTGCTGGTACGTGGCCTGGCCCAGGTCGTGCACGGCGCCGCGCAGGCGGCTCAGGGGGCGGGTGATGGACAAGGTCACCAGCAGGCTGAACAGGGTCAGGACCACCAGCGCGATACCCAGCGCACTCAGCGGCCAGAGCAGGCTTTCGCGGTGCCAGGCGTCCAGTTCGGGGTGGGGGATGCGGTAGATCAGCAGGTAGGTTTCACCGCTCTCGGGGCTGGTGTATTCCTCGGTCAGGCGGCGCCACGGCAGGCGGCGCTGGTCATTGTGCTGGCGCGCCTCGAAGGCTGCCGCGCGGCGCGGGAAGGTGCCGGGCACAATGGCGGCGCCGCCGTCGTCGAGCACCTGCACGTCGATCTTGTAGCGCTCCTTGCGCCGCTCCAGGAATGCCTGGGACGCCTCCACGCCCTCTTGTTCGTAGTGCTTGGCCCAATGGCTGGCCAGGGTATTGAGGCCCGGGTGGCGGCTGAGGATCCAGGCGTCCTGGTTGAGCATGTGGCCGAGCAGGATCGACAGGCCGGCAACCAGGGTGATGGCCAGCCAGAAGCTCGCCAGGATGCGCCAGAACAGAGAACGCAAGAGCACCTCCTGTAAACGGGAAAAGCCCGGCCCGCTGGGTAGGCGGGCCGGGCATCGGGGAAGGACAGCTTACTGGGCCTTGCCGGCTTTTTCAGCTTTCCAGGCCTGGAATTCCTTCCATTCGGCCTTGCGTGCTTCACGCGCTTTCTGCAGTTCGTCGAACTTCTTCTGCTGGTCGGGCTTGAGCAGCGCGCGGACCTGGGTGTCGGTCTTGTCGTGGCTGGCCTTGAGCTCGTCCTTCATGGCTTTCTGGTCGGCGGCTGGCAACTTGGCCAGGTAGCGCTCGGTGATGTCGCGGCGGTCTTTCATCTGCTCGCCCATCAGCTTGCCGATCTGCTGGCGCTGGTCGCGGCTCAGGTCCAGCTGGGCGAAAGGCGCATCACCGCGGTGATGCGGGCCGTCGTGGCGCGGGCCGCCTTCAGGCATGGCCATGGCCACGGTCGGCAGGGCGGCGGCGAACATCAGGGCGATAAGGGTCTTGCGCATGGTGTCTCTCCTTTCCAAGGCCGGTGGTTACCGGATGAGCCCAGTCTAGGGAGATCAAGGTCAGGCGCAGTCAGGGGAGGGTAAAGGCTCGGTAAAGATCGGCGGCCTGGGCCAATCAGAGGCTGTAGTAATAGCCACGGCTGCGCAGGGCGACGATGCGTGGGCGGCCATCGGCATGCGGGCCGATCTTCTTGCGCAGGTTGCTCACGTGCATGTCCAGGCTGCGATCGTACAGGGTCAGCTTGCGGCCCAGGCCGATCTGCGCCAGTTCCTGCTTGTCCAGCGGCTCGCCGGGTTGGCGCAGCAGGGCTTCGAGGATACGGCTCTCGGACAGGGTCAGGCTCATTTCGCGGCCATCGATGCTGACCACGCCACGGACCGGGCTGAAGGCCAGGTCGCCGATCTCCACTTGCGTGGTGGTGGCGGTCGGGTGGCTGCGGCGCAGCACGGCGCGCAGGCGTGCGGTGAGCTCACGAGGGTCGCAGGGCTTGGCCAGGTAATCGTCGGCGCCCAGTTCCAGGCCGAGGATGCGGTCCAGCGGCTCGCCGCGGGCGGAGAGCATCAGCACCGGCAGTTCGGCATGCTCGCTGCGCAGCTGCTTGAGCAATTCCAGGCCGCTGCCGTCGGGCAGCATCACGTCCAGTACCACGGCTGCCGGCGCATGTTCGGCCAGCGCCTGGCGCGCGCTCTGGCCGTCGTGGCAGGCGCGAACGGCAAAACCTTCCTGGGTCAGCCAGCTGCCGAGCAGCTCGCAGAGTTCCTGGTCATCATCAATCAGTAACAGCTCGCTCATGACTCACTCAATTCAAATCGACGGCGTCTGACGTGTCCGCCAGTGGCAAAGATACAGCAGACGCCGCAAATTTTATCGATTACGGCAAGACTTGCTTGAAAGGCTTGACGATCACCTTGTCGTAAACGCCTGCGGCGATGTACGGGTCGGCATCGGCCCAGGCCTGGGCGGCGGCGAGCGAATCGAACTCGGCGACGATCAGGCTGCCGCTGAAGCCGGCTTCGCCGGGGTCGTTGCTGTCGATGGCCGGGTGCGGGCCGGCCAGCACCACGCGGCCTTCGGCCTTGAGCTGTTGCAGGCGCTCGATGTGCGCCGGGCGCGCGGCCAGGCGTTTTTCCAGGGAGTTCGCGACGTCGCTGGCGATGATGGCGTAGAGCATGTCAATCCTTGGTCTTGGAGGTGGAGGGGTCGTCGTGCAGGTGGCGCGACAGGTACACGCCTTGCGCCACCAGGAAGATCACGGTCATGCCCAGGCTGCCGAACACCTTGAAGTCGACCCAGAAGGCCTGGAAGGTGAAGGCGACGAACAGGTTGGCGGCGCCGCAGAAGATGAAGAACACGATCCACGCCAGGTTCAGGCGCGTCCATACCGCATCGGGCAGGGTCAGGGCGTGGCCCATGATGCGCTTGATCAGCACCCGGTCGCCGATGAAGTGGCTGCCGGCAAAGCCCAGGGCGAACAGCCAGTTGACCACCGGCGCCTTCCACTTGAGGAAGGTTTCGCTGTGGAAGGTCAGGGTCAGGCCGCCGAACACCAGGCAGGCGACCAGCGTCAGCCACTGGCCCTTTTCCAGCTTGCGCTGGCGCAGGAACAGCGCGCCGTACACCACCAGCGAGCTGATGATCAGCATCGCCGTGGCGCTGTAGATGCCGCCGAACTCGAAGCTGTGGCCGGCCACGTCGAGGGGCCGTGGGTCGAGCTTGTAGACGATGAAGAACAGCAGCAGCGGGATGAAATCGATGAATTGTTTCACAATGGCAGCCAGAATCGGGATGTGACGGCATAATAACAAACATCGATTCCAGCGAAAGCGCTCCTCCATGAATGTTGATCTGCACTGTCACAGCACGGCCTCCGACGGCGCCCTGTCGCCCACGGTCCTGGTCGCCCGGGCCCATGAGCACGGGGTGCAGACCTTGGCCCTGACCGACCACGATACCCTCGAAGGCCTGCCAGAGGCGCGCCAGGCCTGTGCCGAGCGCGGCATGCGCTGGGTCAGCGGGGTGGAGCTGTCGTGCACCTGGGGCGGGGCGACCATCCATGTGCTGGGCTACGACTTCCCGCTCGACGCCGCGCCGCTGGCCGAGGCCATCGAGGCCTTGCACCGTGGCCGCTGGCTGCGCGCCGAAGAAATCGACAGGCGGCTGGCTGCCAAGGGCATGCCGGCGACCCTCGAAGGCGCGCGCGCCGTGCAGCAGGAGCTGGGCGACAGCGGCAACGCCCCGGCGCGGCCGCATTTTGCCGAGTACCTGGTGCGTGCCGGGCACGTCAAGGACCGCGGCGAAGCCTTTCGCAAGTGGCTGGGGGCGGGCAAGCTCGGCGACGTCAAGCTGCACTGGCCGACCCTTGAAGAAACCGTTGCCACCCTGCGCCAGTCCAATGCCTGGGTGAGCCTGGCCCATCCCATGCACTACGAACTGACGCGCAGCAAGCGCAGGCGGCTGATTGCCGACTATATTCAGGCAGGCGGGCAGGCGCTTGAAGTGGTCAACGGGATGATGCCGGCCGAGCAGGTGGGCACCATGTCCATCCTCACCCGTGAGTTCGGCCTGCTGGCAAGCGCTGGCAGCGATTTCCACGGCCCCGGCACCTGGGGCGAGATCGGTGCCTACCGGCCATTGCCCGAGGACCTGCCACCTCTGTGGCGCCGATTCAGCCATGAACAGCCTTTGGCGGTATGAACAGGACGACTACGTGAGCCAATTTTTCCAAATTCATCCGGAGAACCCGCAGCAGCGGCTGATCCGCCAGGCGGTGGAAATCATCCGCAAGGGCGGTGTGGTGGTGTACCCCACCGACTCGGCCTACGCCCTGGGTTGCCAGATCGGTGACAAGGCGGCCATCGAGCGGGTGCGGCGCCTGCGCGGGCTGGACAAGACCCACAACTTCACCCTCATGTGCTGCGACATGTCGCAGCTGGGCCTGTATGCCAAGGTCGACACCGGCATCTTCCGCCTGCTCAAGGCCCATGTGCCCGGCCCGTACACCTTCATTCTCAACGGCACCCGCGAGGTGCCGCGCCTGTTGCTGCACGAAAAGCGCCGCACCATCGGCCTGCGCGTGCCGGACCACGCCATCACCCTGGCGCTGCTGGCCGAGCTTGGCGAGCCGCTGATGAGCGTGAGCCTGATCCTGCCGGGTGACAACGAACCGATGACCGACCCCTACGAGATTCGCGAGCGCCTGGAGCACCATGTGGACCTGGTCATCGACGGTGGCTTCGGCGACCTCAAGGCCTCCACCATCATCGACCTGTCCGGCGACGAGCCCGAGCTGATCCGTGAGGGTTGCGGCGACCCCACGCCCTTCCTGGTCAACGCGTGAACCAGGTGGCAGCGCCCGAGGCGCCGGCCGAGCAGGTCGAAGCGCCGCAGCAGTTGCAGTTGGCGCTGGTCTACGGCGAAGCGCTGACCGAAATGCCGGTGGACCTGTACATCCCGCCGGATGCCCTGGAAGTCATCCTCGAAGCGTTCGAAGGCCCGCTGGACCTGCTGCTGTACCTGATCCGCAAGCAGAACATCGACATCCTCGACATCCCCGTGGCGGAAATCACCCGCCAGTACATGGGCTACGTCGAGCTGATGAAGAGCGTGCGCCTGGAGTTGGCCGCCGAATACCTGGTGATGGCCGCGATGCTGGCCGAAATCAAGTCGCGCATGCTGCTGCCGCGCTCGGCCGAGGTCGAGGAGGAGGAGGGCGACCCGCGCGCCGAGCTGATCCGCCGGCTGCAGGAATACGAGCGGTTCAAGGCGGCCGCCGAGGGCATCGACGAGCTGCCGCGGGTTGGTCGGGATGTCGTCGTGCCGCGCCTGGAGGCGCCCCAGGCCAAGGTGCGCAAGCTGCTGCCGCAGGTCAGCCTGGAGGAATTGCTGGTGTCCATGGCCGAGGTCATGCGCCGCAACGACCTGTTCGAAAGCCACCAGATCACCCGCGAGACCCTGTCGACCCGCGAGCGCATGGGCGATGTGCTGGAGCGCCTGAAAGGCGGCGCTTTCGTGCCCTTCGTCGAGCTGTTCGGCGCCGAGGAAGGCAAGCTGGGCGTGGTGGTGACCTTCATGGCGATTCTCGAGCTGGTCAAGGAGTCGCTGATCGAACTGGTGCAGAATGAGCCTTTTGCGCCGATCCATGTGCGGCTGCGCGCCGAGTCTGTCGAAGAAACCGATGAACCTGAATGACCCCCGCGACCTGGCGTCGCTGATCGAGGCGTTTCTGCTCGCCTCGGGCAAACCGCAGTCCCTGGAGCGCCTGTACGAGCTGCTCGAAGAGGCCGAGCGCCCTGAGCCGAAGGTGTTTAAAAAGGCCCTGGAAGTGCTGGGCAAGTCCTGCGCGGGCCGTGCCTTCGAGCTCAAGGAGGTGGCCAGCGGCTACCGCCTGCAGATTCGCGAAGACTACGCCCCCTGGGTGGGCCGCCTGTGGGAGGAGCGCCCGCAGCGGTATTCCCGTGCGCTGCTGGAGACCATGGCCTTGATCGCCTACCGCCAGCCGATCACCCGCGGCGAGATCGAGGATGTGCGCGGGGTGGCGGTCAACAGCAACATCATCAAGACCCTGATCGAGCGCGAGTGGATCCGCGTGGTCGGCTACCGCGAGGTGCCGGGCCGGCCGGCGATGTTCGCCACCACCAAGGCGTTTCTCGACCACTTCAACCTCAAGAGCCTGGACGAACTGCCGGCCCTGGCCGAACTGCGGGAGATGGAACCGGCGCCGTTGCTCGACCCCGATGATGCCCCGGTGCCGGCGCACCTGCAGGCGTTGGCCGATGCCAGCCTGGCGGATGAGGAGGAGGTTGGCGAGCCGAAGGAGGAGACCAGCTTCCGCAGTTTGCTGGTGGAACTGGATGCCATGGAAGAGGGGCTGAAGACCGACTTCGATGATTTGCGCGAAGATGAGCCCAATCCCCAGCCCTGAATTTGCACTGGCGCTATCGCCGGCTTGCCGGCGATAGCGCCAGTACAGGCAACCGCAACCACCGGGCAGAAATAACCGCCACCCCCCACGAAACCCACTACCCTGCAGTGCGTTCCCTCACCGAACCGCGTATGATGCGCGGCCTTTTGGCGCATCCGTCGCCAGAAACCCGATTTTTCATTCCTACACCGGGAGGTGCCCAGATGAGTGAGCAAGACCTGCAAAATACCGAAATCACCCCGCCAGCCGGCGAAAAGCTGCAGAAAGTGCTGGCGCGCATCGGCGTGGGCTCGCGCCGTGACGTCGAAGCCTGGATCAGCCAGGGCCGCATCAAGGTCAACGGCGTCGCGGCCACCCTCGGCCAGCGCGTCGACCTGCATGACGCCATCGCCGTCGACGGCAAGCTGATCAAGCGCGAGGAGGCCGCCGAGGCCACCCGCCGGGTGATCATGTACAACAAGCCCGATGGCGAGATCTGCACCCGTGACGACCCGGAAGGCCGCCCGACCGTGTTCGATCGCCTGCCGCGCCCGAAAGAGGGCCGCTGGATCAACATCGGCCGCCTCGACATCAACACCACCGGCCTGCTGCTGTTCACCACCGACGGTGAACTGGCCAACCGCCTGATGCACCCTTCCTACGAGATGGACCGCGAGTACGCGGTGCGTGTGCGTGGCGAGGTCGACGACGAGATGATCGAACGCCTGAAGGCGGGCGTGATGCTCGAAGACGGCCCGGCCAAGTTCACCGACATCCAGAAGGCGCCCGGTGGCGAAGGGTTCAACCACTGGTACCACTGCGTGGTGATGGAAGGCCGTAACCGCGAAGTGCGTCGCCTGTGGGAATCCCAGGGCCTGGTGGTCAGCCGCCTGAAGCGCGTGCGCTTCGGCCCGGTGTTCCTCAACTCCGACCTGCCGATGGGCCGCTGGCGCGAAATGAGCCAGGGCGAAATCGACATCCTCGCCGCCGAAGTGGGCCTGCAGCCAGTGGCGCTGCCTGCCATGAACCTCAAGGCCAAGGACAAGATGGAGCGCCTGCAGCGCAAGTCGAGCCGGCCAATGGGCCGTGGCGAGCGCGTGCGCAACCTGCGCCCGGCGCACGAGGGCGGTGCTGCCGCTGCCGAGCGCCCGGCACGCCAGCCGCGTGAAGAAGCGCCGCGCAAGAGCCGTGGCAGCGCCGTGGCCGAGCGCCCGAGCGACATGCGCAAGCGCCCATCCAAGCCTGAGGGTGACAAGCCAGCCGGCCGCGGTCGCGGCAAGCCGCGCGGCTGATCGGCTCTGGCAGTGATGAAAAGCCAGCCTTCGGGCTGGCTTTTTTGTGCCTGCCGTGTGGGAGCCGGCTTGCCGGCGATTGCCCGCAACGCGGCCCAAGATATTGAAGAAAAAAGAATTTTCTGACGACTGGCAAGTTTTCAAACCGCCCTGTAAAGAAAATTGTACGAATTCGCCAGATTTTTCTGGCCAGGCTGATTTTGTGTAAACAGAACTTGCCGCGCTCGCCCTCGAAGGGTGTCGTCCACAGCTGCTCCCCTCTTGCCCAAACCTCGTCCCCAGGCTGTTATAGCCACTATTGCCGTGTGCAAAAGCCCGTCCACAGAGCCGGGCAGACAGAACAACAAATGGAGGCGCCATGTACGCCGATCACTCCGCCTTTCCAGGCTCCCACCACAGGATCGCTGCGTTTTTCCCCCGGGAATTGACGCAACGCGTTGACGCCTGCGCGCTCGCAGGGGTATACAGTGCGCCGCGTTTTACCTGTGACCCTTTTGCGTACCGCGCACTCTTGCTCACCCCCGGTTGATCCGCCCAGGCGGCGCCGCTGGCAAGAAACCCAAGGTAACCACCTTGCCCATTCCGCTGCGCCACGAGCGCGGTGGGTCCGATTCCGTCACAGATAAAAACAATGCAGGTGACTTCGTTCATGAGTGGACAAAACATGCATTCAGGCGAGCTCAAGCGGGGCCTGAAGAACCGCCACATCCAGTTGATCGCCTTGGGTGGTGCGATTGGTACCGGCCTGTTCCTCGGCTCGGCAGGCGTGATGAAATCCGCCGGCCCGTCGATGATCCTTGGCTACGCCATCTGCGGCTTCATCGCCTTCATGATCATGCGCCAGCTCGGCGAGATGATCGTCGAAGAGCCGGTGGCCGGCTCGTTCAGCCACTTTGCCCACAAGTACTGGGGCGGTTTCGCCGGCTTCCTGTCGGGCTGGAACTGCTGGGTGCTGTACATCCTGGTGGGCATGTCGGAGCTTTCGGCGGTTGGCAAGTACGTCCATTACTGGTGGCCGGAGATCCCCACCTGGGTCACCGCGGCAGGCTTCTTCCTGCTGATCAACGCCATCAACCTGATGAACGTGAAGTTCTTCGGTGAGGCCGAGTTCTGGTTCGCCATCATCAAGGTTGCCGCCATCGTCGGCATGATCGGCCTGGGTGCCTACCTGCTGACCAGCGGCAGCGGCGGCCCGGAAGCCTCGATCACCAACCTGTGGGCCCACGGCGGCTTCTTCCCGCATGGCGTCAGCGGCCTGGTGATGGCCTTGGCCTTCATCATGTTCTCCTTCGGTGGCCTGGAAATGCTCGGCTTCACCGCCGCCGAGGCCGACAAGCCGAAGACCGTGATCCCCAAGGCGATCAACCAGGTCATCTACCGCATCCTGATCTTCTATGTCGGCGCCCTGGTGGTGCTGCTGTCGCTGACCCCATGGGACAGCCTGGTCGCCAGCATCGACGCCTCCGGCGGCAGCTATGGCAGCAGCCCGTTCGTCCAGGTGTTCTCGCTGCTGGGCAGCGACGTGGCGGCCAACCTGCTGAACTTCGTGGTCCTGACCGCGGCGCTGTCGGTGTACAACAGCGGCACCTACTGCAATGCGCGCATGCTGCTGGGCATGGCCGAGCAGGGTGATGCTCCGGCGGCGCTGGCCAAGGTCGACAAGCGCGGTGTGCCGGTGCGTTCGATCCTGGTGTCGGCGGCGGTGACCCTGATCGCCGTGCTGCTCAACTACCTGATGCCGCAGAATGCGCTGGAGCTGCTGATGTCGCTGGTGGTCGCCACCCTGGTGATCAACTGGGCGATGATCAGCTACTCGCACCTCAAGTTCCGCCAGCACCTCGACCGCACCGGCCAGAAGCCGCTGTTCAAGGCGCTGTGGTACCCGTATGGCAACTACCTGGTGTTGGCCTTCGTGGTGCTGATCCTGGGCATCATGCTGATGATTCCGGGTATCCAGGTGTCGGTGTATGCGATTCCGGTGTGGCTGCTGGCCATGCTGCTGGCCTACATGCTCAAGAGCAAGCGCCAGTCCCAGGGCAATGGGGCTGCCGGTAGCGTGGCCAAGTAAGGGCTGCGCAGGGTAATTGAAAACCCGATGTCAGGAGACTGGCATCGGGTTTTTTGTTGCCCGCACAGGGACAGCGCAGTCCCTGTGGGAGATGGCAGTATTGGCGGGCTGAAGAGCCAGCCACTTTCGGATTTCTGGCTTGGTATTTCTAAACGAGTGCTGCTGTGCGGTTTCTTCGTAATAGCTAACCAGCTCAACCTTGGCGACATCGACGCCGATGATGAACTTCTCCACTCGCATTGCCATCGCCTGAACTCCCACGGTATGGTTTTCGAACTCGAAGGGGTTTCACCAAGAGGCGCTGGCTTGCTTCTATCGTCGCTTGCAAACGATGCATTCTTTATCGGCGCTTTGGTGAAGGGGTGGGGCGAGGTCTCCCACGGTCTGTACTGCGGCTAACAGTCAGAATCGGCTTTGTCGTCCCACCACCCCTTCGAGTATCACCATACAAGCCGGCTTGCCGGCGATAAGGCCGGTACAGGCAAAAACTGTCAGATCTGTTCCAGCAACCAGCTGCGAAACGCCCGCAGCGAAGGCAGCGCCTCGTTCCTCGGTGGATAGATCAGGTAATAACTGCGCTGGCTGGCGAACGCCGCCCCGGGGCTGAACAGCTCGCCCTTGGCCAGCTCTTCCTCCACCAGGATGCGCGGCACCAGCCCGATGCCGATGCCGGCGCGCACCGCCTGGATCAGGTGCGAGGTGAGCTCGAAGCTCGGCCCCAGGCGCATCGAGCGGTGCGCCAGGCCATGGTGCGAGAACCATTCGCCCCAGGCATGGGGGTTGTTGGCGACGTTGAGCAGCACCTCTTCACTGATCCGTGCCGGCGCCCAGCCATGGGCGTCGAGGCTGGCCTGGGGCGGCAGGATCACCACCAGTTCCTCGGCATGCAGGCGATGGCAGATCAACCCTGGCAGGTCATGGCTGGCCACGCCGATGGCGGCGTCGATCTCGCTGGTGTCGAAGTTGATGGCTTCGATGCGTGAATGAATGTGCACCAGCATCCCCGGGTGGGCACTGTAGAACGCGTGCAGGCGCGGCAGCAGCCACTTGGAGCCGAAGGTGGGCAAGGTGGCCAGGCGCAGGGTGCCGACGCCGGACTGGTAGGCCAGGGCCTGCAGCGTGGCGCTGCGGATGCGCCCCAGGGCTTCGCTGAGCTCGCGCTGGTACAGCCGGCCGACATCGGTCAGTTGCACCTGGCGGCCTTCGCGGCGGAACAGGGTCAGGCCCAGTTGCTGCTCCAGCGCCTGCACCTGGCGGCTGACCGCGCTCTGGGTCAGCGACAATTCCGCGGCGGCGCGGGTATAGCTTTCATGGCGGGCGGCGGCCTCGAAAGCCAGCAGCAACGACATGGACGGGGTCAGGTGGCGGTAATTCATTCACAAAAGTCATCGATAGCGGCAGGATTATCCGTTTGCCCCTGGCGCAAAACTACAGGAACATTGGCCTATACGTCATCCGTGCCTGCATCGACATATGCCGGAATGACAGGATTCCCGTGAATTAGCCCATATCAAGAGGCCATCCTTCGATGATCGCCCAGCTGCCGACCCTTGCGCCGACCGCCGCTTACCCCGAATTCCTCGAAGCCCTGCGCAGCAGCGGCTTCCGTGGCCAGATCAGTGCCGACTACGGCACCCGCACGGTGTTGGCCACCGACAACTCGATCTACCAGCGCCTGCCCCAGGCCGCCGTGTTCCCGCTGGACGCCGACGACGTGGCGCGGGTCGCCACGCTGATGGGCGAAGCGCGTTTTCGCGAGGTCAAGCTGACCCCGCGTGGCGGCGGCACCGGCACCAACGGCCAGTCGCTGACCGACGGCATCGTCGTCGACCTGTCGCGGCACATGAACAAGATCCTCGAAATCAATGTCGAGGAGCGCTGGGTGCGGGTCGAGGCCGGTACCGTCAAGGACCAGCTCAACGCCGCGCTCAAGCCCCACGGGCTGTTCTTCGCCCCTGAGCTTTCCACCTCCAACCGCGCCACCGTCGGCGGCATGATCAACACCGACGCCAGCGGCCAGGGCAGCTGCACCTATGGCAAGACCCGCGACCACGTGCTCGAGCTGCACAGCGTGCTGCTGGGCGGTGAGCGCCTGCACAGCCTGGCGATCGACGACGCCGCGCTGGACCAGGCCTGCGCCGACGCCGGTCGGGTCGGCGAGGTGTACCGCATGGCCCGGGAAATCCAGGAAACCCAGGCCGAGCTTATCGAAACCACCTTCCCCAAGCTCAACCGGTGCCTGACCGGCTATGACCTGGCGCACCTGCGCGACGAGCAGGGCCGCTTCAACCTCAACAGCGTGCTGTGCGGTGCCGAGGGCTCGCTGGGCTACGTGGTGGAAGCCAAGCTCAATGTGCTGCCGATTCCCAAGTACGCCGTGCTGGTGAACGTGCGCTACGCAAGCTTCATGGACGCCCTGCGCGATGCCAATGCGCTGATGGCGCACAAGCCGCTGTCGATCGAGACGGTGGACTCCAAGGTGCTGATGCTGGCGATGAAGGACATCGTCTGGCACAGCGTCGCCGAATATTTCCCGGCCGACCCCGAGCGCCAGACCCTGGGCATCAACCTGGTGGAGTTCTGTGGCGACGAGCCGGCCGAGGTCAATGCCCGGGTCGAGGCCTTCGTCGAGCACCTGCAGCGTGATGCCAGCGTCGAACGCCTGGGCCATACCCTGGCAGAAGGCGCCGAGGCGGTGACCCGCGTGTATACCATGCGCAAGCGCTCGGTGGGCCTGCTCGGCAACGTCGAGGGCGAAGTGCGCCCGCAGCCGTTCGTCGAAGACACTGCCGTGCCGCCGGAGAAACTGGCCGACTACATCGCCGACTTCCGCGCGCTGCTCGACAGCCATGGCCTGGCCTATGGCATGTTCGGCCATGTCGATGCCGGCGTGCTGCACGTGCGCCCGGCGCTGGACATGAAAGACCCGGCCCAGGCCGCGCTGGTCAAGCCGATCTCCGACGCCGTGGCGGCGCTGACCAAAAGCTACGGCGGGCTGCTGTGGGGCGAGCACGGCAAGGGCCTGCGTTCGGAATACGTGCCGGAATACTTCGGCGAGCTGTACCCCGCGCTGCAGCGCCTCAAAGGCGCCTTCGACCCGCACAACCAGCTCAACCCCGGCAAGATCTGCACCCCGCCGGGCAGTGCCGAAGGCCTGACCAAGGTCGACGGCGTGACCCTGCGCGGCGACCTCGACCGCACCATCGACGAGCGCGTGTGGCAGGACTTCCCCAGCGCCGTGCACTGCAACGGCAACGGCGCCTGCTACAACTACGACCCCAACGACGCCATGTGCCCGTCGTGGAAGGCCACCCGTGAACGCCAGCATTCGCCCAAGGGCCGCGCCTCGCTGATGCGCGAATGGTTGCGCCTGCAGGGCGAGGCCAACATCGACGTGCTGGCTGCGGCGCGCAACAAGGTGTCGTGGCTCAAGGGGCTGCCGGCACGGCTGCGCAACAACCGCGCCCGCAACCAGGGGCAGGAAGACTTCTCCCACGAGGTGTACGACGCCATGGCCGGCTGCCTGGCGTGCAAGTCGTGCGCTGGGCAGTGCCCGATCAAGGTCAACGTGCCGGACTTCCGCTCGCGCTTCCTCGAGCTGTACCACGGCCGCTACCAGCGCCCGCTGCGTGACTACCTGATCGGCTCGCTGGAGTTCACCATCCCGTACCTGGCCCATGCTCCGGGCTTGTACAACGCGGTGATGGGCTCGAAATGGGTGGGCAAGCTGCTGGCGGACAAGGTCGGCATGGTCGACAGCCCGCTGATCAGCCGCTTCAACTTCCAGTCCACCCTGACCCGTTGCCGGGTCGGCGTGGCCAGCGAGCCGGCGCTGCGCGAACTGACGCCGGCCCAGCGCGAGCGCAGCATCGTGCTGGTGCAGGATGCCTTTACCCGCTACTTCGAGACGCCGCTGCTGGCCGCATTCATCGAGCTGGCCCACCGCCTGGGCCACCGGGTGTTCCTGGCGCCCTACAGTGCCAATGGCAAGCCGCTGCACGTGCAGGGCTTCCTCGGCGCCTTCGCCAAGGCCGCCATCCGCAACGCCACCCAGCTCAAGGCCCTGGCCGACTGCGGCGTGCCGCTGGTGGGCCTGGACCCGGCGATGACCCTGGTCTATCGCCAGGAGTACCAGAAAGTGCCGGGGCTGGACGGCTGCCCGGCGGTGCTGCTGCCGCAGGAATGGTTGATGAACGTGCTGCCCGAGCAGGCGCCGACCGCGCCCGGCAATTTCCGCCTGATGGCGCACTGCACCGAGAAGACCAACGTGCCGGCCAGCACCAAGCAGTGGGAGCAGGTGTTCGCCCGCCTGGGGCTCAAGCTTGTGACCGAGGCCACCGGCTGCTGCGGCATGTCCGGTACCTATGGCCACGAGGCGTGCAACCAGGGCACCTCGCGGACCATCTTCGAGCAGTCGTGGGCGACCAAGCTGGACAAGGAAGGTGAGCCACTGGCGACCGGCTATTCGTGCCGCAGCCAGGTCAAGCGCATGACCGAGCGGCAGATGCGCCATCCGCTGGAAGTGGTGTTGCAGTACGCCCAGCGTTAGCTCTGCACGGGCCCTTCGCGGGGCAAGCCCGCTCCCACAGGTTCACCATTGTTCACAAGCGTGGTGCAGTACCTGTGGGAGCGGGCTTGCCCCGCGAAGAGGCCGGTAGCGGCGCTACAGGGTCAAGCCTTGTGCAGGCCCTCCCGGGCCCGCCGCGCCTGCCGGTACAGGTACAGGCTCAACACCAGCCCGCAACACGCCGCCGCCGCTGCAAACAGGAACATCGAAGCAAAGCCGAACCCCGACGCCACCGCACCCACCAGCGGCCCGGTGATCCCCAGCGACAAATCGACGAACAGCGAATAGGCCCCCACCGCCGCCCCGCGGTTGGCTGCCGACACCTGGTTCACCGCCTCCACGCCCAGCGCCGGGAACACCAGCGAGAAACCGAACCCGCTCAGCGCCGCCCCCGCCAGCGCCATGTGCGCGCTGGGTGCCAGCCACAGCATCAGCAGCCCCAGGGTTTCCACCGACAGGCAGGCGATTGCCACGCGAAAGCCGCCAATGCGGTTGATCAGGTTGCCGAACAGCAACCGCGCACTGATGAAGCTGGCGCCGAACAGGCTCAGGGTCAGGGCTGCGTTGCTCCAGCCGCGGCTGGCGTAGTACAGGGTGATGAAGGTGGCGATGGTGCCGAAGCCGATCGAACCCAGGGCCAGCCCCGAACCATGCGGGAAGACCTTGCCCAGTACCCGCAGGAACGACAGGCGCACACCGCTGACGATCGGCGCGGCGCGTTTCGGCCAGGCCAGCAGCAGGCCGATGACCCCCAGCCCGATGATGCTCGCGCCCATGCTCCACAGCCCCAGGCTCTTGACCATCAGCACGCCCAGTGGCGCGCCGACGGCCAGGGCGCCATAGCTGGCGATGCCGTTCCAGGAAATGACCTTGGCGGTGTTGTCGGCACCCACCCGGCCGATACCCCAGCCAATCGAGCCGGCACCCACCAGGCTCTCGGCACTGCCCAGCACCAGCCGGCCCAGCAGCAGGCAGGCCAGGCTTGCCCAGGGCAGGTGGGTGAGGAAGGCGCAGGCCAGCATGAACACGCCGCTCAGGCCGCAGCCGAACAGGCCGTACATGACGGCCTTCTTGCTTCCCAGGTTGTCGATGATGCGGCTGGCGGTGGGGCGGCTGAGCAGGGTCGCCAAGTACTGCACGCTGATGACCAGGCCTGCGACCACGGTGCTGAAGCCCAGGTCGTTGTGCACATAGCCAGGCAGCACGGCCAGGGGGATGCCGATGTTCAGGTAGCCGATGAAGGTGAACAGGACGATGGAGACGACCTGCAAGGTGGTTGCAAGTGAGGAGGGGGATTGCTGTGGCATAGAGGGGCCATGACCGCTGACGCATGATGCCCGACATGATAGCGGGCATGGTCGGGCCATGGGATGAAGCTTTCACGGCCCGCCCAGCCCGGGTAGTCAATCGGCGTAAGGCAGCAGCCAGGTCACGCCGAAATCGGCGCTGGGGTAGTCCAGACGCAAGCGCGGCAGTACATAGCCGCCACAGGAGCGGCAGGTGTCGAACAGGGTGAACACATGGATGTACTCGACTTGCTCGCTCCGTGTCAGCAGTTGGGCGTTGAGGGTAGAGGCAATCAAGCGTTCCGAATCCAGCATGCGAGGGTGGGTGTGCTCAGCCAGTTGATCGCTGCGGCGCAACACCGGCAGTTGGCTGAAGCGCAGGTCTGGCGCCTGGTTTTTCATATAGGCGCGCGCATCGATGAAGGTGATGGGAGGCTGCTCATCAGGGATCGGCAGAGGAATCGTCAGTTGATGCCTTTTGCCGCCTGAGAGTGAGAAGTAAACCCTGCGGGTGCCGTCGCGCATCTTCACCATGGCGAAGGCCAGGTTTGCGCCACCCAGGTGCTCACGCAACGTCGTGGCCCCCTGTTCTGTGAGCAGTTCGGCCAGGGTTGTCGAAGTGAAGGCTGTTTTGCCGCCTTGGGCAGGCAGCAGGCGATTGAGCACACCGACGATGTGCTGGCCCAGTACCTCATCCGCCTCGGCCAGTTGCCGCCAGTGCGGGATGATGTGCTTGTTCAGCCCGACCACGCCTGAGCGCTGCAGGCCGGTGAGGCCGGTGAGCGCGCGTTGCGGCTGCAACCGAGTGAGGATGTTCTGGGCATATTCGGTCAGCGACTGCTCCTGCAGGTCTTCGAGCAGCTTGATGTAGGGGGATCTGTTGATCGGCTCAAGGGTATTGCTGTAGCGAATCCAGTCCCGCAGCAGTTGCGCCACGTTGTCGATGTCCTGCTGGAAGTTGGCGTGGGTGGCGACGATTCGGTAAGGCTCGCTGACCTCCAGGTAGCTTTCGATCGCGTCTTGGTCGGTGATCCGCTGAAGCCGCCTGCGTTCGGAGTGAGGCGCTGTCGCAAGGTCCGCGCGCGGGCTTCCTTCGGCCATGGCCTTCAGTTGGCTGCTCTGCCATTTCCAGGGCTGGTAGGGCGCGCCGTAGATTGCCAGGGTGTCGGCCTCGACCATCAACCATTGTTCGCCGCGCCACTCGAT
The DNA here is from genome assembly GCF_044745345.1 of Pseudomonas sp. NPDC087029. Lineage (NCBI taxonomy): Bacteria > Pseudomonadati > Pseudomonadota > Gammaproteobacteria > Pseudomonadales > Pseudomonadaceae > Pseudomonas > Pseudomonas sp. NPDC087029. Next base: position 42,490 of record NZ_JBIVAB010000003.1, on the reverse strand, counting down.
CACAGCCCCCCTGAGCGTGCGCCGATCGGCGATGCCGCGGGCGAGGCCGCCGAGCCGTATGGGTGGGCAGTGGCGGGTAATGAGTGTTACCTCATTCAGTGGCATATCGTCCGGCAGGCCGAACCAGAATTCGCCACTGGGTTCGACCATGATGCGTCTGTGGTAGGACGGCTGGCGGTCTGCAAGCAGGTAGTTGATGGCGGCTTCATCGGCGGACACCGGCTTGAGCGATTTACCCTTGCTCCAATGCAGGATCTTGCCGTCACGCACCATCAGGTGGGACCAGATGTAGCTACGGTTGTCCTTGCTGCGCACGCGCGCGGTGAAGGGCTCGATGCGCCGGGCGAGGAAAGCGCGACTCACCTGCTGGCCGAACACGGGGGTGTTCGATTCGTTGGTGGGCGGGGTGAAAAGGAACCTGTGCCTGTTCGGGCTGACCGTGTCTATCGCAGGTGCTGGGGCGTTGACCAGGCTGGCGTGGGATAGGCGGTTGGCCACGCCGGGTTGCGACATCGGGTGCAGTCGGTACACGCAACCATTGATCAATGCATCGATCTCATCGGCGCTTCGGTGGAGGGTCATCGGGTCTTCGATGCCCGCCCAGACCAGGCGGTTGCCGTCATCGCTGGCGGAGCTGACGCTGATGGTGGGCGGTGTCTGCCCGGGTACGATCTGTTCGTGGATGGCCATTTCGTCGAACCAGCGTCGGGAACTCGGCAGCTGCGGCGCACTGTGCCATCTGCGCGGCCCAGGCGCCCGCTCCAGCAGTGCCTCGGGCAAAGAGCCAGACCAGCGCCTGGCGATATTCACGATGCCCTCACGGCTGGCGTTGGCGGCTTGTTGCTCAGCGCCGTGCAGCGCCACCAGCGGGCGCAGTAGCCGGCCGCCCACCCTGATCGCGCTGCCCAGCAGGAACAGCGCGTCCAGGCCGCAGGCCAGCGCTTGCTGGCCACTGCGCACATCGAAGCAGCCAAGCCCGGGCACGTTGTTCTTGAGTAGCTTCCACAGGTAGCGCCCCAGGCTTTCCTGCTGTTGCCTGGCCTGGTGCAGCTCCAGGCGCGTGGCGCCTTTGCCCACCGTGTGCAGGGCTTGCCGGTTGCTGAGCGCGACGGCCTCGGCATAGTGCCTGGCAAGCGCCGCTACCCGCTGTTCGGCCGGGGCTTGCAGGGGCGATTGCAGCCGCGGGAAGTTGGCGACATCCCAGGGCAGTGGCGTGTCATGGAACTGGCTGTAGTTCAGCTCGAGGGTGTCGGTCAGCCGGTGGCGATAGCGGATGTCGACTTCGCGTGTGGTCCACCGCAGTTGCTCTGGGAACAGTGTGAGCAGCGTGTCGTTCACGGGGCCGGGAAGCAGGATGAGCAGCCCCTTCGTGGCAACTTCGAAGCGCCATTCGGTTTCTGCGCTGTCGCCGTAGCCGGGTATCCCCCCTTGCACGGGGCCGCAGTATCGGGGCCAGGCCACGGCATGGCAGGCCCAGGGTTCATCGTGCAGGCGCTGCATCAGCTCATTCTCGAGTTGGCCGAGGCAACACTGGAAGGTTTTTTCGTAGGCTGCGGTGGCCTTTTTCTGCCAGGCGTCGAACGCGTTTTCGTACCAGGCGTTCATGTCTGGCAGGGTGCGTTGGGCGTAATTCTCGCCATGGTCCAGGTAGGCTTCCAGGTGCAGTTGCTGGTCGCTGTTGCGCCCGTCGGGGTCAAGGCCGGCCTGCTCCAGTTGCCAGCGCGCCTGGGCGACGCGGTCGGGGAGGGTGCGCAGCGCATCGAGGTCCCAGGCCGTCAGGTAGTGATCGTGGATGCGGCGCCATTGCGCGGCGGACCAGGGCGCGGGGTGATCGATGTGCTGCTTGACCTGCGCCCACTCGACCAAGGTGTCGTGCAGGGCTTCGTTGGTGAGCGGGTCATCCGCCGCGCTTGGGCGCGTGCAGGCGGCCAGCGCGTGGCTGAAGGTCAGCGGATCACCGCTCGCCAGCACCACCCAGGCGCCCTGGCGCAATTGGGTCCACAGCAGGTCGGGTTCATGGCGGTAATCGGCTGGCCAGTCGTCGAGCAGCAGCTCGGGTGCGAGCCGGCGCATCAGCAGCTCGCTGGCAAGCTGTGCGTCAGCAGTGGTGCAGGCGAGGCTCGCCTGGACGCTGTTGACCAGGTCGTGGCGGATGTCGGCGGTGGGCGTGGAGGCGTTGTCCTGGCTGAACAGGTCGAAATCCAGGAGATAGCCCGGCCGTCGCGTCTGTGGCGGGTAGATCACCTCCAGCAGTGCCTGCTCGGCCAGGGCCAGGTGGCGTGGTTCGGGCGTGCCGTGGGCGGGCCACTGCAGGGTTGCCCCCAGGTTCAGGGCCCAGTCATCGAAGGCGCTGGAGTGAAGCAGCGCATCGAGCACTTGCGCGGGTGAACCCTGCAGCGACGGCCCTGGCAGCCAAGCCTTGCCGTACTCGTTGGGCAAGTGGCCGGCCTTGCGTTCCTTTTGGGTTGGCGCTCGGTATCGCCGGCTGTTGGCGTGGACGTCGGTCTGCAGCGTAGCGAACAGTTTGCGCGCCAGGCTCGTGCCAGGGGCGGGCGAGAGGAGGTGCTGCGCAATGGCGGGCAGGTCCAGGTAACCCTCCAGTTGCAAGGCCGGCGAAGCGGGCCTGGGGGGTGTTGGGTGGGTGGGCAGCTCTGCGTGGGCGAGCAATGCGGCAACGATGAACGCATCGCGACGTACCAGGCATTGCTCGTCTGCCCACAGCGATTGGGCGAGGCTGCTGATGCTGTAAGGCGCTGCCGTCGGCGCCCAGCGAGCAAGTGGATTGGCAGCAGTCAGCAGTTTTTCGGCCAGGGTCGCGTAGAAGCGGGCGCATTGGCTATCGCTCACCGGCGCCTGCGCCGAGCGCTGCAAGGCGGCATTGACATAGGCCTTGGGGCCAGGGCTTGCGAAGGCGAGGGCGAAAGAGGCGCGAATGGCCTGGTCATCGAGATCGGAGGGGTACAGCGCGGGGAAATCGAAAGCCCGCTCCAGGTGCAGGTTGAGGGAGGTCTTGAGGTCGTGCGGGCCTGAGAGCTCGCTGTGCAGCACCAGGCTTTGGGTGTCGAGCGCATCGATCAGCGCAGGCAGGTCATCGTTCGGGGTTTCCGGTGACATGGCGTTGGCTCCTGTTGAAGGGGCCGTCAATGTGCGTACCGGAGGCGAGCGCGAGGTGTTAGCGGGGTAGGGACAGGGCAAGACGGTGTGAAAACGTGATGACGGCGGTTGCCCGCGGGTCAGCCGTTTTCACACAGCCGACGGGATTGCGCGGTTATTCCTGGTCAGCGCTGGATTGATCGTCGCCATCCTCGACGGCGGGCGTCGGTTCGGAGTGAGCGGCAACGGTTGGCTCTTCGGGGTTCAGGCTTGGGAAGGGAAGATTCGGGATTTCATGCATCTCGTCGTTCCTCGCAAGTGTGAGTGAAAAGTCTGCGCCAGGCGCGGTTCGAGCTTCAAAAAGCTGGGGCAGGATACACAAGTCTGGATGACAGTTTGTATTTTTTCCCGGTCGCTTGTCGGTTTTGCGGGCGGATACCGGCCATTTCCCCAATGAAAAGGGGCCGATGTACGGCCCCTCTTGCGACTTTGCTGCGGGTTACTTGCGGCCTTCGGCCTTCTCGGCAACCTTGTCGGTGCGCGCGCACATGATGAAATCGTTGCGGTGCAGGCCCTTGATCGAGTGGCTCCACCAGGTCACGGTGACCTTGCCCCACTCGGTCAGCAGGCCCGGGTGGTGGCCTTCGGCTTCAGCGATTTCGCCCACGGCATTGGTGAAGTCCAGGGCATGCTTGAAGTTCTTGAACTTGAACACGCGCTCCAGCTCCATGTGGCCGTCGCGTACTTCGATGTTCCAGTCCGGGATCTCGCGGATCAGTTCGGCCAGCTCGTCGTCGGTGACTTTCGGTGCATCGGCGCGGCAGGCTTCGCAATGGGCTTGGTTCAAGGCATTCATGGGTACTTATCCGGTTCGAGTTGTTATGAAGTGGGCTCAGGCAGCCTGCTTGGGTGGAAACTTCGGCGCGTGCAGCCCCAGCTGCATGGCTTGCTGGACCATGCCCATGATGTCTTCGTGGGCCAGGTCGAACAGGCGCTTGAGGTTCGGCAGCACGAAGTACAGCGGCTGCAGGATGTCGATGCGATAGGGCGTGCGCATGGCTTCGATTGGGTCGAAGGCCTGGTGCTCCGGTTCGCCAGACAGACTGTAGACGGTCTCCTTGGGCGAGGAGAGGATGCCGCCGCCGTAGATCTTGCGACCTTGCGGGGTTTCCATCAGGCCGAACTCGATGGTCATCCAGTACAGCCGCGCCAGGTACACGCGCTGCTCCTTGGTCGCAGCCAGGCCGAGCTTGCCGTAGGTGTGGGTGAATTCGGCGAACCAGGGGTTGGTCAGCAGCGGGCAGTGGCCGAAGATCTCGTGGAAGATGTCCGGTTCCTGCAGGTAGTCCAGTTCTTCCGGGGTGCGGATGAAGGTGGCGACCGGGAAGCGTTTGCTGGCCAGCAATTCGAAGAAGGTCTGGAAGGGGATCAGTGCCGGAACCCGGGCAACCTGCCAGCCGGTGGTGGCGCCCAGCACCTTGTTGACCTCGCCCAGTTGCGGGATGCGGTCATGGGGCAGCTTGAGCTGGTCGATGCCGTCCAGGTACTCCTGGCAGGCGCGGCCCTCGATGACTTTGAGCTGGCGGGTGATCAGCGTGTTCCACACCGCATGCTCTTGCTGCGGGTAGTCGATAAAACCGTGCGCATCGGGCTCGCGTGCCACGTATTGCGTCTGTTTCATGTGGCTCTCCTGGTGAGGGCATTCTTGTTATGTCCACGACATGCATCAGGAATATCCCGCAATCCGATCAATTGCACGGGGTGGGCGGGGTTGCCGGCTGGCCGCTGCGCCCTGGTTCGTAACGATAATTTTACAAAAGTGCCGGTATGTCGGAAAATTCGGCACATGAAGCTGGTGAAGGCAGCGTTTTTGTCAGCTTATCTTTACGGATTTTTCGTGCGGGGTTGAAAAACTTCGCCGTTTCGAGAGCGTTCATGCGTATCAAAGTGCACTGCCAGAACCGCATCGGCATCCTTCGCGACATCCTCAACCTGTTGGTGGAGTACGGCATCAACGTGCTGCGCGGCGAGGTGGGGGGTGACCACGGCAATGCCATCTACCTGCACTGCCCGAACCTCATCAACCTGCAGTTCCAGGCGCTGCGGCCGAAGTTCGAGTCCATCGCCGGGGTGTTCGGGGTCAAGCGTGTCGGGCTGATGCCCAGCGAGCGGCGGCACATGGAGCTCAATGCGTTGCTGGGGGCGTTGGATTTCCCGGTGCTGTCGGTGGACATGGGCGGCAGCATCGTCGCCGCCAACCGCACGGCGGCGCAGTTGCTGGGCGTGCGGGTGGATGAAGTGCCGGGCATGCCCTTGGCGCGCTACGTGGAGGATTTCGACCTGCCGGAGCTGGTGCGGGCCAACAAGTCGCGGATCAACGGCCTGCGCATCAAGGTCAAGGGCGATGTGTTCCTGGCCGATATCGCGCCGCTGCAGTCCGAGCACGACGACAGCGAGGCCCTGGCCGGCGCGGTGCTCACCCTGCACCGCGCCGACCGCATCGGTGAGCGCATCTACAACGTGCGCAAGCAGGAGCTGCGCGGCTTCGACAGCATCTTCCAGAGTTCGCGGGTCATGGCGGCGGTGGTGCGCGAGGCGCGGCGCATGGCGCCACTGGATGCACCCCTGCTGATCGAGGGCGAAACCGGTACCGGCAAGGAGTTGCTGGCCCGCGCCTGCCACCTGGCCAGCCCGCGCGGGCAGGCCCCGCTGATGGCGCTCAACTGCGCCGGCCTGCCGGAGTCGATGGCCGAGACCGAACTGTTCGGTTATGGCCCCGGGGCATTCGAGGGCGCGCGCGCCGAGGGCAAGCTGGGGCTGCTTGAGCTGACGGCGGGCGGTACCTTGTTCCTTGATGGGGTAGGGGAAATGAGCCCGCGCCTGCAGGTGAAGCTGCTGCGTTTTCTGCAGGATGGGTGCTTTCGCCGTGTAGGCAGCGATGAAGAGGTGTACCTCGATGTGCGGGTGATCTGCGCCACCCAGGTCGACCTCTCGGAGCTGTGCGCCCGCGGCGAGTTTCGCCAGGACCTGTATCACCGGCTCAATGTGCTGTCGCTGCATATCCCGCCGCTGCGCGAGTGCATGGACGGGCTCGAGGGGTTGGTGCAGCACTTTCTCGACCAGGCCAGCCGCCAGATCGGCTGCGCCATGCCGCGCCTGGCGCCGGCGGCGATGGACAAGCTGGCGCATTACCATTGGCCAGGCAATGTGCGGCAACTGGAAAACGTATTGTTCCAGGCCGTATCGCTATGCGAGGGCGGGGTGGTGAAGAGCGAACATATCCGCTTGCCGGATTATGGCGTGCGCCAACCGTTGGGCGAGTTTTCCCTGGATGGGGATCTTTCGCAAATTGTCGGGCGTTTCGAGAAGGCGGTGTTGGAAAGTTTGATGGGGGAATACCCAAGTAGCCGGGCATTGGGAAAAAGATTGGGTGTTTCACACACGACCATTGCCAATAAGTTGCGGGATTATTCCCTGGGCAAGTCGGGCGAATGAACTAACAGCGAAGGGGCCCGCAGGCCCCTTGATCAACAGAACTCAGCCGTTGGAGCAGCCGTTGCCCATCACGCGGTATTCAAGAATGTGCTTCTGCCCATTGGAGTCTTCATAGGTCATGCGGGCGGGCACGACTTCGCAGACGTTTGGCACTTCGCTCATGGAGATGACCCGAGCGATGTCCAGGTGCTGCGAGTAACTGTACTGTTCAACCGGAATCTGCTCGACATCGTTTGCCTCGCCGGCGATCGCCGCGCTGCAAAGACCGCCAAGTACCAATGCCAGTAAAGCTTTCATTTTCTATTTACCTGTCTAAGGTCGTGAGGGGGCACGCGGCGCTTGTGGCGCCGCGAGTACTGCCAAGTTTTCAACTATCGGGATTAGAGAGGGATTAACGTTTGCCTTCGTGGGGGCTGTTACCAGTAGTTAATCGCCTTGCCGTTGCTGGCGAGGTGAATCTTATGCCTCGGTAACTAAGGGAAACAGATAGTGTTTTGATAAAGTTTTTTCGCCTTTTGACAGAATCTGTAACAATCCCTTGGCAAGCTTGCCTTCATTTTCCCCTCGCCGGGCCGCCGGCCGCGGGCTAGAGCCCTCGCCTCGAAGCCCGGAAAAATTTCCCGCCCTCGCTACTACCATCGTCGAATGGCTTTTGCCGCTCTGGTACAGTTACAAACGATTCCATACAAAAACAACTATTACACCGAGGTAACACAGATGAGTGCGGCTCCACTGTATCCCGTTCGTCCCGAGGTTGCGGCCACTACCCTGACCGACGAGGCCACCTACAAGGCCATGTACCAGCAATCGGTGATCAACCCGGACGGCTTCTGGCGTGAGCAGGCCCAGCGTCTGGACTGGATCAAGCCGTTCAGCAAGGTCAAGCAGACCTCCTTCGACGACCACCATGTCGACATCAAGTGGTTCGCCGACGGCACGCTCAACGTGTCCTCCAACTGCCTGGACCGCCACCTCGAAGAACGCGGCGACCAACTGGCCATCATCTGGGAAGGCGACGACCCTTCCGAACACCGCAACATCACCTACCGCGAACTGCACGAGCAGGTCTGCAAGTTCGCCAACGCCCTGCGCGGCCAGGACGTGCACCGCGGCGATGTCGTCACCATTTATATGCCAATGATCCCGGAAGCCGTGGTGGCGATGCTGGCCTGTGCACGCATCGGCGCGATCCACTCGGTGGTGTTCGGCGGCTTCTCGCCCGAAGCCCTGGCCGGGCGCATCATCGACTGCCGTTCCAAGGTCGTCATCACCGCCGACGAAGGCCTGCGCGGCGGCCGCCGCACGCCACTCAAGGCCAACGTCGACCTGGCGCTGACCAACCCTGAAACCAGCAGCGTGCAGAAGATCATCGTGTGCAAGCGCACCGGTGGCGACATCGCCTGGCACCAGCACCGCGACATCTGGTACGAAGACCTGATGAAGGTCGCCTCCAGCCACTGCGCGCCAAAAGAGATGGGCGCCGAGGAGCCGCTGTTCATCCTTTATACCTCCGGCTCCACCGGCAAGCCCAAGGGCGTGCTGCACACCACCGGCGGCTACCTGGTGTACGCCGCGCTGACCCACGAGCGGGTGTTCGACTACCGCCCGGGCGAAGTCTACTGGTGCACCGCCGACGTCGGCTGGGTCACCGGCCACAGCTACATCGTCTACGGCCCGCTGGCCAACGGCGCGACCACGCTGTTGTTCGAAGGCGTGCCGAACTACCCGGACATCACCCGCGTGTCGAAGATCGTCGACAAGCACAAGGTCAACATCCTCTACACCGCGCCCACCGCCATCCGCGCGATGATGGCCGAGGGCGAGGCCGCCGTGGCCGGTGCCGACGGCTCCAGCCTGCGCCTGCTGGGCTCGGTGGGCGAGCCGATCAACCCCGAGGCGTGGAACTGGTACTACAAGACCGTCGGCAAGGAGCGTTGCCCGATCGTCGACACCTGGTGGCAGACCGAGACCGGCGGCGTGCTGATCAGCCCGCTGCCAGGTGCCACCGCGCTCAAGCCAGGCTCAGCGACCCGCCCGTTCTTCGGCGTGGTGCCGGCGCTGGTGGACAACCTGGGCAACCTGATCGAGGGCGCCGCCGAGGGCAACCTGGTGATCCTCGACTCCTGGCCGGGCCAGTCGCGTTCGCTGTACGGCGACCACGACCGCTTCGTCGACACCTACTTCAAGACCTTCCGCGGCATGTACTTCACCGGTGACGGCGCGCGCCGCGACGAAGATGGCTACTACTGGATCACCGGCCGGGTGGATGACGTGCTCAACGTCTCCGGGCACCGCATGGGCACCGCCGAGATCGAGAGCGCCATGGTCGCCCACCCCAAGGTCGCCGAGGCGGCGGTGGTGGGCGTGCCGCACGACATCAAGGGCCAGGGCATCTATGTGTACGTGACCCTCAATGCCGGCGAGGAGTCGAACGAGCAGTTGCGCCTGGAGCTGAAGAACTGGGTGCGCAAGGAAATCGGCCCGATCGCCTCGCCGGACGTGATCCAGTGGGCGCCGGGGCTGCCCAAGACCCGCTCGGGCAAGATCATGCGGCGCATCCTGCGCAAGATCGCCACGGGGGAATACGATGCGCTGGGGGATATCTCGACCCTGGCTGACCCGGGGGTGGTGCAGCATTTGATCGACACCCACAAGGCGATGAGCCTGGCGACTGCCTGAGGTACTTGGGGCCGCAAAGCGGCCCGGCTTAAGCAAAAACCCCGCTCGGGCAACCGGCGGGGTTTTTGCTTAAGTGTTACCCGACATTCATCGGTAACTCTTCTGTCACCGCTTTCGCACAAAAACGAGGCGCCCGGGAACATTTACGACCCGATTCGGTGCGCTGCCATAGCCATTTTTTGCAACGCGGCACGCTGCACTTGCCGTAACACAAGGCTTTGCCAATAATAGGCCCAGTAATTGCTAGTCCTATGGGTTCTATTTCTTGCGGTCTTGCATATTCTGCAAAGGCTGTCAACATCGCCCGCTGCGGTTTCAGGCGCTTCTGTAAGTAGTTGTCGCTTTGAAGAAATATCGACTACCGGGCTGTCGTTAAAATGCCACTCACTCGCTCGTGGTCTGCGACCTTGGTCGAACCCTGCGCGGCTCGCGTTGTACCCATTCGCATAACGGGCAGTTGTTTCCCCTGCCTTGTATTGCCCCGTACCGATGGAGTTACCTGATGAAGAAGCTCGCACTGCTTGGCGCCCTGGCGCTTTCCGTGTTTTCCCTGGTGTCGCAGGCCGATGATGTAAAACCGTTGAAGATCGGTATCGAAGCCGCCTACCCACCCTTCGCCTTCAAGCAGCCAGACGGCAGCATCGCCGGTTTCGACTACGACATCGGCAACGCCCTGTGTGAAGAGATGAAAGCCAAGTGCACCTGGGTCGAGCAGGAGTTCGACGGCCTGATCCCGGCGCTGAAAGTGCGCAAGATCGACGCCATCCTGTCGTCCATGTCGATCACCGACGATCGCAAGAAGTCGGTCGACTTCACCAAGCGCTACTACCTGACCCCGGCGCGCCTGGTCATGAAGCAAGGCACCACCGTCAGCGACAGCCTGAGCGAGCTCAGCGGCAAGAAGATCGGCGTGCAGCGCGGCTCGATCCACGACCGCTTCGCCAAGGAAGTGCTGGCTCCCAAGGGCGCTACCGTCGTGCCATACGGCACCCAGAACGAAATCTACCTCGACGTCGCCGCCGGCCGCCTCGATGGCACCGTGGCCGATGCCACCCTGCTCGAAGATGGCTTCCTGAAAACCGACGCCGGCAAGGGCTTCGCATTCGTCGGCCCAGCGTTCACGGATGCGAAGTACTTCGGTGACGGCATCGGCATCGCCGTGCGCAAGGGCGACGACGCCAACCGCGAGCGCATCAACCAGGCGATCGACGCGATTCGTGCCAACGGCAAGTACAAGCAGATCGAAGCCAAGTACTTCAATTTCGACATCTACGGTCCAGACTCGAACTAAGTCGTCGAGTTTCACCTGTGCAATGGTGCAAACAGCAGAGGCTCTGAGGTTTGCACCATTTTTCATTCTCTAGGTCGAGGACCTCATCATGTTGAAAGGCTACGGGGCAGTCATCCTCGACGGGGCGTGGCTGACGCTGCAGCTCGCCCTGTCGTCGATGGCCCTGGCCATCGTGCTCGGCCTGATTGGCGTGGCGCTGCGCTTGTCGCCGGTGCGCTGGCTGGCCTGGTTGGGCGATATGTACGCCACGGTGATCCGTGGTATTCCGGACCTGGTGCTGATCCTGCTGATCTTCTACGGCGGGCAGGACATCATCAACCGTGTGGCGCCGCTGGTCGGCTATGACGATTACATCGACCTGAACCCGCTGGTGGCGGGTATCGGTACGTTGGGCTTCATCTTTGGCGCCTACCTGTCGGAAACCTTCCGCGGCGCCTTCCTCGGTATTCCCAAGGGCCAGGCCGAAGCCGGCGTGGCCTATGGCATGAGCAATCGCCAGGTGTTCTTCCGCATCCTGGTGCCGCAGATGATCCGCCTGGCGATCCCGGGCTTCACCAACAACTGGCTGGTGCTGACCAAGGCCACCGCGCTGATTTCGGTGGTCGGCCTGCAGGACATGATGTTCAAGGCCAAGCAGGCGGCAGACGCCACCCGCGAACCCTTCACCTTCTTCCTGGCGGTGGCGGCGTTGTACCTGGTGATCACCAGCGTCTCGCTGCTGGCCCTGAAGTATCTCGAGAAGCGCTACTCGGTGGGCGTCAAGGTGGCTGAGCTATGATTTTCGACTACAACGTCATCTGGGAAGCCATGCCGCTGTACCTGGGCGGCCTGTTGACCACCCTCAAGCTGCTGGCGCTGTCGCTGCTGTTCGGCTTGCTGGCGGCGGTGCCGCTGGGGCTGATGCGGGTGTCCAAGCAGCCGCTGGTGAACATGAGCGCCTGGCTCTACACCTACGTGATCCGCGGCACGCCGATGCTGGTGCAGCTGTTCCTGATCTACTACGGCCTGGCCCAGTTCGAGGCGGTGCGCGAGAGCATCTTCTGGCCGTGGCTGTCCAGCGCGACCTTCTGCGCCTGCCTGGCGTTTGCCGTCAACACCAGCGCCTACACCGCCGAAATCATCGCCGGCAGCCTCAAGGCCACGCCCCATGGCGAGATCGAGGCGGCCAAGGCCATGGGCATGTCGCGCATGAAGATGTACCGCCGCATCCTGCTGCCTTCGGCCTTGCGTCGGGCGCTGCCGCAGTACAGCAACGAAGTGATCATGATGCTGCAGACCACCAGCCTGGCGTCGATCGTGACCCTGATCGACATCACCGGTGCCGCGCGCACGGTCAATGCCCAGTACTACCTGCCTTTCGAGGCCTACATCACGGCGGGCGTGTTCTACCTGTGCCTGACCTTCATCCTGGTGCGCCTGTTCAAGCTGGCCGAACGCCGTTGGCTCGGCTACCTGGCGCCGCGCAAGCACTGAACGCTCTGTGAGAACCGACAGCATGTACAAACTCGAAGTCCAAGACCTGCACAAGCGCTACGGCAGCCATGAAGTGCTCAAGGGCGTGTCCCTGGCGGCCAAGGCAGGCGATGTGATCAGCATCATCGGCTCCAGCGGTTCGGGCAAGTCGACCTTCCTGCGCTGCATCAACCTGCTCGAGCAGCCGCACGCGGGCAAGATCCTGCTCAACAACGAAGAGCTGAAGATGGTCGCCGGCAAGGACGGCGCGCTCAAGGCGGCCGACCCGCGCCAGCTGCAGCGCATGCGTTCGCGCCTGTCGATGGTGTTCCAGCATTTCAACCTGTGGTCGCACATGACGGCGCTGGAGAACATCATCGAAGCGCCGGTGCACGTGCTCGGCGTGAGCAAGAAGGAAGCCCTGGAAAAGGCCGAGCACTACCTGGCCAAGGTGGGCGTGGCGCACCGCAAGGACGCCTTCCCCGGGCACATGTCCGGCGGTGAGCAGCAGCGCGTGGCAATCGCCCGGGCCCTGGCCATGGAGCCTGAGGTGATGCTGTTCGACGAGCCGACCTCGGCGCTCGACCCGGAGCTGGTGGGCGATGTGCTCAAGGTGATGCAGGCGCTGGCCCAGGAAGGCCGCACCATGGTGGTGGTGACCCACGAGATGGGCTTTGCCCGCGAGGTGTCCAACCAGCTGGTGTTCCTGCACAAGGGCCTGGTCGAAGAAACCGGCTGCCCGCGCGAAGTGCTGGCCAACCCGCAATCCGAGCGGCTCAAGCAGTTTCTCTCGGGCAGCCTCAAGTAAAGGCTGCATCTTTGCACCAGAATAGGGCATGCTGCGCAGCGAGCACAGCCTGCCCACGGCGCCGCAGACGCGAACGACCTCAGGTTTCGGACCTTACCCTATGACCACCCAGCGAATCGGTTTTCTCATCTGGCCCAGCACCAAGCCTCTGACCCTGGCGCTGGCGGAGGAGGTGTTGCAGGTGGCCCAGCGGGTGCATCCGGACGTGGTCTACGAGCTGGCCTTCCTCCAGGCCGAGCCTGCCGAGGAGGGCGCCTGGCGCCTGCCGGGCGAGCCCTGGAACGGCCGCCTGGAAGGCTGTCACAAGCTGTTCTTGCTGGCGGACGACTTGCCCCAGGCGATCGGCTCGGCCCTGTCGGCGGCGCTCAAGCAGGTGGCGCGCAGTGGTTGCATGATTGGCGGGTTGTCCGCTGGTGTGTACCCGCTGGCCATGCTCGGCCTGCTCGATGGCTACCGCGCGGCGGTGCACTGGCGCTGGCAGGACGATTTTGCCGAGCGCTTCCCCAAGGTCATTGCCACCAGCCACCTGTTTGACTGGGATCGTGATCGCCTCACGGCCTGCGGCGGCATGGCGGTGACCGACCTATTGCTGGCGGTGCTGGCGCGTGACCATGGCGCGGAGCTGGCGGGGGCGGTGTCCGAAGAGCTGGTGGTCGAGCGCATCCGCGAAGGGGGCGAGCGCCAGCGTATTCCGCTGCAGAATCGCCTGGGCTCCAGCCACCCGAAGCTGACCCAGGCGGTGCTGCTGATGGAGGCCAATATCGAAGAGCCGCTGACCACCGACGAAATCGCCCAGCACGTGTGCGTGTCGCGCCGGCAGTTGGAGCGCATCTTCAAGCAGTACCTCAATCGCGTGCCCAGCCAGTATTACCTGGAGCTGCGCCTGAACAAGGCGCGGCAGATGCTGATGCAGACCAGCAAGTCGATCATCCAGATCGGCTTGTCCTGCGGGTTCTCCTCGGGGCCGCATTTCTCCAGTGCCTACCGCAACTTCTTTGGTGCGACGCCGCGCGAAGACCGCAATCAGCGCCGTAGCAGCAGCCCGTTCGAGTTGAGCTCGGCGCCTGCCGAAAAGGGCTGATGTGCCTTGGGGTGCATGCCTTGAGTTTTATGGCGACCATGAGATCGAGCGCCGCCCGCGCGGCGCATCGCGGATAAATCCGCTCCCACATTTGTTGCAACGTACCTATGCCTGATAGGCCATGGTTGTCAGCCTCGTGAGTACGACGCAGTGTCTCGGCGGGAGCCAAAGGCGGGCAACCATGGCCTGACAGACCGCGGCACGTTGCAACAAATGTGGGAGCGGATTTATCCGCGATGCGCCGCGCGGGCGGCGCTCGATTTATGCGGCGCCACAAAATCAACGCCCTACACCCCGCAGCCCCCTCCAATTGAATGTGAACACCCGTTCACCCAGCCCCCCGCTGCCGTTACACTGCGCGATTGCGACAGTGTTTGTCGCATTGCCGAAAGCCTGGCTAAAACAGGGTTTTGCGCTGTAACAAGTTGTCGCTTGGCCGCAAGGACAGGCGCGGATCAGTCCTTACAATCCCCCCATCGCTCGCCACTTCCAGGCCAGCGTTCCTCTTCAGGAGACTCAGATGTCCGTTGAGCAAGCCCCGGTGCAACGTGCCGATTTCGACCAGGTCATGGTTCCCAACTATTCTCCGGCGGCCTTCATTCCTGTGCGAGGCGAGGGTTCCCGCGTGTGGGACCAGTCGGGCCGTGAGCTCATCGACTTTGCCGGCGGCATCGCGGTGAACGCCCTGGGCCATTGCCACCCGGCGCTGGTCAAGGCCCTGACCGATCAGGCCAACACCCTCTGGCACGTCTCCAACGTCTTCACCAACGAGCCGGCCCTGCGCCTGGCGCACAAGCTGGTCGACGCCACCTTTGCCGAGCGTGCCTTCTTCTGCAACTCCGGCGCCGAATCCAACGAGGCCGCCTTCAAGCTGGCCCGTCGCGTGGCCCACGACCGCTTCGGCCCGGACAAGCACGAAATCATCGCCACCGTGAACAGCTTTCACGGGCGCACGCTGTTCACCGTCAGCGTCGGCGGCCAGCCGAAGTACTCCGACGGCTTCGGCCCGAAGATCACCGGCATCAGCCATGTGCCCTACAACGACCTGGAAGCGCTGAAGGCACAGATTTCCGACAAGACCTGCGCCGTGGTGATCGAGCCGATCCAGGGCGAGAGCGGCGTGGTGCCGGCCGACAAGGCCTACCTGGAAGGCGCCCGCAAGCTGTGCGACGAGCACAACGCGCTGCTGATCTTCGATGAAGTGCAGACCGGCGTCGGCCGCACCGGCTCGCTGTATGCCTACCAGCACTATGGCGTGACCCCGGACATCCTCACCAGCGCCAAGAGCCTGGGCGGTGGTTTCCCGATCGGCGCCATGCTCACCACCAGCGACATCGCCAAGCACCTGGCGGTCGGCACCCACGGCACCACCTATGGCGGCAACCCGCTGGGCTGCGCCGTGGCCTGCGCGGTGCTGGACGTGATCAACACCCCAGAGACCCTGGCTGGCATCAAGGCCAAGCACGAACGCTTCAAGGCCCGCCTGGAGAAGATCGGCCAACAGACTGGCCTGTTCACCCAGGTGCGCGGCGTCGGCCTGCTGATCGGCTGCGTGCTGAGCGATGCCTGGAAGGGCAAGGCCAAGGACATCCTCAACGCCGCCGAGAAGGAAGGCGTGATGGTGCTGCAGGCCGGCCCCGACGTGGTGCGCTTCGCGCCGAGCCTGGTGGTCGAGGACGCCGACATCGATGAAGGTCTGGAGCGCTTCGAGCGTGCCGTGGCCAACCTGATCAAGGGCTGATTCGCCTGCGATCCGCTCGCCGGCGCCCACCCGCGCCGGCGAACCCTGATTTTCACAGCGGGTGCGTGCATGCAGGCACCCGCCGTTTTCTCGCGCCGTCGTGCACGGCCCGTTTTTCCAAAGGAGTGACACCATGCTGGTGATGCGCCCCGCGCAAATGGCTGATCTGAACGAAGTGCAGCGCATGGCTGCGGACAGCCCCGTTGGTGTCACCTCGCTGCCGGACGATGCTGCCCGCCTGGGCGACAAGATCGCCGCCTCGGAAACCTCGTTCGCCGCCGAAGTCAGCTTCAACGGCGAGGAGAGCTACTTCTTCGTGCTCGAGGACAGCGCCACCGGCAAGCTTGCCGGTTGCTCGGCCATCGTCGCCTCGGCCGGCTATTCCGAGCCGTTCTACAGCTTTCGTAACGAGACCTTCGTGCACGCCTCGCGCGAGCTGAAGATCCACAACAAGATCCACGTCCTGTCGCTGTGCCACGACCTCACCGGCAACAGCCTGCTGACCAGTTTCTACGTGCTGCCCGAGCTGGTCGACAGCGGCTGGGCCGAACTCAACTCGCGCGGCCGCCTGCTGTTCATGGCCTCGCACCCGGAGCGCTTCGCCGAGTCGGTGGTTACCGAAATCGTTGGCTACAGCGACGAGCAGGGCGAGTCGCCGTTCTGGGACGCCATCGGGCGCAACTTCTTCGACCTCAACTACGCCCACGCCGAGCGCCTGTGCGGCCTGAAGAGCCGCACCTTCCTCGCCGAGCTGATGCCGCACTACCCGATCTACGTGCCACTGCTGCCCGACGCTGCGCAAGAGGCCATGGGCCAGGTGCACCCGCGTGCGCAGATCACCTTCGACATCCTCATGCGCGAAGGCTTCGAGACCGAGCACTACATCGACATCTTCGACGGCGGGCCGACCCTGCACGCACGGGCTTCGGGCATCCGCTCGATCGCCCAGAGCCGCGTGGTGCCGGTGAAGCTGGAAGAGGCGCCGGCCAAGGGCGGGCGCCAGTACCTGGTGTGCAACGGCCAGCTGCAGGACTACCGCGCCGTGCTGCTGGAGCTGGACTGGGTGCCGGGCAAACCGGTCGGCCTGAGCGCCGAAGCGGCCGAAGCGCTGGGTGTGGGCGAGGGCGCCAGCGTGCGCCTGGTCGCGGTCTGAAGCCTGGGAACAGAGTTTTGCGGTGGCGCTCGCTGCCGCACAAGGAGATAGCATGATCGTTCGTCCTGTACGCAGCAGCGATTTACCCGCGCTGATCGAATTGGCTCGCAGCACCGGTACCACCGGCCTGACCACCTTGCCGGCCAACGAAGAGCGCCTCGGCCACCGCGTCGGCTGGGCCGAGAAGAGCTTCCGTGGCGAAGCGGAGCGTGGCGACACCGACTACCTGTTCGTGCTGGAAAACGATGAAGGCATGGTGGTGGGCATCAGCGCCATCGCCGGTGCCGTCGGCCTGCGCGAGCCCTGGTACAACTACCGGGTCGGCCTGACCGTCAGCGCCTCGCAGGAGCTGAACATCTACCGCGAAATCCCGACCCTGTTCCTGGCCAACGACCTGACCGGCAATTCCGAGCTGTGCTCGTTGTTCCTGCGCAGTGACTACCGTTCCGGGCTCAATGGCCGCTTGCTGTCGCGCGCACGCATGCTGTTCATCGCCGAGTTCCCCGAGCTGTTCGGCAACAAGATCATCGCCGAAATGCGCGGCATGTCCGATGAGCAGGGGCGCTCGCCGTTCTGGGAAAGCCTGGGCCGGCATTTTTTCAAGATGGAGTTCAGCCAGGCCGACTACCTCACCGGCGTGGGCAACAAGTCGTTCATCGCCGAGCTGATGCCCAAGTTCCCGCTGTACACCTGCTTCCTGTCGGAGGCGGCGCGCAATGTGATCGGCCGCGTGCACACCGACACCGAGCCTGCGCTGGCCATGCTCAAGCAGGAAGGCTTCAGCTACCAGGGCTACGTCGACATCTTCGACGCCGGCCCCGCCATCGAGTGCGAAACCTCGAAGATCCGCGCGGTGCGCGAAAGCCAGAACCTGGTGCTGGCCGTCGGCACCCCAGGCGACGACGCCACGCCATACATCATCCACAACCGCAAGCGCGATGACTGCCGCATCACCGCTGCGCCCGCGCGCCTGGCCGCCGGCACCCTGGTGGTCGACCCCTTGACCGCCAAGCGCCTGCGCATGGGTGCAGGCGACAACGTGCGCGCCGTGCCGCTGTCGGCAAGCCGGGAGGCCCAGTAAATGACCACGCATTACATTGCCGGCACCTGGCAGGCCGGCCAGGGCGATGCCCTGCAGTCGCTCAACCCGGTGACCCAGGTGGTCATCTGGCAAGGCCAGGGCGCCGCTGCCGGCCAGGTCGAGGCTGCCGTGCAAGCCGCTCGCCAGGCCTTCCCGGCCTGGGCCCAGTTGAGCCTGGAAGCGCGCATCGACGTGCTGGAAAAATTCGCCGAGCAGCTCAAGCAGCATGCCGAAGCCCTGGCCCACTGCATTGGCGAGGAAACCGGCAAGCCGTTGTGGGAATCGGCCACCGAAGTCACCAGCATGGTCAACAAGGTGGCGATCTCGGTGCAGAGCTATCGCGAGCGCACCGGTGAAAAGAGCGGGCCGCTGGCCGATGCCACGGCGGTGCTGCGGCACAAGCCGCATGGCGTGGTGGCGGTGTTCGGCCCCTACAACTTCCCCGGCCACCTGCCCAACGGGCATATCGTGCCGGCGCTGCTGGCGGGTAACTGCGTGGTGTTCAAGCCCAGCGAGCTGACGCCCAAGGTTGCCGAGCTCACGGTCAATTGCTGGATTGCCGCCGGCCTGCCGGCGGGCGTGCTGAACCTGGTCCAGGGCGCCCGCGAAACTGGCGTGGCCCTGGCTGCCAACCCGGGGATCGATGGGCTGTTCTTCACCGGCTCCAGCCGCACCGGCAACCTCTTGCACCAGCAGTTTGCCGGGCGCCCGGACAAGATCCTGGCCCTGGAAATGGGCGGCAACAACCCGTTGCTGGTCGATCAGGTCAAAGACCTCGACGCCGCGGTGTACACCATCATCCAGTCGGCCTTCATCTCCGCCGGCCAGCGCTGCACCTGCGCCCGTCGCCTGCTGGTGCCGGCAGGGGCCTGGGGCGATTCGCTGATCGCGCGCCTGGTCGAGGTGAGCAAGCGCATTACCGTGGGTGCCTTCGACCAGCAGCCAGCACCCTTCATGGGGGCGGTGATCTCGCTGCAGGCGGCGCAGGCCCTGGTGGCGGCCCAGGCTGAACTGCTCGCCAAGGGCGCAGTGGCCTTGCTGCCCCTGACCCAGCCACAGGCCAACGCTGCGCTGCTGACGCCGGGCATCGTCGATGTGACCGCAGTGGCCGAGCGCCCGGATGAAGAGTTCTTCGGCCCGCTGTTGCAGGTGATCCGCTACGCCGACTTCGATGCCGCAATCGACGAGGCCAACAACACCCAGTACGGCCTGGCCGCCGGCCTGCTGTCCGATTCCCGGGCGCGCTACCAGTACTTCTGGCTGCGCAGCCGCGCCGGCATCGTCAACTGGAACAAGCAACTGACCGGCGCCGCCAGCAGTGCGCCGTTCGGTGGGGTAGGGGCCAGCGGCAACCACCGCGCCAGTGCCTATTACGCGGCCGATTACTGCGCCTACCCGGTGGCTTCGCTGGAGACCGCCAGCCTTGCCTTGCCGGCGTCGCTGACGCCGGGCGTCACCCTATAACAACAGGTCTCGGAGCCTAGCCGATGAAATCCTATGAAGTGAATTTTGATGGCCTGGTGGGGCCTACCCACAACTATGGCGGCCTGTCCTACGGCAACGTGGCTTCGCAGAGCAACAGCCAGCAGGCGTCCAACCCGCGTGAAGCGGCGCGCCAGGGCCTGGCGAAGATGAAGGCGCTGGCCGACATGGGCTTCCAGCAGGGCGTGCTGGCGCCGCAGGAGCGCCCGGACGTGGCGGCGCTGCGCCGCCTGGGCTTTGCCGGCAGCGATGCCGAGGTGATCCAGCGTGCCGCCAAGGAGGCCATGCCGCTGCTGGTCGCCAGTTGCTCGGCGTCGAGCATGTGGGTGGCCAATGCCGCCACTGTCAGCCCCAGCGCCGACACCGCCGATGGCCGCGTGCATTTCACCGCCGCCAACCTCAACTGCAAGTACCACCGCAGCATCGAGCACCCGACCACCAGCCGCGTGCTGGCGGCCATGTTCAACGACGACAGGCACTTTGCCCATCACCCGGCGCTGCCTGCGGTTGCGCAGTTCGGTGACGAAGGCGCGGCCAACCACACGCGCTTCTGCCGCCGCTATGGCGAGGCGGGCGTCGAGTTCTTCGTCTACGGCCGCAGCGCCTTCGACAGCCGCTACCCGGCACCGCAGAAATACCCCGCGCGCCAGACGCTTGAGGCCTCCCAGGCCGTGGCCCGGCTGCACGGCCTGAGCGAAGACGGGGTGGTCTACGCTCAACAGAACCCGGCGGTGATCGACCAGGGCGTGTTCCACAACGATGTGATCGCGGTGGGCAACGGCGAGGTGCTGTTCTACCACGAGGACGCCTTCCTCGAGACCGACGCGGTGCTTGGCCAACTACAGGCTAAACTGGCCAGCAAGGGTGGCCATTTCCAGGCCATCCAGGTGCCACGCGCGGCCGTGACGGTAGAGGACGCAGTGCGTTCGTACCTGTTCAACAGCCAGCTGTTGAGCCGCGAAGATGGTTCGATGCTGCTGGTGGTGCCGGAAGAGTGCCGCAACAACGAGCGGGTCTGGGCGTACCTGAACCAGTTGACCGCCCAGGGCGGCGCGGTGCGCGAGGTCAAGGTGTTCGACCTCAAGCAGAGCATGCAGAACGGCGGTGGCCCCGCGTGCCTGCGCTTGCGCGTGGCGTTGAAGGAAACGGAACTGGCGGCGGTCAATCCAGGCGTTATCATGACCGCCCCGTTGTACGACACGCTGCTGCAGTGGGTCGACAAGCACTACCGCGACCGCCTTGGCGAAGCGGACCTTGCCGACCCGCAGTTGCTGGTGGAATGCCGTACCGCGCTGGATGAATTGACCCAGATCCTGAAGTTGGGTTCGGTCTATCCGTTCCAACGCCAACCTTGAAGAGAGAACCTGTAATGACCGACGCCATGCGCCTGATCCTCGAAGATTCCGACGGCACCCAGCTGGAAACCTCCTGCACGCGCTTTGCCGTGGTCTGGCAAGGCAAGGAAGTGTGGATTCAGCAAGATGGCCGCGGCCAGCTGCTGATCGGCGTGGATGTCGATGAAAACGACACCGAGTACGCCAACCTGCTGCTGCGCCCGATGGCCACCAACCTGGTCAGCCTGCAGCTGGAGATGGAGCCGGCCGATGCCGGCGAAGGCGACGATCACGTCCATGGCCCCGACTGCGGCCACCACCACTAAGGAAGCGCCTATGCTCGCCCTTGGCAAACTGCTTGAGCTGACCCTGACCGATCACGAGCCGGCCGAGAAGACCCAAGTGACACCCAAGGGCGTGCGGTTGCGCTGGCTGGGCGAGGGCGCACTGGAGGTGCGCCCGCCGGAAACCGAGGACTGCGGGCTGGACCTGCTGCTCTCGGCCGGCATCCACGGCAACGAGACGGCGCCGATCGAGCTGCTCGAGCGGCTGCTGCATGGCGTGGCCAACGGCAAGATCAAGCCCCGTGCGCGGGTGCTGTTCCTGTTCGGCAACCCGGTGGCGATCCGCAAGGGCGAGCGCTTCATCGAGCAGGACATCAACCGCCTGTTCAATGGCCGCCACGAACTTTCCAGTGGCTTCGAGGCACTGCGTGCCGCGGAGCTCGAACAATTTGCCCGGGTGTTCTTCAGCAAGCCCGAGCGCACCCGCCTGCATTACGACCTGCATACCGCCATCCGCGGCTCGAAGATCGAGCAGTTCGCCTTGTACCCTTATAAAGAGGGGCGCAAGCATTCGCGCCGCGAGCTGGCCCGCCTGGCGGCGGCCGGCATGGAGGCGGTGCTGTTGCAGAGCAAGTCGTCGATCACCTTCAGTGCCTTCACCTACGAGCAGCTCGATGCCGAGGCATTCACCCTGGAGCTGGGCAAGGCGCGGCCGTTCGGGCAGAACGAGCAGGTCAACCTTGACCGGCTCGAAGAGCGGCTGATTCGCATCATCGAGGGCACTGAGCCTGAGAACGATGGCTCGCTGGACGGGTTGAAGCTGTTCAGCGTCGCCCGCGAGATCATCAAGCACAGTGACAGCTTCCACCTGCACCTGCCGGCGGATATCGAAAACTTCTCCGAATTGAGCAAGGGCTACCTCTTGGCCGAGGACCTGGCGGAGATGCGCTGGGTGGTCGAGGAGGAGGGCGCGCGGATCATCTTCCCCAACCCCAAGGTCAGGAATGGGCTGCGTGCCGGGATTCTCATCGTCCCCGACTCGGGGCAGCGGCTGGGGTGAGGTTGCGCCCTCTTTGTAGGAGCGGCCTTGTGTCGCGAAAGGGCTGCGCAGCAGCCCCAGATTTCTGCATTGCTGCAACTTTACCGGGGCTGCTGCGCAGCCCTTTCGCGACACAAGGCCGCTCCTACAGCCGGCCGGTCGTCGCTTCATGCTCCCCATGAAAACCTTTTACTTCACCGCCTGTTCCATTTTCCCTTCCCTTGGGCGGTAATTGGCTTGCCAGCGGCAAAAGCCTGCATTTAGCATCCGGTCATGTCTTTTTCGTTTGCTTGAGCTGAAAAGCCGTCCAATCGACGCTTTCTATCGCATAAACACACTGCACCGAGATTGCAGGACCGATATAATGCGGCCCTTTGCCGTCGTTTCGTCGACGTGTTTGCCCAACAGGGCCGCCGTTTCCGTGGAAGAACCTATGAAAAGCGCAGAAATCCGTGAAGCCTTCCTTCGCTTCTTCGAAGAGCAGGGACATACCCGAGTCGCCTCCAGTTCGCTGATCCCGAACAACGACCCGACCCTGCTGTTCACCAATGCCGGCATGAACCAGTTCAAGGACTGCTTCCTCGGCGCGGAGAAGCGTGCCTACACCCGTGCCGTGAGCAGCCAGAAGTGCGTGCGTGCCGGCGGCAAGCACAACGACCTGGAAAACGTCGGCTACACCGCGCGTCATCACACCTTCTTCGAGATGCTGGGCAACTTCAGCTTCGGTGACTATTTCAAGCGCGACGCGATCACCTTCGCCTGGACCTTCCTGACCTCCGACAAGTGGCTGAACCTGCCGAAGGAAAAGCTCTGGGTCACCGTCTACGCCAGCGACGACGAAGCCTACGACATCTGGACCAAGGAAGTCGGCGTGCCGGCCGAGCGCATGGTGCGCATCGGTGACAACAAAGGCGCCCCGTACGCCTCCGACAACTTCTGGACCATGGGCGACACCGGCCCGTGCGGCCCGTGCACCGAGATCTTCTACGACCACGGCGCCGACATCTGGGGCGGCCCACCCGGCTCGCCGGAAGAAGACGGCGACCGTTACATCGAGATCTGGAACAACGTCTTCATGCAGTTCAACCGCACCGCCGATGGCGTGCTGCACCCGCTGCCAGCGCCGTCGGTGGACACCGGCATGGGCCTGGAGCGCATCAGTGCGGTCATGCAGCACGTGCACTCGAACTATGAAATCGACCTGTTCCAGAACCTGCTGTCCGCTGCTGCCAAGGCCATCGGCTGCAGCAACGACGGCCAGGCTTCGCTGAAAGTGGTCGCCGACCACATCCGTTCCTGCGGCTTCCTGATTGCCGACGGCGTGCTGCCGTCCAACGAAGGCCGCGGCTACGTGCTGCGCCGCATCATTCGTCGCGCCTGCCGCCACGGCAACAAGCTGGGCGCCAAGGGCAGCTTCTTCTACCAGATCGTCGCCGCCCTGGCGGCCGAGATGGGCGAGGCCTTCCCTGAGCTCAAGAGCCAGCAGGCGCACATCGAGCGCGTGCTCAAGGCTGAAGAAGAGCAGTTCGCCAAGACCCTCGAGCAGGGCCTGCGCATCCTCGAGCAGGACCTGGCCCAGCTCAAGGGCAACGTGGTACCTGGTGACGTGGTGTTCAAGCTGTACGACACCTATGGCTTCCCCATGGACCTGACCGCCGACATCGCCCGCGAGCGCGAGCTGACCATCGACGAGGCCGGCTTCGAGCGCGAGATGGACGCCCAGCGTGAGCGTGCACGTTCCGCCAGCGCCTTCGGCATGGACTACAACAGCCTGGTCAAGGTCGACACCGCGACCGACTTCCTCGGCTACGAGGCCACCGAAGGCCAGGGCAAGATCATCGCCCTGTACAAGGATGGCCAGTCGGTCGACCAGCTGGGTGAAGGCGAAGAGGGCGTCGTGGTGCTCGACCGCACGCCGTTCTACGCCGAATCCGGTGGCCAGGTCGGCGACAGCGGCTACCTGCAGGCCGGCGCTGCGCGCTTCGACGTGCGCGACACCACCAAGACTGGCGGCGCCTTCCTGCACCACGGCGTGGTGGCCAGCGGTGCGCTGGTCATCGGCTCGCCGGTCGAAGCCAAGGTCGATGCCCAGGTGCAGCACGCCACCTCGCTGAACCACTCCGCCACCCACCTGCTGCACGAAGCGCTGCGCCAGGTATTGGGCGACCACGTGCAGCAGAAGGGCTCGCTGGTCGACAGCCAGCGCCTGCGTTTTGACTTCAGCCACTTCGAAGCGGTGAAGCCGGAGCAGATCAAGGCGCTGGAAGACATCGTCAACCGCGAAGTGCGCAAGAACACCCCGGTGGAAACCGAAATCACCGATATCGAAACCGCCAAGCGCAAGGGCGCCATGGCCCTGTTCGGCGAGAAGTACGGTGACACCGTGCGCGTGCTGAGCATGGGCGGCGATTTCTCCGTCGAGCTGTGCGGCGGTATCCACGCCAAGCGCACCGGCGATATCAGCCTGTTCAAGATCATCAGCGAAGGCGGCGTGGCCTCGGGCGTGCGCCGTATCGAAGCGGTCACCGGCGAAGCGGCGCTGGCCTACCTGAACGCTGCCGAAGAGCAGGTCAAGGAAGCGGCGCAACTGGTCAAGGGCAACCGTGACAACCTGATCGACAAGCTGTCGGCGGTGCTCGAGCGCAACCGTCAGTTGGAGAAGCAGCTGGAACAGCTGCAGGCCAAGGCCGCCAGCGCCGCCGGGGATGATCTCTCCAACGCGGCCGTTGAGGTCAAAGGTGCCAAGGTGCTTGCCGCCCGCCTCGACGGGCAGGATGGCAAGGCGCTGCTGGCGCTGGTCGATCAGCTGAAGAACAAGCTCGGCCACGCAGTGATCCTGCTGGGCAGCGAGCATGAGGGCAAGGTCGTGCTGGTGGCCGGCGTGACCAAAGACCTCTCCAGCCAACTCAAGGCTGGCGACCTGATGAAACAAGCCGCAGCAACAGTGGGTGGCAAGGGCGGTGGCCGTCCGGACATGGCCCAGGGTGGTGGCGTCGACGTCGCTGCGCTGGACCAGGCCCTGGCGCTGGCCGTGCCGTTCGCAGAGCAGGGACTTTGAGATGACGGGGCGGCGGTCTAGTCGCCGCCCCGTCATGTTGGATGGTTTTTTTGGGGCCCTGTATGGGCTGAGGCACCATTGAAATGGCGTTGATCGTACAGAAATTTGGCGGCACCTCTGTCGGTTCCATCGAGCGGATCGAGCAGGTTGCCGACAAGGTCAAGAAACACCGTGAGGCGGGCGACGACCTGGTGGTCGTGCTGTCGGCCATGAGCGGCGAAACCAACCGCCTGATCGACCTGGCCAAGCAGATTACCGACCAGCCGGTTCCGCGCGAGCTGGATGTGATCGTGTCCACCGGCGAGCAGGTCACCATTGCCCTGCTGGCCATGGCCCTGATCAAGCGTGGCGTGCCGGCGGTGTCCTACACCGGCAACCAGGTGCGCATTCTCACCGACAGCTCGCACAACAAGGCGCGCATCCTGCAGATCGACGACCAGAAGATTCGCGCCGACCTCAAGGCCGGGCGCGTGGTGGTGGTGGCAGGTTTCCAGGGCGTCGACGAGCACGGCAGCATCACCACCCTCGGCCGAGGTGGCTCCGACACCACCGGCGTGGCCCTGGCGGCCGCGCTCAAGGCTGACGAGTGCCAGATCTACACCGACGTCGATGGCGTCTACACCACCGACCCGCGTGTCGTGCCCCAGGCGCGCCGCCTGGAGAAGATCACCTTTGAAGAGATGCTGGAAATGGCCAGCCTCGGCTCCAAGGTGCTGCAGATCCGTTCGGTGGAGTTCGCCGGCAAGTACAACGTTCCGCTGCGCGTGCTGCACAGCTTCAAGGAGGGTCCGGGTACCCTCATTACCATTGATGAAGAGGAATCCATGGAACAGCCGATCATTTCCGGTATCGCCTTCAACCGTGATGAAGCCAAGCTGACCATTCGTGGCGTGCCGGACACCCCGGGCGTTGCTTTCAAGATCCTCGGCCCGATCAGCGCGTCGAACATCGAAGTGGACATGATCGTGCAGAACGTTTCGCACGATAACACCACCGACTTCACCTTCACCGTGCACCGCAACGAGTACGAGAAGGCCCACGCCGTGCTGGAAAACACCGCGCGCGAGATCGGTGCCCGTGAAGTGAGTGGCGACATCAACATCGCCAAGGTGTCGATCGTCGGCGTTGGCATGCGCTCCCACGCGGGTGTTGCCAGCCGCATGTTCGAAGCCCTGGCCAAGGAGAGCATCAACATCCAGATGATCTCCACCTCCGAGATCAAGGTTTCGGTCGTGATCGAAGAGAAGTACCTGGAGCTGGCCGTTCGTGCGCTGCACACCGCGTTCGAGCTTGACGCTCCGGCCCGACAGGGCGAGTAAGGCCTTGCCAGAAGGGCGCGGCTAAGCCGCGCCCTTCGCGTTTCTGGCTGCCGCGC
Source organism: Pseudomonas sp. NPDC087029 (assembly GCF_044745345.1). Lineage (NCBI taxonomy): Bacteria > Pseudomonadati > Pseudomonadota > Gammaproteobacteria > Pseudomonadales > Pseudomonadaceae > Pseudomonas > Pseudomonas sp. NPDC087029. Next base: position 16,044 of record NZ_JBIVAB010000003.1, on the reverse strand, counting down.
AGGCCCTGTCCTGCCGGCGTGGTGGCCAACCGGGCCTGGTGCTGTCGTCCGCAGCCGTGGCCCGTCATTCCAAGACTGTTATCCCTGAATGTTTTGCGTAAGGAGAAAGCTATGTTGATTCTGACTCGTCGGTGCGCCGAGAGCCTGATCATTGGAGACGGCGAGATCACCGTGACGGTGCTTGGCGTCAAAGGCAACCAGGTGCGTATCGGCGTCAGCGCGCCCAAGGAAGTGGCCGTTCACCGCGAGGAAATCTACCTGCGGATCAAGAAAGAGAAGGATGAAGAGCCAAGCCTTTAATTTTTTTGAAGTTTTTTTCAAAAAAAGGGTTGCAAACGAGGAAGAGCCTGTTTAATATTCGCCTCGTGTTGCGGTGAGGTGGCCGAGTGGCCGAAGGCGCTCCCCTGCTAAGGGAGTATACCTCATAAGGGTATCGGGGGTTCGAATCCCCCCTTCACCGCCATTATTCGCTTAGGGCGCTGTAATCGGTAAGAACGCTAAGTCGTTGAAGTTAAACGAAAAAAGTTCTTGCAAAAATGTTTCAGCGAACTATTATGCGCGGCAAGACACGGACTCATAGCTCAGCTGGATAGAGTACTCGGCTACGAACCGAGCGGTCGCAGGTTCGAATCCTGCTGAGTCCGCCATTTTTGAAGTGGTTTTGCTTGCAAGGCTGCTTCAAACCAACCAGTGGTAACCTGGTCTAAAACTACCAACCACGGACTCATAGCTCAGCTGGATAGAGTACTCGGCTACGAACCGAGCGGTCGCAGGTTCGAATCCTGCTGAGTCCGCCACTTTTGAAGTGGCTTTGCTTGCAAAGGCATTTCAACCCACCAGTGGTAACCTGGTCTAAAACTACCAACCACGGACTCATAGCTCAGCTGGATAGAGTACTCGGCTACGAACCGAGCGGTCGCAGGTTCGAATCCTGCTGAGTCCGC
>NZ_JBIVAB010000003.1:0-15006 GCF_044745345.1 Pseudomonas sp. NPDC087029 | reverse complement strand
GTCCGCCATACATCAAGAAGCCCGCTCATTTGAGCGGGCTTTTTGTTTTCTGTTTTCACTGAATTCTCGGTGATGCCTGACTAGACTGCAAAGTAACCGGCCCAGCCATCTTTTGCGCGGCGGATGTGTTCTTTGCTTGGCAGCCTGCGTCGCACTGTTGGCTTCGAGCGGTGTCCTAGCTTTATCGCGCAAACGATTGTTCTGGCCAAAATTTTAAGCGATCTGACAGCTTAGGCAGTGTATGATTGCGCCCGTCAGCCCCGCCGGGGCTTGTGGAATCCCACCATGGACTTACCCAGTAGTTACTCCTTAACAAGTTTTATACAGATTGATCTGACCGATTGATTCTCCCGGCGTGCTCCGCTGCTGGGAGTGGAGTTCGCCTATGACTGAAGTAGAAGTAAAGAAAGCTCAAGAGAGCCTGCAGGATCGCCTGGCCCAGGTGGTCGAACTGTTGCAGCGCCAGCGCGTGGTAGAGGACCTGACCCACCGTCAGGAAGGTCATCACCATGACCGGGTGGAAAGCCTCGTCCACCGTCAGAATCTCGTCGAGCTGCAGCGCAAGCTCGATGACCTGCACCCTGCAGACGTCGCCTACATCCTCGAAGCCTTGCCCCTGGAAGACCGCCTGACGGTCTGGCAGCTGGTACGCTCGGATCGCGACGGCGACATCCTCCTCGAAGTATCCGACGCCGTCCGCCAATCGCTGATCGCCGACATGGACGATCACGAAATCCTCGCTGCGGCGAAGGAAATGGACGCCGACGAACTGGCCGACCTGGCGCCTGAGCTGCCGCGTGACGTCGTTCACGAGCTGATGGAAAGCCTCGATGCCCAGCAGCGCGAGCGCGTGCGCTCGGCGTTGAGCTACGACGAGGAGCAGATCGGTGCGCTGATGGACTTCGAGATGGTCACCATCCGCGAAGATGTCAGCCTCGAAGTGGTGCTGCGCTACCTGCGCCGCCTGAAGGAGTTGCCCAACCACACCGACAAGCTGTTCGTGGTCGACTACGACGGCATCCTCAAGGGTGTGCTGCCGATCAAGCGCCTGCTGGTCAACGACCCGGAGAAGAAGGTAGCGGAGGTCATGGCGACCGACCCGGTATCCTTCCACCCCGAGGAAGATGCCTACGACGCGGCTCAGGCTTTCGAGCGTTACGACCTGGTATCGGCGCCGGTGGTAGACAAGAGCGACCGCTTGATCGGCCGCCTGACCATCGATGAAATGGTCGACCTGATTCGTGAGGAGAGCGAAAGCGAAGTCCTCAACATGGCCGGCCTGCGCGAAGAAGAAGACATCTTCGCCTCGGTCTGGCGTTCGCTGCGCAACCGTTGGGCCTGGCTTGCCATCAACCTGATTACCGCCTTTGTGGCATCACGCGTGATCGGCCTGTTCGAGGGCTCGATCGAGAAGCTGGTGGCATTGGCGGCGCTGATGCCGATCGTTGCCGGTATCGGCGGCAACTCCGGTAACCAGACCATCACCATGATCGTTCGCGCCATGGCGCTGGACCAGGTGTCGCCGGGCAATACCAGCCGCCTGATGCGCAAGGAGCTGGCGGTATCGCTGCTCAATGGCCTGATCTGGGGTGGGGTGATCGGTGCGGTGGCGTTCTGGTTGTATGGCAGTTGGTCGCTGGGCCTGGTGATGACTGCGGCGATGACCTTGAACCTGCTGCTGGCAGCCTTCATGGGCGTGTTGATCCCGATGACCCTGACCCGCCTGGGCCGCGACCCGGCGATGGGCTCGAGCGTGATGATCACGGCCGTGACCGACAGTGGCGGCTTCTTCATCTTCCTGGGCCTGGCCACCATCTTCTTGCTGTAACCCCATGGGCGCCGGCTTGCCGGCGACAAGGCCGCGAAAGACCCATAAAAAAAGCCAGCTTGCGCTGGCTTTTTTGTGCTCGCTACACGCCTCAGGAGGCGTCGGCGGCCATTTCCACGTCGTGAGCGATGAGGGCCACCAATGCGTTTTGCTGTCGGTGGGAGAGCTGGCGGAAGCGCTGCAGCAGCTCACGCTCGTGCAGCGACAGCTCAGGGCTGTCCAGGCGCATGCTCAGCTCGTCGCCCAGCGCGCCTTCCTGGATAAGGCTCTGCTCCAGGCGCGCGATGATCTCGGAGTTCATGCTGCGGTGATGGTTGCGCGCTACCTCGGCAATGCGCTCACGCATTCCGTCTGGCAGGCGGACGACGAACTTGTCAGCGGTGCGGCTCGAATAAATAGCCTGTTTCATTGGGCGCATATAAATTGACCGGTTTTTGGTTCAGGGGGAAGCGGTTCTCAAATTGGCCGCACGGGATGGTGGTACGACCGTGGCGACGACAAAATGTTCAACCGTCAGATAAATTTGGTGCTCATCTTGCCTCATGGTCGCCGTTTCCTTGGCGTCAATTCTGTGACAAATAGTGAGCCGGATACAGGCTTTTTGCCAGTACCAATTATCAGAAATGAGTACTGGTTTGAAAAGTTTTACATCATCCGCCCAGCCATCGCGTCAGCCCTTTGCCGTCAAAAACCCGTAAAACGCAGCAAAGGGTAGGGAAAACACCTAAAATGCCCGGGTTTCCTTTCATAGAGCATAGTGGCTATGCAACATGACGCAAGCGTCCAAGGTGAAGCCTCAGGCCGCCTGATATTTCTGATAGGACCCTCCGGTTCAGGGAAAGATTCCCTGATTGATGCAGCGCGTGCGCAGCTGGCTGCGGCGGGGGTGGAAATTGCCCGCCGGGTCATCACCCGCTCTGCCGAAGCCAAGGGTGAAGACGCCCATGGCGTTACCCCCGAGCGCTTCGAAACGCTGCGTGCGGCGGGCGACTTTGCCATGCACTGGCGCGCCAACGGGCTGGACTACGGCATTCCGGCGCAGGTGGACCAGTGGCTGGCGCAAGGGCGCCCGGTACTGGTCAACGGCTCGCGTGCCTATCTGCCCCAGGCGCGCCTGCGCTACCCCGATTTGCTGGCCGTGTGCCTGGTGGTAAAGCCGCAGGTACTGCGTGAGCGCCTGCTCGCCAGAGGGCGAGAAACCCTGCAGGAAATCGACCAGCGCCTGGCGCGCAACGCGGCCATGCAGGTTGATGGCGATGCCCCCGTGCACCTGCTGGACAACTCGGGGGCGCTGGATGCGGCGGTGGCCGCGTTGCTCGCCTTGTTGCGCGCGGAAAAGCTGATCGCGTGAGGGGCGGAAAAAAGCTACGGGCAAAAAGCCCGATTGAGGCTGACAAACGGCAGCGTGCTGGTTAACATGCTTGCCGTCCAGCCGCGCAGCATTCGTTGCCGGTTCTTGTGTCTCAGTAGCTCAATTGGATAGAGCATCCCCCTCCTAAGGGGAAGGTTGGCAGTTCGAACCTGCCCTGGGACGCCATGCATTCAAGCCCTGCGCCACCAACGCCACCATGGCTCACTCAGCAAGCCATGGCGTGATTCGGCCTTCGGCTACTTGCAGTTCCCCGCCTTGCGATACCCCGCCGCCTGCGCCTGCGCTTCACTGTCGAACGCTACCTGGTTCTTCTGCGCCACCTGGCTGTACCCCGGGCAGCCGTTGGCCAGGTGGTACACGTGGCTATTGCGGTTGCCGATGATTGCCCCCTCGGTCACAGCGCTGGCCAGGGTCGGCTGGGGTACAGGTTTGGCTGGCGTTTTCGGGCCTGGAGCGGTGGCTACGTCAAAAGCGCCGGCAGGCTTGTAGCCGAGCGTCCAGGTGCGCTCGCCGCTGACGAACGGGTTGGAGTGCCCCATGATCCGGGCGATGCGCTGGTCACGTTGCTTTTCCCAGGCAGACACCGGGTGCTGCTTGTCCCAGGCCATCAGCAGCTGTTGCTGCTGGCGCGACATGCTCAGCTGGTAGCGGTCGAACATGTAGAACGTGGTGCGCGCCACCAGGCCCTTCACTTCATCGCGCGGTTCTGCGGCTTTCTGCTGGAAATCGACCTTGGTGGTGCACTGGCCGTATTGCGGGGCGACGCCCGAGACCATGCCGTAGTTGAAGTTGCTGCGGTCGCCGTTCACTTCGCCCACGGAAGGGTAGAGATTGAACAAGTCGGCTTCCATGGCGCGGAAGGTGGGGTCGGTGTCGACGCAATGCTCGCGCCCGCCGTTCTGCCAGCACTGGCGTTGGTGGCCGAAGGTCCAGGCCGGCACGATGTGCTCCCACTCGGTGCGTTCGGCGCGGGTCTGCAGCTTGCGGGTCTGGTAACCGCAGGACTTGAGGTCCACGCGGCCACCGGACTTGCCGACCCAGGTCCACTTGCAGCCACAGTACAGGTCGCCCATGGCGCTGCTGGCCTGGTCGAGGTAGACCTTCTGCTTGGCAACGACCTTGGCTTCGGTGAAGGTCGCGGGCGGGGTGGCAAAGGCGCTGGGAATGACGGCGAGGGCGAGGGTTACGACGTACAGCAGTTTCTTCATGAGACAACATCATTGGAGGGGTGGGCGCGGGATTATACGGGGAGCCGAGGATGTGGGAAGAAATGTCCTGCAGGCTTCACGCAACGCGCCTACAACGGGGCAGCCAGCCTTGCACTGGCCACCCCATGCGCTCAGGCCTGGCTGGCCTGCAGCGCTTGTTCGCGCTCGTCGATGCCTTGCGCTGGCGCAAGGTCGGTGCCCTGGCGCGCGTGCTCGGCATGCAGCGCCTGCAGCTCCAGCTTGGCCTGGGTCTTCAGCTCGACGTCCTCTTTCATGCGCTGGGCAACCTGCTGGTCGACCTTCATCTGCTGCTCCGGCGGCAAGGCGTCATACTCATCGGCGGTCATGCCCAGCTCCTGAAGGATCTTTTCCTTGATCTTCTCCTCCGGCGACTTGGCCATGTAGTCGCGGAAGTCCTGCACCGCCGTGCGGGTTTCCTGGGTACTGGTGCCTGCCTGCTGGCGGGCGGCAAGGTCAGGGTTCTGCAGCATGACCTTGAGCTTGGCAAAGGCTTCGGCGCGGGCATCGTCAGCCTCTTGCTGCGCGGTGCTGCCTTGGCCCTGCTGCTGCGCAGACGCGTTGCTGGCGGCCAGCGGCGCGCGGAACGCCACGCCTTCGGGCTGAGCCTGTTGCGGGTCGATGCGCTGCTGGTGCTGCACGGTGGCCCAGCCCAGGCCATTGAGGGTGATTGCCATGTTCTCCTCCTTGGATGGTACGAAACCCGGTGAGAGGGGCAAAACCCATGCCAGGCACTTTGGGCCAGGAAAGTAGGGCAGTGCATTCATTCTGATGGCAAACTGCTCGGAATATCCTTGCCTGCCAGGGGCACAAGCTTGCCGCCTGCGGCAAACATGAGCGCCGCTTGATCGCAGTGCAGCAGTGGGACATCAGGGAGAGCGTCCATGAGTGAGCAGTCAAGGCCGACACCCGCCGGTTTCAGCGAACAGCAGTTGCACACGCTGTTCGAGTTGATCAGCGATGGCGTCTGGGACTGGCATGTCAACACCGGCTATGTCTATCGCAGCCCTGGCTGGTACGCCATGCTCGGCTATGCCAGCCATTCCATGGCCAATACCTTGCTGACCTGGGAGAGCGTGATCCACCCCGAGGATTATCCACGGGTGATGGCGAGCTTCGAGGCCTACATCCAGCGGCGCAACGAGCGCTACCTCATCGAATACCGCTGCCTGTGCCAGGACGGCAGCTACCTGTGGATCGAGGACACAGGCTCTGTCATCGAACGCAACCAGGACGGCTCGGTGGCACGCATTCTCGGGGCGCACCGCAATATCGACGCCAGCAAGCGCCTGCTGGCCGAGCTGCAGCAGAAGAACCTGTCGCTGGAAACCCTGGTCGCCGAACATACCCGCGAGCTGTCGTGGGTCAACCAGCAGCTGCAACGCCAGCTCGACGAGAACCGTGAACTGGCAGAGCGTGACGCGCTGACCGGCATCGCCAACCGCTACAGCCTCGAGAAGATGCTGCACAAGGCGTGCGAGCGCGCCCAGCGTTTTCACCAGTTGCTCGCTGTGATTGTCATGGATGTTGATGATTTCAAGGCGATCAATGATCGCCATGGTCATGTGCGTGGCGATGCGGCGTTGGTGCAGATCGTCGAAGCGCTGCGTGGCTGCCTGCGCGAACACGATTTGCTGGCCCGTTGGGGCGGTGACGCGTTCGTCGTCGTCTTGCCGCTGGCCTCGTTGCGTGAAGCCCTCGAGAGTGCGGCCAGGCTGCGATGTGCGATAGCGCGCGTCGAGCCGGTGGGGGAGGATGCGCTGACCTTGAGTTATGGGGTAGTGAAGTGGCGGGCGGGAGAGACCCCGCGTGAGCTATTGGCGCGGGCGGATGGCGCGTTGTTCCGGGCCAAGGGCGCTGGCAAGAACGCCATCTGCGAATAAAAAAATGCCCGCGGTGCCTGGGCAGGCGCCGCGGGCCAAATCGGCCACAGCCGCTTCAGTGTCAGATATGCAGGGCGTGCCCCAGCGCGCGCAATGCCGCTTCCTGTACTGCCTCACCCAAGGTCGGGTGGGCGTGGATGGTGCCGGCCACATCCTCCAGCCGCGCGCCCATCTCCAGGGACTGGGCAAAGGCCGTGGACAACTCCGAAACCGCCACACCCACCGCCTGCCAGCCCACGATCAGGTGGTTGTCGCGCCGCGCCACCACCCTGACGAAACCGCTTTTCGCTTCCAGGCTCATCGCCCGGCCATTGGCGGCAAACGGGAACTGCGCGACGATGCAGTCCAGGCCTTGCTGGCTGGCCTGTTCGGGCGTCTGGCCGACCACCACCACCTCGGGGTCGGTGAAGCACACCGCGGCAATGGCAGCCGGCTCGAAGCGTCGCGCCTTGCCGGCGATGATTTCTGCCACCATCTCGCCTTGCGCCATGGCCCGGTGGGCCAGCATCGGCTCGCCGGCCACGTCGCCGATGGCCCAGACATTGCGCATGCTGGTCTGGCAATGCGGGTCGATGGCAATCGCGGCGCCATTCATCTTCAGGTCCAGGCACTCAAGGTTGAAGCCCTGGGTGCGCGGTCGGCGGCCCACGGCCACCAGCACCTGGTCGGCCTCCAGGCGCAACTGCGCGCCCTGGCCATCGCGGGCCAGCAGGCAGCCGTCGCTGTAACCTTCCACGCTGTGCCCCAGGTGCAGGGCGATGCCCAGCTTCTTCAAGGCATCCATCACCGGCGCGGTGAGCTCGCTGTCATAGCTGGGCAGGATGCGCTCGCGCGCTTCCACCACGCTGACTTCGGCGCCCAGCTTGCGGTAGGCGATGCCCAGCTCCAGGCCGATGTAGCCGCCGCCCACCACCACCAGGTGCTTGGGCAAGGCTTTGGGCGCCAGGGCTTCGGTGGAGGAGATGACCGGCCCGCCCAGCGGCAGCATGGGCAGCTCGACGCTGTTCGAGCCGGTGGCCAGCAGCAGGTGCTCGCACTGGATACGCTGGCCGTCTACCTCCACGTGCTTGCCGTCGAGGATCTTCGCCCAACCGTGGATCACCTTGACCCCATGCTTTTTCAAGAGGGCCGCAACGCCTGTGGTCAGGCGGTCGACGATGCCGTCCTTCCAGGCCACGCTGCGGCTGATGTCCAGGCGCGGCGACGATACGCTGATGCCCAGTTCGGATGCGCCGCTGTAGCGTGAAGTCTGGTGGAACTGCTCGGCCACATGGATCAGCGCCTTGGACGGGATGCAGCCGACGTTCAGGCAGGTGCCGCCCAGGGCCTGGCCCTCGACCAGCACGGTGGGGATGCCCAGCTGCCCGGCGCGGATGGCGGCCACGTAGCCGCCGGGGCCGCCACCGATGATCAGCAGGGTGGTGTCGATAGTCTGGGGCATGCTCACTCCACGAACAGGCAGGCAGGTTGCTCAAGCAGGCCGCGCACGGCCTGGATGAACAGCGCGGCATCCATGCCATCGACCACCCGGTGGTCGAACGAGCTGGACAGGTTCATCATCTTGCGGATCACGATCTGGCCATCGATCACCATCGGCCGCTCGACCATGCGGTTGACGCCGACGATCGCCACCTCCGGGGTGTTGACCACCGGGGTGCTGACGATGCCACCCAGTGCGCCGAGGCTGGTCAGGGTGATGGTCGAGCCGGACAGCTCTTCGCGGCTGGCCTTGTTGTTGCGCGCGGCGTTGGCCAGGCGGGCGATCTCGCTGGCGTTGCCCCACAGGCTGCCGGCTTCGGCATGGCGCAGCACCGGCACCATCAGGCCGTTGTCACCTTGGGTGGCGATGCCCACATGCACCGCGCCGTGGCGGGTGATGACCTGGGCTTCGTCGTCGTAGGTGGCGTTGATCTGCGGGAAGTCGCGCAGGGCCACGACCAGGGCGCGCACCAAAAACGGCAGCAGGGTCAGCTTGCCGCGGCTGTCGCCGTGCTTGCTGTTGAGCTGCTGGCGCAAAGCTTCCAGGGCGGTGACGTCGATTTCCTCGACGTAGCTGAAGTGTGCCACGCGGCGTTTGGCATCCTGCATGCGCTGGGCGATCTTGCGGCGCAGGCCGATCACCTGCACCTGCTCGCTGTCGGTACGCTTGGCATAGCCGCTCGGCGCCTGGCCCGCAGGGCTCTGCGGCTTGCTGATGAAGGCGTCGAGGTCTTCGTGCAGGATGCGCCCGGCCGGGCCGCTGCCATGCACGTAGCGCAGTTCGATGCCGGCATCCAGCGCGCGCTTGCGCACGGCGGGGGAGGCCAGCGGTTTTTCGTCGGCCTGGCGCGGCACGATCGGCGCGGCGCTGTAGGTGGCCGGGGCTGGCTGGCTGGCCAGCGGTTGCGCTTCGACGCGCGGTTGTTCCTTGGCGACCACCGGGGCAGCCTGGGCCTCCACCGGCTTGGCCTGCGGCACATCCACGTGGTTGCCGCTGCCTTCGACCTCGATGCGGATCAGCTCGCTGCCGACCGCCATCACTTCACCGGGCTGGCCACCCAGGGCCAGCACCTTGCCACTGACCGGCGAGGGGATTTCCACGGTGGCCTTGTCGGTCATGACATCGGCCACCACCTGGTCCTCGGCGATCACATCGCCGACCTTGACGAACCATTCCACCAGCTCGACCTGCGCGATGCCTTCGCCAATGTCCGGCATCTTGATGACGTGCGTGCCCATTCAGACCTCCATGACCCGTTTCAATGCCGCACCTACCCGCGAAGGGCCTGGGAAATACGCCCATTCCTGTGCGTGCGGGTAAGGGGTGTCCCAGCCGGTGACGCGCTCGATCGGCGCTTCGAGGTGATGGAAGCAATGCTCCTGCACCAGCGACACCAGTTCGGCACCGAAGCCGCAGGTGCGCGTGGCTTCATGCACCACCACGCAGCGGCCGGTCTTCTTCACCGAGGCGACGATGGTTTCCAGGTCCAGCGGCCATAGGCTGCGCAGGTCGATGACTTCGGCGTCGACGCCGGTTTCCTCGGCAGCCACCTGGGCCACGTAGACCGTGGTGCCGTAGGTCAGCACGGTGACATCGTTGCCGGGGCGGGTGATCGCCGCCTTGTCCAGCGGCACCGTGTAGTAGCCGTCCGGCACCGCGCTTTGCGGGTGCTTGGACCACGGCGTCACCGGGCGGTCGTGGTGGCCGTCGAACGGGCCGTTGTACAGGCGCTTGGGCTCGAGGAAGATCACCGGGTCGTCGCATTCGATCGAGGCGATCAACAGGCCCTTGGCGTCATACGGGTTGGACGGCATCACCGTGCGCAGGCCGCACACCTGGGTGAACATCGCCTCGGGGCTCTGGCTGTGGGTCTGGCCGCCATAGATGCCGCCGCCGCAGGGCATGCGCAGGGTCAGCGGGGAGATGAACTCGCCGGCCGAGCGATAGCGCAGGCGCGCCATTTCCGAGACGATCTGGTCGGAGGCCGGGTAGAAGTAGTCGGCGAACTGGATTTCCACCACCGGCCGCAGGCCGTAGGCGCCCATGCCCACGGCAGTGCCGACGATGCCGCTCTCGGAGATCGGCGCGTCGAACACGCGCGACTTGCCGTACTTGTTCTGCAGGCCTTCGGTGCAGCGGAACACGCCGCCGAAGTAGCCGACGTCCTGGCCGTAGATCACCACGTCGTCGTCGCGCTCGAGCATGACATCCATGGCCGAGCGCAGGGCCTGGATCATGGTCATGGTGGTGGTGGCCATGGCGGTTTCCGGTTTGATGCTGTTGTTGTGGTCGTTCATCTCAAACCCCCAGTTCCTGGCGCTGACGGCGCAGGTGGTCGGGCATCTCCTTGTACACGTCCTCGAACATCGAGGCCGCGCTCGGGATGTGGCCGTTGGCCAAGGTGCCGTACTGTTCGGCCTCCTTCTGCGCGGCGATGACCGCGGCCTCGAACTCGGCGGTGACCGCCTGGTGTTCTTCCTCGGACCACTGGCCGATGTTGATCAGGTGCTGCTTCAGGCGAACGATCGGGTCGCCCAGCGGGAAGTGGCTCCAGTCATCGGCAGGGCGGTACTTGGAGGGGTCGTCGGAAGTCGAGTGCGGGCCTGCGCGGTAGGTGACCCATTCGATCAGGCACGGGCCCAGGCCACGGCGGGCGCGTTCTGCGGCCCAGCGCGAGGCGGCGTACACGGCGACGAAATCGTTGCCGTCCACGCGCAGGGAGGCGATGCCGCAGCCTACGCCACGGGCGGCGAAGGTGGTCGACTCACCGCCGGCGATGGCCTGGAAGGTGGAGATCGCCCACTGGTTGTTGACCACGTTGAGGATCACCGGGGCGCGGTACACGTGGGCGAAGGTCAGGGCGGTGTGGAAGTCGGATTCGGCGGTGGCGCCGTCACCGATCCAGGCCGAGGCGATCTTGGTATCGCCCTTGATCGCCGAGGCCATGGCCCAGCCGACCGCCTGCACGAACTGCGTCGCCAGGTTGCCGCTGATGGTGAAGAAGCCGGCCTCGCGCACCGAATACATGATCGGCAGCTGGCGGCCCTTGAGCGGGTCGCGCTCGTTGGACAGCAGCTGGCAGATCATCTCCACCAGCGACACGTCGCGGGCCATCAGGATGCTCTGCTGGCGGTAGGTGGGGAAGCACATGTCGGTGCGGTTCAGGGCCAGGGCCTGGGCGCTGCCGATGGCTTCCTCGCCCAGGCTCTGCATGTAGAAGGACATTTTCTTCTGGCGCTGGGCAACCACCATGCGGCTGTCGAAGATGCGCGTCTTGAGCATGGCGCGCATGCCTTGGCGCAGGATCTCGGGGTCGATGCCCTCGGCCCAGGGGCCCAGGGCATTGCCGTGCTCGTCGAGCACGCGGACCAGGCTGGAAGACAGGTCGGCGGTGTCGGCGGCATCGACATCGATCGGGGGCTTGCGAACTTGACCGGCATCGTTCAGACGCAGGTAGGAGAAATCGGTCTGGCAGCCTGGCCGGCCGGTGGGCTCGGGCACATGCAAACGCAGGGGGGCGTACTCGTTCATGCTTTTTACGCTCGCTCGGGTGTTGTTTTTGTGAGCTCTGAAGCGGTCGCCGCTGAGTACCGGCTTGTGACTGGCAGGTCAGCGTCAATTACATAGTAGAGACAGCCCGGGAGAATTTTTCTCTCAAGTTGATTGCCTTTGCGAAGCAGTGCAGATAAATATTCTGCATAAACATAAGAAACCGGTGATTTTGTCTCATGCGCAAACTCGATCGTACCGATATCGGCATTCTCAACAGCCTGCAGGACAACGCTCGCATCACCAACGCGGAGCTGGCGCGTTCGGTGAACCTCTCGCCCACACCGTGCTTCAACCGGGTCAAGGCCATGGAGGAACTGGGCGTGATTCGCCAGCAGGTGACCCTGCTGTCGCCGGAAGTGCTGGGCCTGGATGTCAATGTGTTCATCCATGTCAGCCTGGAGAAACAGGTGGAGCAGGCGCTGCATCGCTTCGAGGAAGAGATCGCCGAGCGGCCCGAGGTGATGGAGTGCTACCTGATGACGGGAGACCCGGATTACCTGCTGCGGGTGCTGTTGCCGAGCATCCAGGCGCTGGAGCGGTTTCTCGACTACCTGACGCGCTTGCCGGGGGTGGCCAACATCCGCTCCAGCTTTGCCCTCAAGCAGGTGCGCTACAAGACGGCGCTGCCGCTGCCCGCCAATGGCATGACCTTGCGCGAATAGGGCCAACGCAGGGCGCTTGATATTTTAAACACCGCCAGCCTATGTTGTTGCCAGCCTATAACAACAAGGACAAGCGTCATGACCACCGCCGCCCAACGCCCCCTCGCCGAACGCCTGCAGGGCATCGACCAGATCGAATGCATCACCCCCGACCTCAATGGCGTGCCCCGTGGCAAGGTGATGACCGCCGAGGGTTTTGCCGAAGGCCGGCGCCTGCAGATGGCCCGTGGCGTTTTGCTGCAATGCATCATGGGCGGCTACCCGCCGGCACGCTTCTACGGCAGTGACGATGGCGACCTGGCGCTGGTGGCCGAGCCCACGCAGGTCCACCGCCTGCCCTGGAGCGAAGAGGGCCTGGCCCTGGCCATCTGCGATGCCGTCGAGCTGGATGGCCGCTCCTCGGCCTTGTCCACCCGCGGCCAGCTCAAGGCGGTGATCGCCCGCTACGCCGCCCTTGGCCTGGCACCGGTGGTGGCGACCGAGCTCGAGTTCTTCGTCTTCGCCCCCAACAGCGACCCGCAGCAGCCCTTTCAGCCGCCTTTGGGCAAGGACGGGCGCCGCGAGCTCGGCCATTCGGCCTTCAGCGTCAGCTCCAACAACGGCCTGCGACCGTTCTTCCAGGAGGTGTACCAGTGCATGGCGGCGCTGGGCCTGCCGCGCGATACCTTCATGCACGAGATGGGCGTCAGCCAGTTCGAGATCAACCTGCTGCACGGCGACCCATTGCTGCTGGCCGACCAGACGTTCCTGTTCAAGCACCTGCTCAAGGAAGTGGCGCTCAAGCACGGCCTGATCGTGGTGTGCATGGCCAAGCCGCTGGCGCACACGCCTGGCAGCTCCATGCACATCCACCAGAGCCTGGTCGAGATTGCCAGCGGGCGTAACGTGTTCAGTGACGAGCAAGGCCAGCCGACCGATATCTTCCACCACTTCATCGGTGGCCTGCAGGCCTGCATGGCCGACTTCACCGCGCTGTTCGCACCCAACGTCAACTCCTACCAGCGCCTGTGCCGCCCCTATGCCTCGCCGAACAACGCCTGCTGGTCGCACGACAACCGTGCCGCCGGCCTGCGTATCCCGGCCAGCGCCCCCGTGGCGCGGCGCGTGGAAAACCGCCTGCCCGGCGCCGACGCCAACCCCTACCTGGCCATTGCCGCCAGCCTTGCCGCCGGCCTGCACGGCATCGAGCAGCGGCTGCAGCCGGCACCGGCCATCCAGGGTGAGTTTGAAGTGCCGCCGGCCTTGAGCCTGCCGTGCACGCTGCACGCGGCGCTGGAGCGCCTGAAGGCCAGCAGCCTGGCGCGGGAACTGTTCGGCAGCGAGTTCATCGAAGGTTACGTTGCCAGCAAGACCCTGGAGCTGACCGACTTCTTCGACGAGATCACGCCGTGGGAGCGGCGGGTTCTGGCGGCGCAGGCCTGATCGCGACACAACCACCACTGGATGCGCCGCAGGCCAAGTATTTCGTTCAAGGGGGCCTGCGCCGCGGCGCATTTGCTTTTATGCTTGCCAAGGCCAACGCCACCTGACCAGGGAGCCCGAGGGGACGTATGCGAAACATCTGGAAGCCCTTTCAGTCGCTGTATTTCGCTGCCTTGATGATGCTGATCGGCTCGGGCCTGCTCAGTACCTACCTGGCCCTGCGCCTGGCGGCCGATCACGTCGACAGCCTGTGGGTCGGCGCCTTGATGGCAGCCAACTACTTTGGCCTGGCCGTGGGCGGCAAGGTCGGCCACCGCCTGATCGGCCGGGTCGGGCACATCCGCGCCTATGCCACCTGCGCCGGTATCGTCGGCGCGGCGGTGCTCGGCCATGGCCTGACCAGCTGGCTGCCAGCCTGGGTCGGGCTGCGGATGATCGTGGGCCTGGGGATGATGTGCCAGTACATGGTCATCGAAAGCTGGCTCAACGAGCAGGCCGACGCCAAGCACCGCGGCGCGGTGTTCAGCGGCTACATGATCGCCTCCTACCTGGGGCTGGTGCTTGGCCAGCTGATCCTGGTAGTGCACCCAGAGCTTGGCCCGGAGCTGCTGATGCTGGTTGCCATGTGCTTCGCCCTGTGCCTGGTGCCGGTGGCGATGACCCGGCGCATTCACCCGGCGCCCTTGCGCCCGGCGCCGATGGAGCCGAAGTTCTTCATCAAGCGGGTGCCGCAGTCGCTGAGCACGGTGCTGGGCTCGGGGTTGATCGTCGGCTCGTTCTACGGCCTGGCGCCGCTGTATGCCTCGAGCCAAGGGCTGTCTACCGAGCAGATCGGTCTGTTCATGGGCTGTTGTATCTTCGCCGGGCTGGTGGTGCAGTGGCCGCTGGGCTGGTTGTCCGACCGTTACGACCGGGCGGTGCTGATCCGCAGCGTGGCGGTGGGGCTGGCACTGGCTGCGGCGCCGCTGGCGATCCTGCCCAGCGTGCCGCTGGAGTTGCTGTTTGGCGTCGGCTTCGTGATTTCTTTGCTGCAGTTCTGCCTGTACCCATTGGCGGTGGCGTTTTCCAATGACCATGTGGAGAGCGAGCGGCGGGTTTCGCTGACGGCCATGCTGCTGGTCACCTATGGCGTGGGGGCGTGCATCGGGCCGCTGGCGGCGGGGGTGCTGATGAAGGTGCTGGGCCCTCAGATGCTCTATGCCTTCTTCGTGTTCTTCGCGTTGGTGCTGGTGTGGCGCATTCGGCCGAAAGCGGTTACCGGCCTGCACCAGGTGCAGGATGCGCCGCTGGGGCACGTGGCGATGCCGGCGGCGGGTTCGCCCTTGTCGGCCGCGCTCGACCCACGGGTGGATGAGCAGACCGTGCAGGATGTGATGCAGGCGCCGGTGGCGGCCGAGGATACCGAGGTGGAAGAGAAGGCTGAGCCTGCTGAAACAGCGCAGTCGGGAGAAGTCAGCAAATCGGTTTGAGTTTGTGTGTGCCTGTGCCGGCCTCTTCGCGGGGCAAGCCCGCTTGTGTCTGCATGAGGGGATAAGATCTAGAGTGAGAGCGGTGAATGGCAAGCTGTTAGCCCGAGGTGCC